>CAZBTQ010000020.1:0-29215 GCA_964494405.1 uncultured Iamiaceae bacterium
GAAGGTCCCGTGCCGATGCCGAGCGCGCGACCGACGCGAGATCTTCGGACCCTGTCAACAAGGACGCCATGCACTACGAGGTGGTGGCGTCGCCCGAGGAGATCGCGTCAGGCATCGTGTCGGAGCGCGTGACACCCGATGTCGATGCGCTCGCCAGGGTCACCGCGCTGATCGCCTCCAAGCCCCTTACGGTGAAGGGCGACCGCGGACCGATCGTGGTCGAGCTGTGGGGCCTCCTGGAGGGCTCAGGCATCCGCGAGGCGGGGATGCGCAGCAGCACCCCGCTCTTCGGGCCGGCAACCGAGCAGGCCGTGCGCAGCTTCCAGCGGTCACGCCACCTCGCAGTCGACGGCAGGGTGGGGTCCAGGACCTGGGGCGTGCTGATCTGGGAGGCGATCGCCCGGCTGTGACGCGCCCCTCCTCAGCCGTCGAGTGCGGCTACCTGGGCCGCGACGTCGATCTCGACGCCGGTCGCCTGCTGAGATGCCACCCACAGGGCATCGCCCCGTTCGTCCAGCCTCGGAGCGAGCAGCGGGTGCCGCACCGGCGACCCCACGGTGGCGAAGCGTGGCGCGTACAGCTCACCCGACTCGACCGCAGGGTCTGTGGCTGCACGCAGCTGGGACAGCGCGCCGCGGTGGACCGTCATGCCGGTGCTGTGCGCGAGTCGCTGGAAGAACTTCTGCGAGCTGCCGCCTCCGGACGCCTCGACGCTGGTGGTCTGGAGGTCGGAGTTGGTGAGCCCGGGGTGCGCGCTCACGCTTGCCGTCTCGGCGCCGGCGGCACGCAGCCTGCGGTGCAGCGCCATGGCGAACACGTGGTTGGCGAGCTTCGAGCGACCGTAGGCGTGCCACTCCCGGTAGCCATCGGCACCCGTGAACGGTGCGTCGAGCGGCTCGGCGCGGAAGCGCGCCACCGACGTCACCGTCACCACGCGCGAGCCTGCCGTCGCCAGCAGGGCGGGCAGGAGCTGCCCGGTGAGCGCGAAGTGGCCGAGGTGGTTGGTGCCGACCTGTTGCTCGAAGCCTTGGACGGTCTCGGCGTAGGGAGTGCCCATGATCCCTGCGTTGTTGACCAGGAGGTCGAGGTGGGGATGCCGCTGAAGGATCGCCGCCGCCGCCGACCCGACCGAATCGAGGTCGGACAGGTCGAGCGGCACGATCTCGACGCTGCCTCCTGCCTCGGTGATCGACCTGGCCGCTGCCTCGGACTTGTCGGGGTTGCGAGACGCCATGACGACGTGCGCCCCGGCGCGGGCCAGCGCGGCGCAGGTCGCGAGGCCGAGTCCGCCGTTGGCACCCGTGACCACCGCCACCCGACCGGTCTGGTCGGGGATGTCCGACTCATCCCAACGTTCGAACACGTCGCCCCGTCCTGACCTGGCTCAGTCGTCGAGCGTCAGCGCCGAGATGAACGCCTCTTGGGGGATCTCGACACGGCCGATCGACTTCATCCGCTTCTTCCCCGCCTTCTGCTTCTGGAGCAGCTTGTTCTTCCGGGTGATGTCGCCACCGTAGAGCTTGGCGGTGACGTCCTTGCGGAACGCCTTGACGGTCTGGCGGGCGATGATCTTGCCGCCGATCGCGGCCTGGATCGGCACGTCGAACTGCTGGCGCGGGATGAGCTCCTTCAGCTTCTCGCACATCTTGCGGCCGTAGTCGTAGGCCGTGTCGCGGTGCACGATCATGCTGAAGGCGTCGACCGGGTCACCGTGCAGGAGGATGTCGACCTTCACGAGGTTCGACCGGCGGTACCCGATCGGGTCGTAGTCGAGGCTGGCGTAGCCCTGCGTGCGGCTCTTGAGCTGGTCGAAGAAGTCCATGACGACCTCGGCCAGGGGGATCTCGTAGATGAGCTCGACGCGCTCGGGCGACAGGTACTCCATCGTCACCATGTCGCCCCGGCGGGTCTGGCACAGCTCCATGATCGACCCGGTGTAGGTGGACGGCGTGAGGATCGTGACCTTCAGGTACGGCTCGTCGATGCCCTCCATCTCGCCCGGGCTCGGCATCTCGCTGGGGTTGTCGATCTCGACGATCGCGCCGCCGGTCATCTCGACCGTGTACTCGACCGACGGCGCGGTCGCGATGAGGCTCAGATCGAACTCGCGCTCGAGGCGCTCCCGCACGATCTCCATGTGGAGCAGGCCGAGGAAGCCGCATCGGAACCCGAAGCCGAGCGCCCCCGACGTCTCGGGCTGGTACGTGAAGCTCGAGTCGTTGAGCCGCAGCTTCTCGAGCGCGTCGCGCAGGTCGGAGAAGTCGTCGCCCTCGATCGGGTACAGGCCGCAGAACACCATCGGCTTGGGTTCGCGGTAGCCGTCGAGCGCCTCGTCGGCCGGTCGGGCCGCGTTGGTGACGGTCTCGCCGGATCGTGCCTCGCCGACGTCCTTGATCCCGGCGATGAGGTAGCCGACCTCGCCTGTGCCGAGCGATCGCACGGGGGTGATCGCGGGCTTGCGCACGCCGACCTCGCCCGCCTCGTGGGTGGTGCCCGCCTGCATGAAGCGGATCTTCGAGTCGGTCGTCAGCTCGCCGTGCATCACCCGCACCGACGAGACGACGCCGCGGTACTGGTCGAAGTGCGAGTCGAAGATCAGCGCCTGGAGCGGGGCGTCGGGGTCACCGACCGGCGGCGGGATCCGCTCGACCACCGCGTCGAGGAGCTCGGGCACGCCCTCGCCCGTCTTGGCGCTGATCTGCAGGACCTCATCGGCGGGGATGCCGAGCACCCGTTCGATCTCCTGCGCGTACAGGTCGGGATCTGCGGCCGGGAGGTCGATCTTGTTGAGGGCGGCGACGATCTCGAGGTCGTTCTCCAGCGCGAGGAAGCAGTTGGCGAGGGTCTGGGCCTCGATGCCCTGGGAGGCGTCGACCAACAGGATCACGCCTTCGCACGCGGCGAGCGACCGCGACACCTCGTAGCCGAAGTCGACATGGCCGGGCGTGTCGATCAGGTTCACGACGTGGCCCTGGTGGTCGAGCCGGACGCTCTGGAGCTTGATCGTGATGCCCCGCTCGCGCTCGAGGTCCATCGAGTCGAGGTACTGCTCGCGCATGTCGCGCGCGTCGACGGCGCCGCACAGCTCGAGCATGCGGTCGGCGAGCGTCGACTTGCCGTGGTCGATGTGGGCGATGATCGAGACGTTGCGGATGCGCGACAGGTCCATGGGAACCGATGACGATAGCGATGGGGGGTGTGACATCCGGTGTGGACGTCGCTATCATCGCACGGTCCCGTCCGGGCCCGACCCACGCGCCCCCATCGCCGAAGGACCCTTGTGGCCAACATCGCCAGTCAGAAGAAGCGCAACCGTCAGAACGAGAAGCGCCGGCAGCGCAACAAGGCCGTCCGCGCCGAGCTGAAGACGCGCACCAAGAAGGCCGAGCAGGCCGCCGAGGCCGGCGAGGACACCGCCGAGCTGTTGAGCGCCGCGATCAAGCGGATCGATCAGGCCGCAGCCAAGGGCGTCATGCACCGCAACGCCGCCAACCGCAAGAAGAGCCGCCTCACCAAGCGCCTCGCCCGTCTCTCGGAGAGCGCCGCGGCCTAGAGCCGTCCGGCCCTCAGCACCGTCCACGACCCCGCCTGGTGCGGGGTCGTGTCGCGTCCCGGGCCACACTGGTGACGTGCCCACACCGGACGAGGCGGCAGGCGCCGACCCCACGGCGATGCGAGAGCGGGCGCTCGCCCTGTTCGACCTCGGTCGTCACGTCGATGCGCTCGAAGCCGCCCAGCGAGCACTGATCGCCGACCCCAGCGATCCGGAGTCCGAGTTGCTGGTCGCCAGGTGCCATGCAGCGCTCGACGACGCCCACGCGGCGATCCACCACGCCGGGCGCGCCGGCGCGCTCGACCCGAGCTGGCCCCGCCCCCACATGGTGCGGGCACGCGTGCTGGTCGGCATCGGTCACCACGAGGAGGCCGAGCGGGCCGCCCGCACCGCGATCGCTCTCGCGCCGGACGACCCGTACACCCACGCCAACCTCGCCATGGTGCTCGCACTGGCCGAGCGACGCCCCGACGATGCCCTGCGCGCGGCCGCCACCGCCGTCGACCTCGATCCCGACGACGCCGACATCCGCATCGCCGCCGCCCACGTCGCCCTCACCATCGGGGACTGGGCCCGCGCCGAGCAACACGCCCAGGCCGCGCTGGCCGTGCGCCCCGACGACGACGTCGCGCTGGACCTGCTCGGCGCCGCGCTCTCACACCAGCGGCGACCCGACGACGCACTCCGACGCTTCGCCGGTGCCGCCCGCCTCGATCGCACCGACCCGCGGGACGCACTCGACCACAACACCGCGCGCGAGCTCGCCGGCACCGCGGGTCTCGACGTGCGGCGCATCTGGCTCGTGCTCCTGGCCGCCATGGGGGTCACGTGGACCCTGGCCCTGCTGCCCCGCTCCCTCACCGTGCCCGCGTTCATCGTGACGATCGTCGCGGCCGGCGCCGCGTGGTCGTCGTGGCGACGAACCAGGCGACAGCGCTACGAGGCGTTGTCCGAGCACGACCGGTACCTGGTCGACGAGGCGCGCACCGATCCGTCCCCGATGCTCGTCATCATGCTGCGGACCGTGCTCGGCGTCGCCGCGTTCATCGGCGGGCTCTACGTGTTGCAGATCGTGGCCCCACCTGCCGACGGCGCCACGGCGACACCGACCCAGAGCGCCGTCGTCGTCTCCATCGCACTCGGTGTCGCAGGCGCGTGCTGGTGGCGCCTCCGCGAGCTGCGGGCCCCCTCCGAGGAGTGAGCGGCGTCGTCGCAGGTGGGCCGTCAGCGCGACGCGCTGAGGCGGGCCAAGCGGGCGACGAGCACCTCGAGCACGAGCTCGTCCGGCCACTCGTTCGCGCCGCGCAGGTCGAGGTCGGCCTGCGCGACCAGCAGCACCTGATCGCGTATGCGCTCCGAACCCATGCGGCGCGCCAGCTTCATCAGCTTCTCGGCGGGGAACGGCGCCATGCCGACCAGCCGCGCCGCGTCCTCGCGTGACCGGACGTCAGCCCCGTCGAGCTTCATGAGGCCGGCGACGTGTCGGTGCAGCGTCGACATGATCTGCAGTGCGTGGCGGTCCCCGCCGCTGGTCATCCGCCGGAGGCGGTCGAGCGCGGTGGCGATGTCGCCGGTGGAGATCGCATCGGTGAGCTCCCACGGCGGGACGCCGCCGGCCTCGCCGAGGAACGGCTCGAGCTCGTCGACCCCCACGGTGGCGCCGTCGCCGTAGGTGCCCGCGAGCACCTCCAGCACGGCTCCCATCCGGTTGAGGTCCTCGCCGAGGCGCTCGCCCAGCAGCTTCTGGGCGCGGCCGTCGAGGCGCACCCGCGCTGTCGCGAGCTGGTCCTTCAGCCAGGCGTCGCGACCCTTGGCGTTGGCGGGCACACCCGCGGTGATGGTGACACCGCCCGCCGCCTTGATCGCGTCGGCGAGCGACTTCGGCACCGCCGACCGACCGGTGTACTTGGGACCCTTGTCCCACACCAGCACGAGCGACGTCGTCTCCAACGGATCGGCGAGGTAGGCCACGAGCGGCGCGACCGACTCGGCGGTGGTGAAGCGCCCGAGGTGGCGCCCCACGACGATGCGACGTTCGGTGAGGAACGGTGGGGTCTGCGCCGCGTCGACCAGCGGGGAGATGTGCGCGGGGTCGCCGAGGGTGAACCGATCGTCGTCGACCTCGTCCACCAACAGGGAGCGGTCGCCGTCGCCGACCAGTTCGTCGACGACCTTGCGCAGCGCGTCGCCGACGAGCACCTGGTCGTCGCCCTTGATGAGGTGGACTGGCGCGCTCATGCCGCGAGCAGCGCGGCCGCGACGTCGGCCGCGCGCCTGGTCGCCCTCACGTCGTGGGCGCGCAGCACGCGGCAGCCGAGCACGATGCCGAGCGTGTGCGCGGCGAGCGTGCCGTCGGAGACCTCGCGCACGTCGGCGTCGAGCAGGTGGGCGAGGAACCGCTTGTTGGATGCGGAGAGGAACACGGGGTGGCCGAGCGCGACCAGCGAGTCGGACCGGCGGAGGAGCTGCAACGACTGCGCCTCGGTCTTGCCGAGGTCGAGCCCCGCGTCGACCATGACCCGCTGGGCGGGGATGCCGGCCTCGACGGCTCGACGCGCCCGGTCGGCGAGGACGTCGCGCACCTCGGCCACCACGTCGTCGTACTCAGGATCCGGATCGGCGACCCGCGGGGCAAGCCGGATGTGGGTGGCCACGACCGAGGCGCCGCCAGCGGCACACACCGCCAGGTAGTCCGGGTCGGCGAACCCCGAGATGTCGTTGCCGACGACCGCCCCGGCCGCGATGGCCTCGCGCACCACCGACGCTCGCCACGTGTCCACCGACAACGGGATGTCGAAGCGTTCGTGCAGGGCCGCCACGGCCGGGATCACCCGGTCGAGCTCCTCCTGCTCGGAGACCTCGTCGCCGGGGCCGGCCTTCACACCCCCCACGTCCAAGAAGTCGGCGCCGTCGGCCACGAGCTGGTCGGCCTTGGCGAGGAAGTCGTCGAAGCCCCAGTAGCCGCCACGGTCGTAGAACGAGTCCGGCGTGCGGTTGAGGATGCCCATGACCACGGCTCGATGCGTCACGTCGAACTGCACATCACCCAGCCAGAGCTCCACGACGGCGAACCTACACCGGCCCTGTCGCGCTGCGGTCCGCGCGACGGTAGGGTCCCGGGAGGCCAGCGCACCGGGGGGAGCGACGATGGCGATCGAGACCAGGGCGGGTCCGGGACCGGAGCCGCCGGTCGGTCCGCCCGGCGCGAGCCAGGTTGACGGCGACGGAGCCTCCGCTGTCCGATCTCCGCGCTTCTACTACGGCTGGTGGCTCGTGGTCGCGGCCCTGGTGGCCCAGTTCGTGTCGATGGGGGCGGGCAACTACGTCCTCGGGCCGTTCCTCGAACCCATGACCGTCGACCTCGACTGGTCGCGCTCGCAGTTCACCCTCGCCCGCACGATCGGTCAGGTCGTGCTCGCCCTCTGCGGGTTCTTCGTGGGCACCCACGTCGACCGCAAGGGAGCACGCCGCCTCATGCTCATCGGCGTCGCCATCCTCGCCGCGTCGATGGTGACCCTCAGCTACATCCACACCCTGTGGCAGTGGATGATCGTGTACGGCATCGCGCTGTCGACCGGTGCGGCGATGACCGGCAACCTCGTCGTGAACGTCACGCTCTCGAAGTGGTTCGTCGACAAGCGCGGCCGTGCCGTGGGGTGGGCCTCGATGGGCGTGTCGCTCGCCGGTGTGCTGCTCACGCCGCTCACGACCGGGATGATCGACGCCTGGGGCTGGCGTGCGGCGTGGCGAGGGCTGGCCGTCGGCGCCGTGATCCTGTTGATCCCGGCGGCGTTGGCGATGCGCCGCGCACCCGAGGACCACGGCCTGTACCCCGACGGCCGTTCGGCCGAGGACGCCGCCGGTGCCCTGGGCGCGAGCGCCCGCGCCGACTTCGCCGAGTCGCTCACCCGCGCCGAGGCGCTGCGCACGAGCGCCTTCTACCTGTTGGTCGTGGCGTTCGGCATGTTCGTGGTGACCATCGGAGTGATGTTGCTCCAGACCGTGCCGTTCATGACCGACGCCGGGTACGACCGCAGCGAGGCGGCGTTCATGGTGACCCTGGCATCGATCCCCGCGCTGTTGTCCAAGCCCATGTGGGGCTGGCTGATGGACCGCGTCGCGCCGAACAAGCTGGCGTCGCTCGGCGCGGCGACGACCGGCCTCGCCATGGTGACGATCACCCTCAGCGTGCGCTCGGGGGCCGACGCGGTCGTGTTCATCGGCTTCTTCCTCCTCGGCCTCGGGTGGGGCGGGTTGATCCCGCTCCAAGAGGTGATCTGGGCGTCGTTCTTCGGCCGCCAGCACCTGGGCGCCGTCCGCAGCGCCGCCATGCCCTTCTCCCTCGTCATCGGGGCCGGCGCGCCGCTCGCCGCGTCGTGGTACTTCGACGAGATCGGGAACTACGACGGGGCGTTCCTCATCGTCGCGGCGATGAACGTCACGGCGGCGGTCCTGCTGCTGCTGGTGCGCAAGCCGACGCGCACCGTCCCGGAGGGTCTCGCTCCCGCGTGATCGGCTCGACCGAGACGTCGAGCTGAGGTGAGGTCGCGCCGACCCGGACTCGGAGCTCGCCAACGGTGATCACCACGCCAGCGGGGGGCGTCGACGCGCCGGGCACGCGGTGGCCCTCGGGGGCCAGGACCAGCCGAGGACTGGCGCGACGTCCGATCGCCGCGGCCACCTCCGCCGATCCTCGACCTCCGTCGACGGCGACGAGGACGTCGATGCGCGTCACGGCGGACCGACGGAGTCCCTCGAGCACGAGGTCGACGCGAGCATCGGAGTCGATGACGACCACGACCGCTCGGCCCGAGCGGTGGAGGACGGCACCGGGTCCGAGATCGCCGCCGACGCCCGCACCGGACGCGATCGCGACGGCCGGTTGGACGAGGACAGCGCACGCGACAGCACCGGCCAGCGCACGATGGCCGACCCGACGCCCCCACACGACCCCGGCCAGGGCAGCACCCAGCAACACGAGGTGACGGGCGCCGAGCTCGCCGAGCGGTGCCGCGGCACCCGCCCGCGCCACCGCGTCGATCCACGACACCATCCACGAGGTCGGCAGGTGGAGCAGCGATGCCAACGTGCTGTCGCCGCCCGCGAGCCCGGCGACCATCCCCGCGGGCACGCCCCACACCATCACCGGTCCCGTGGCGGGCACCGCCAACAGGTTCGCGGGCAACGACGCAACCGGGAGGCCGCCGGCGACGGGGAGCAGCAGCGGCGCCACCGCGAGCTGGGCGACCGCGGTCACTGACACGGGCTCGGCCAGCCAGCGGGGGCCCGGCAACCGGACGGCGAGAGGCCGCGCGAACGAGACGATGCCGAGCGACGCGGCGACCGACAGCTGGAAGCCCAACGAGCGTGCAAGCGACGGGTCGACGCACAGGAGGATGGCGACCGTGACCGCCAGGACTCGGCGGCTCTCGGCCTCCCAGCCGAACGTGACGGCGCACGCGCCCAGGCCGGTCATCGTCGCGGCGCGCAGCACCGACGGCTCCAGGCGGGTCACGACGGCGAAGAACGCGACCACCGCGAGCGTGGCGGCCAGCCGTCCGCCGAAGCGAAGGCGGCGCAGCACGGGGCCAGCGAGCACGAGGATGAAGGCCACGTTCGATCCTGATACGGCCAGCACGTGCGTGAGCCCGGACCCCGCGAACGCGTCCTCGGTGACCTCGTCGTGGCCCCGCCGGTCGCCGAGGACCAACCCCAGGAACAGGGCGGCGTCGTGGTCGTCCATCGCGCCCGCGCCGTCGGCGAGGGTTCGCCGCACGCCGTTGGCCGCACGGCTGACCGGGCCACCGTGGCGCCAGCCGCGCACCGCGTCGACCTCGACGCGGCCCACCACGCCGGCGCGCAGCCGCCACTCGGCGTCCATCGGGCGCACCGATCCCTCGAGCTCCACCCACTCCCCCACCTGGCGTTCCTCGAGGGCCCGACCTTCGTCGCCCCTCGCCCATGCCTCCATCTCGATGCCGTCGCGGCGCACGACCAGCCGGACCGCCGCGCCGAACCGCTCGGGGTCCTCGGTGACCTGGACCTCGCCGTCGAGGTCGCCACCGAGCACCGCAGCCGACGTCGGACGAGGAGCGTCGGTGCCTGCGATCAGAGCGACACCCCAGGCGCACGCGGCGACCCCGAGCAGGAGGCGGTTCCAGGCCGCGGGGCTCACACCGTCACCAGGTCGCGCATGGCGGCCAACTTCGAGTCGCCGATGCCCCTGACGTCGAGCAGGTCGTCGACCGACCGGAACGGGCCGTGCTGCTCGCGGTGGGCGACGATCGCGGCGGCCGTCGCCGGCCCGACGCCTGGCAGCTCCTCGAGCGCCGAGGCGTCGGCGGTGTTCAGGTCGATCGGCCCGCCGGATGCCCCGCCGGGCGACGCCACGTCCGGCCCCAGCACTGCGGGCGGCGCCGACTCGCCGACGACCGGGACGTACACCCTGCTGCCGTCGGTGAGCGGGGCGGCCAGGTTCAGCCGGTTTACGTCGGCCTCGCCCACCGGGCCTCCTGCTGCGGCGAGCAGATCGCCGACGCGGGCATCGGCCGGGAGCGAGTACACGCCCGGGTGCGCCACGGCGCCTGCCGCGTGGACGAGCACGTCTGCTTGCACCGAGGTCGCGGACGGGCTGGCCGCGGTCGGCGCGGGCGACGTCCCGCTGGGGTCGCCTGCCCCCTCGGCGTACGGGATGGTCAGCTCAGGCAGCGACGATTGCGAGCGCGACGCGAGCACCGCGACGACGAGCACCAGCGCGACGGCCACCGCGACCCCGCCCGCGACGATCGACCCCACCGACGTGCCCAAGCGATCGGCCAGGTCCTCGACGTGGGCGCGCGGCGTTCGGGGGCCCGCACCGCGCGATGGCGGCAACGACGGTTCCACGAGCTCTCCGGTGCATGGCGTGCGATGTCAGCCGGGGAAGGCGTGGACGCGGACGTCGACCGGTGCAGCGTACCGGGCAGGCGCGACCGGTGACCAGGGGTCTGGTGACGGCCCTGGTGTCAGAACAGGCGGGCGGTGAGCTGCTTGCGGAAGGCCGCGGTGCGGGGGTCGTCGGGCCCGAGCACCTCGAGCAGGTCGACGAAGGTCTGGCGAGCGTCGTCGTCGCCCTTCACCCGGTCGAGCAGGCCCACGAGTCGGGCCTCGATGTCGTCGCCGCCGAGGTCGGGACCGGTGCGCGCGAGCGCCGCGACCCGCCGGGACTCCGGCGTGTCGATCCGCTCCAGGACCTCCAACGCCTCATCGGTACGGCCCTCGTCCACCATCAACTCGGCGAGCGCGACGATCGCCCCCTCGTGGCCCGGCTCGAGCTCGAGGGCCGCCCGCAGCGACTCCTCGTCGCCCGCGGCGACGAGCCGGTCGAGCTCTGACTGCTCCTCGGTGGGCAGCAGCGCGTCGATGAACGCCTGCACGACCGACTCGGGCTGCGCGCCCACGAACGAGTCGACCGGCCGCCGATCCTTCACCGCGTGCACCGCCGGGATCCCCTGCACCCGGAACGCCTGCGCGACCCCCGGGTTGGTGTCGACGTCGACCTTGGCGAGCAGGACGCGCCCCTCGGTGGCGTCGACGACCTTCTCCAGGATCGGGCCGAGCGTCTTGCAGGGGCCGCACCACTCGGCCCACAGATCCACGACCACCGGCATGGTGGTCGACCGCTCGATGACCTCGGCCTCGAACGTGGCGTCGGTGACGTCGATGCTCATCGGTCCCCTCCAGGTTGGTGCGTGAGACGCCAAGGATACGGGGGACGGGCCGGTCCCCGTATCCTGCGAGGATCCATGAGCGACCTGTACGAGTTCCACGAGCACCCCGACCTCGACTCGCCAGTGCTGGTCCTTGCCCTCGCAGGTTGGATCGACGCGGGCGGCGCGGCTGCGCGCGCAGGGGCCTCCCTGCTCGACGGGCACGAGACCACCACCGTGGCCACCTTCGACGCCGATGCGCTGCTCGACCACCGTGCCCGGCGCCCGATCATGCACATCGAGGACGGCGTCAACACCAGCCTCACGTGGCCTCGCGTCGAGCTGGTCGCGCTGTCCGACGCCAATGGCAACGACGTCGTCGTGCTCACCGGTGCCGAGCCCGACCACCGGTGGAAGGCCGTGTCGCACGCGGTCGTCGACCTGGCGATGGCGCTCGGCGTGCGCCTCGCCGTCGGCCTGGGCGCCTACCCGGCCGCGGTGCCCCACACCCGCCCCTCGCTCCTCGCGACCACCGCCACCGAACGCGAGCTCGTCGACCGCGTCGCGGGCGTTCGCACCACCGTCGACGTCCCCGCGGGCCTGCACGCAGCGATCGAGCGGCGGTGCGCCGAGGTCGGCCTGCCGGCGATCGGCCTCTGGGCCCAGGTGCCGCACTACGCGTCGGGGATGCCGTACCCCGCCGCGGCGTTGAGCCTGGTCGAGACGCTCAACGACCTCGGCGACCTCGCGTTCGCCACCGGGTCGCTCTCCGAGGAGTCGGCCACGACCCGCGCGCGGCTCGACCAGCTCGTCGCCGACAGCGCCGAGCACGTGGCGCTGCTGCACCAGCTCGAGGAGCAGATCGACCAGCGCACCGCACCTGACGGCGACGGCTCCGAGGTCGACCTGCCCTCGGGCGACGAGCTCGCCGGCGAGATCGAGCGCTTCCTCCGCGGCCAGGATTGAGGGGGGCTACGGTCCCGTCCATGAAGGTCGATGGAGGAATCGGTCAGATCGCAGGTGCCGCGGACGGCGCACGGCTCGCCGAGGCGGCGGGGTTCGACGGGGCGTGGAGCGCCGAGACCAGCCAGGACCCGTTCCTGCCGCTGCTCGTTGCCGCCGAGCACACCCAACGCATCGAGCTGGGCACCGCGATCGCGGTGGCGTTCGCCCGCAGCCCGATGACGCTCGCCCAGACCGCCTACGACCTGCAGAAGTTCTCGGAGGGTCGGTTCATGCTGGGGCTGGGCTCGCAGATCAAGCCGCACATCACCAAGCGGTTCTCGATGCCGTGGTCGCACCCGGCGGCTCGCATGCGCGAGATGATCCTGGCGATCCGGGCGATCTGGGACACGTGGAACACCGGCGCGAAGCTCGACTTCCACGGCGACTTCTACACGCACACGCTGATGACGCCGTTCTTCAACCCGGGTCCGAACCCCCACGGCGATGCCAAGATCTTCATCGCCGGTGTCGGGCCGCTGATGACCAAGGTCGCCGGTGAGGTGTGCGACGGGTTCCTCGTCCATCCCTTCACCACCGACGCCTACCTGCGAGACGTCACCCTCCCCGCGCTGGAGGAGGGGATGGCGATCGGCGGGCGGCAGCGCGCGGACTTCGAGATCAGCCTCACGGCGTTCGTCGTCTCGGGTTCCGACGAGGCGGAGATGCAGCGGTCGGCCGACGCGGCGCGGGGCCAGATCGCGTTCTACGGTTCGACCCCCGCGTACCGCGGCGTCCTCGAGCACCACGGCTGGGGCGACCTCCAGACCGAGCTCAACGCGCTGTCCAAGCAGGGCGAGTGGGCCACGATGGCCACGCTGATCGACGACGACATCCTCGGCACCTTCGCTGTCGTCACCGAACCCGACCAGGTGGCCGCGGGGTTGAAGGACCGCTTCGGCGGCGTGCTCGACCGCGTCGGCTTCTACCTGGGGATCCCCGGCGACGACGAGGTCAAGGCCCGCACCATCGAGGAGCTGCGCGGGGCCTGAGGGCACGCGGCCGATCTACTCCAGCTCGTCGAGCTCGACCTTCAGGTACCGGTCCCGGCAGAGCGAGCGCTGGAGCTTGCCCGACGAGGTCTTCGGCAGGGTCCCGGCGGGAACGAGGACGATGTCCTTGGCCGGTGCTCCCACCGCTTCGCGCACCCGCTCGTTGATGACGTGGTGCATCTCGGACACGTCGGTGAGCTTCGTCTCGGCCACCACGATGATCGCTTCCTTGCCGTGGAGGCCCTCGACGCCGAAGGCGATCACGTTGCCCGGCCGGACGCCCTCGACCGTGCCGACCGCGCGCTCGATGTCTTCGGGGAACACGTTGCGGCCGCCGACGATGATGACGTCCTTGATCCGTCCGCACATGACCAGCTCGCCGCCGAGCAGGTAGGCGAGGTCGCCGGTGCGCAGCCACCCGTCGCGGAAGAGCGCGGCGGTGGCCTCGGCGTCGCCGTAGTAGCCGTCGCACACCGAGGTACCGCGGATCTCGAGCTCGCCGGCCTCACGGTCGCCGAGCGGCCGACCGTCCACCGGGTCGACGACGCGGATCTCGAGGCCGTCGACAGGGCGGCCGAGCAGGGCCAGGCGCCGGGCGTGGGGGGCGTCGTCAGCCACCGGAGCGGCGTAGCGCTCGGACTCGAGGACGCGCAGGTCGATCGTGTCGGTCCGCAGCCCGGCCAGCGGCTCGGGGAACGTGCCGGCGATCGCCACCTCGGCCATGCCGAACGCGGGGAACACCGCACCGGGGCGCATGCCGTGCGGTCGGGCCGCCTCCACGAACGCCTCGACGGTGTCGGGGTCGACGGGCTCGGCACCGTTGAGGGCAACGCGCAGGCGGGAGAGGTCGAGCCCCTCGGCACGTCGCAGCGCCCGGGCGGCGAGCACGTAGGAGAAGTTCGGACCGGCGGTGGCGGTGCCGCCGTAGTCGGACAGCCACTGCATCCACCGCACCGGCGCGGCCATGAAGTCCTGCGGCGCGCCGAGGACGAGGTCGGTGCCGGTCGTCATCGACAGCGACAGCAGCCCGACCAGACCCATGTCGTGGTAGAGCGGCAGCCAGGAGACCAGCACGTCGTCGTCGGGATCGAGCGCCGCGGCCATCGCGATCGCGTCGAGGTTCGCTCCGACCGCCCGGTGCGGCAGCGCGACGCCCTTCGGGTCGGCCGTCGAGCCGCTGGTGAACTGGAGGATCGCGAGACGGTCGAGGTCGTCGGCCGGCCGGGTGAACGAGTCGCCGAGGGCCAGCCCCATCAACTCGTCGAGGCCGACCATCGGCGGGTCGCCGGGCTGGGGCTCGACGAACGGCGCCAGGTCGGGATCGATCGCGAACAGCGCGACGTCGGCACGGGTGAGGCGGCGGCGCGTCGCGGCGACGAACTCCTCGATCGAGCCCATCCGCATCGGGATCGGCATCACCACGATCGTGGCCCCTGCCAGCCACACCGCCTGGATCGTCGTGACGAGCGCACGGCTGGTCGGGCCGAGGATCGCCACGTGGTCACCGGGTGTGACGCCGCGCGCCTGGATCGACGCGGCGACGCTGCGCGCCTCGTCGTGGAGGTCGGCCCACGACACCCGCACCGGGTCGCTGCCACCGACGAAGGTCACCGCTCCACCCCGCCCCGCAGAGGCCTCGATGCGCGCAGGCAGGCTCAGCATGTGACCTTGGACCGTCGGTGCACGATCGCCGTTACGCAACCCTGTCCTCTCGCGTCGCTACGCAACGATGTTCACCAGCTTGGGCGGGCGGGCGATCACCTTGCGGGGCTCCCCGCCGTCGAGTTGGGCGGCGACCTTCTCTGACGCGAGGGCCAGGGCGGTGGCCTCCCCTTCGTCGATCCCCGAGGGCACCTCGATGCGGTCACGCACCTTGCCGTTGACCTGCACGACCATCGTCACGGTGTCGACGGTGAGCTTGGCCGGGTCGACGACCGGCCACGTCTGGGCGTGCACGCCGGGCGCATCGGCGCCGTGGCGCTGCTCCCACAACTCGGCGGTGATGTGGGGCACCATCGGCGCCATCACCGCCAGCAGGGTGTCGACGGCCTCATCGAGCGTGGCCCGGCGGGCGCCCACGTCGGACTGGACGTAGCGGTAGAGCTCGTTGACGTGCTCCATGCAGCCAGCGACGGCCGTGTTGTAGTGCCACCGCTCGTACTCGTCGGTGATGCGCGCGACGTGGCGGTGCGTCGCCCGGTCGATCTCCACGTCGGCGGGCGTCTCGTCGCGGTCGACGATCGTGCCGACCTGGCCGAGCGCCAGGCGCCAGACACGGGCGAGGAACCGGGTCGATCCGTCGATGGTGACGGCATCCCAGTCGACGTCGTCGCTCGGGGGGCTGACGAACAGGTGGGCCAGCCGCAGGGCGTCGGCGCCGTCGGTGTCGAGGATGTCCTCGGGCGCGACCAGGTTGCCCTTCGACTTCGACATCTTGGCGCCGTCGAGGCGGATCATCCCCTGGGTGAACAGCCGCTTGAACGGCTCGCGCAGCTCCTTCGGGGCGTGGCCGAGGTCGGCCAGCGCCTTGGTGAAGAAGCGGGCGTACATCAGGTGGAGGATGGCGTGCTCGACCCCGCCGATGTACTGGTCGACCGGGAGCCACCGCGCGACGGCGGACGCGTCGAAGGGCCGGTCCTCGTTCCACGGGTCGGCGAAGCGCAGGAAGTACCAGGACGAGTCGACGAAGGTGTCCATGGTGTCGGTCTCGCGGGTGGCCGGGCCCCCGCAGGTGGGACAGGTGGCTGCCAGGAAGCCCTCGTGGAACTTGAGCGGGGACTCCCCCGTCGGCAGGAACTCGACGTCGTCGGGGGCCAGCACCGGAAGGTCCTCGTCGCGGACCGGCACGATGCCGTGGTCGGGGCAGTAGACGACCGGGATCGGACAGCCCCAGAACCGCTGCCGGGACAGGAGCCAGTCGCGCAGGCGGTAGTTGGTGGTGCGCTCGCCGATGCCCTGCGCCTCCAGCCAGTCGGCGGCTGCGGCGATGGCCGTGGGCTTGTCCATGCCGTCGAGCCACTCGCTGTTGATCCGGGGGCCGTCGCCGGTGAACGCCTCGCCATCCCAGTCGTCAGGCGGCTGCACCGTGCGGATGATGGGCAGCCCGTACGCAGTGGCGAAGTCCCAGTCGCGCTGGTCCTCACCGGGGACCGCCATGATCGCCCCGGTGCCGTAGGTGGTGAGCACGTAGTCGGCCAGGTAGATCGGCACCGGTCGCTTGGTGAACGGGTTCATGGCGAAGGAGCCGGTGAACGTGCCGCGCTTCTCCAGCGGGCCCTCGGCCGACAGCCGGTCGATCTCGGACTCCTTGCGGACCCGCTCGACGAAGGCCTCGACCTCGGCCCGGCGCTCGTCCGTGGTGAGGGCGGGGACCAGCGCGTGCTCGGGCGCCAGGACGGCGAACGTCATGCCGAAGCTGGTGTCGGGCCGGGTCGTGAAGACCCGGAAGGCGAGACCCTCGGGATGCGCGGTGCCGTCGGCGTCGACGACCTGCATCTCGAACTCGGCGCCCTCGGACCGGCCGATCCAGTTGCGCTGCATGGTCTTGACCCGCTCGGGCCAGTCCAGATCGTCGAGGTCGTCGAGGAGCTGGTCGGCATAGTCGGTGATCTTGAAGAACCACTGCTCGAGGTCGCGCTTCTCGACCAGGTCGCCCGAGCGCTCGCAGGTGCCGTCGGCCAGCACCTGCTCGTTGGCCAGCACGGTCTGGCAGCCCGGGCACCAGTTGACCGGCGCTTCGGCGCGGTAGGCCAACCCGGCCTCCAGGAACCGCAGGAAGATCCACTGCGTCCACCGGATGTAGGACGGGTCGTGGCTCTTGAGCGTGCGGCGCCAGTCGTAGACCGCGCCGATGCGCTGGAGCGACGACGCCAGCTCCTCGATGCGGGCATCGGTGAACGTGCGCGGGTGCTCGCCGGTGCGGATCGCGGCGTTCTCGGCCGGCAGGCCGAACGAGTCGAAGCCGATCGGCGACAGCACGCCGTAGCCGTTCATCGTCCGGTAGCGGACGATCAGGTCGCCGAAGGTGTAGTTGCGCACGTGGCCCATGTGGGCCTGGCCGCTCGGGTACGGGTACATCGACAGCACGAAGTACGGCGGCCGCGGGTCGTCGTTGTCGATCTCGTACGCGCCCGACTCGCGCCACCGCTGCTGCCACTTGGCCTCGATGGCCTGCACGTCGTACCCGTCAACCATGGGCGGCATCGTACCGACCGACCCTCAGCTGCCCGGAATCGTTCAGCGCGACGGGGGTCTCCGGCGTTCGCTGTCACAGCGGCTGCGTACCATCGAAGAACTGGCGGCCGGCTGGCGGGGCGGATCGGGGATGGTGCTATCGTGCGTGACTCCTACGGGGCTATAGCTCAGTTGGTAGAGCGTCTGAATGGCATTCAGAAGGCCGCCGGTTCGATTCCGGCTAGCTCCACCATCGACTCTTTCGCCGCTCGCGAGGGAGTCGGTCACTTCCTCGGCGGACTGGTGGCCGCCGAGGGCTGCTTCAGTCGCTCGGTCGTCGGCCTCCGACGCGACGGCAGCGAACGCGGGCGGTACGTGTTCGTCATGGAGATGGCATCGGTCGACACCGGGCTCGTCGAGCTCCTCCACCTGGCCTTGGGTGTCGGTTCGATCCACTCGGTCAAGGCGCGAAACCCGCGGTGGCAATCGAGCGTCCGCTTCACGGTGAGCTCGAGACGGGCACATCGCGACGCCACAGTGCCGTTCATGCAGCACTTCCTCCCCGAGGGTGCCAAGCGGCAGGCCTTCGAGCGCTGGTACCGGACGCTCTGGGACGAGGAGCTCGAGCACCCAAGTCGATGGGGCTGCGGCCCAAGCCCCTGCTCGATGGACGAGTGCTCAGACCCGGTTCGCGGGCAGGGCCTCTGCCGTCGCCACTACTACGAGCTGACGGGGTGGTGACGTGCATCCTGCAGCAGCGGCGGGTTTCATCGCCGGAGACGGGTACCTCTGGGCCGGCACACGAAGGTTCGCGCTCGTCGTGCACCTCGCGATCGACGACAGGGCCAGTTGCGAGTCGCTGCAACGTGCCTTTGGCGGGGCGGGCACGATCCGAGAGCTGCCCAGCCGCGGTCCGGGGCAACGCCCCACCGTCGTCTTCCGGATCAATCGCCTCGACGATCTCGCCACTCGGGTGGTGCCGTTGCTCGATGCCTGGCTGCCACCGTGTCACCGACGCTCGCAGTTCGAACCGTGGCGAGACGCCATCCTTCGGCAGGTCGAGGTCAGGCGACGCAGCCGAGAGTGCACGATCGACGGTTGCGTCGGCGAGCATCGAGCGCGTGGACTCTGTCGTCACCACTACTTCGTCCAGTTCGGACGTTGACCCCTCAGGCCTCGGCGGCGGCGGGGTCGTCGGCCCACTCGATGCGGGGCACGTCGGACCACAGTCGCTCGAGCTCGTAGTAGCGCCGGGTCTCGTCCAAGAAGACGTGGACGACCACGTCGCCGTAGTCCATCAGGACCCACTCGTGGCGATCGGTGCCCTCGACCCGTCGCGGCGACGGGCCGCCGGATGCCTTGACCTCGGCTTCGATCTCGTCGACGAGCGCCCTCACCAGGCGCGTGTTGCCGGCGCTGGTGATGACGAAGGTGCCGGTGATGGCGAGGACGTCGCCCACGTCCAACACGACGGTGTCGGCCCCGCCCTTCGCGTCCGCTGCACGGGCAGCGACGATGGCCCAGTCGAGCGGGTCGGTGTCTGAGGTGGCGTCGGAGGCGATGGTGGATGTCCTGGCTGGAGGGTCAGAGGTCGGCGTCTGCGCCGAGCACGACGATGATGTCGGCGGTGTCGTCGATCTCGTCGACGTGGGTCACGGTACCGAACCCGAGCGCGTCAGCCACCGCCTGCGCGTCGGCGCGCCGCGCGGGGTCGTAGTAGATGATCTCGGTGCGCTCGTGGCCGAACTCGTCGGCGTTGCCGACCATCGTGACCTGTCCGCCTGCGGTCACGACGCGGCGGGCCGCGGGACGCACGGCCGCGGTGTCCTCGGTCCCGGCGAGCACGCGCACGACGAAGCGATCGCCCTCGGCCGCACCGGCGGGGAACGGGATGAGGTCTGGGATCAGCTGCTCCCACCGTTGCCGATCGAGGCGCAGCGCGGTGGGGCCGAGCGGCGTCTCGCCGGGGTCGGCCACGAACGGAACGCTCTCGATGCGATGGGTGCCCTCGACGATGCCGTTCAAGAACCGGGCGAGCCCGGCGTCCTGCTCGCCGGGAAAGGCCTCCGTCCCCGCCGCGGAGAGCTGGTCGATCCAGGCCTCCCAGACGATCTGTTGGCGGAGGAGCCGGTTCAGGTGGCTCTCGTCGTCGCCGAGGTGCGCTGTGTAGCGCGCGATCTCGTCGGGTTGGAGGACGAGGGTGCCAGCGGGGAACGTCGTGCCGTCGGCCAGCCGCACGGTGTCGGGGTTCTGGATGGTGAGCGGCCCCGTCGCCGCGTACATCTCGGCCATCGCGTCGTCGGACATCACCACCACCTCTGGGATGTCGACGCGCAGCGTCAACTCGGCTGCCGAGAGCGCTGCGTCCTCGCCGCTGAAGTCGTTCGCGACGGCGATCTCCAGCTCGCCGATCTCGGGGAAGTCGGCGAGGAGGTTCGGCGGGTAGATGATGACGCTTCCGCCGCCGCCTTCGGTGCCCGACATCGACAGCACCGCGCCGCCGACCATCGAACCCTCTGCGTTCTCGTGGATGAGCAACATGGTGGGCGACGGCTGGATCAATGCCCGGTAGCCAGGTTCGCTGGGGTCGAGCACCGGGTTGACGACCTCGCCGTCGCTGCTGCCCAGGATGGTGCGGACCCCGACGAACCCGAGGACCGGGATGGCGAGGCCGAGCATCGCGACCGCCACCCCGTACGCCACGCCCCATCGGCGTCGGCGTCGGACCGCGTGCCGACGGCGCTCGGAGCGAGCAAGGGGCGCGTCGCCGTCGTCAGGACCCTTGCCGACCTCGTCGCCCGTCGTGGTCGCCTGGAGGGTCACGCCACCACCGTGGACCGGTACAACCCGCGATCGCGGACGCTGGTGATCACATCTGGGGTGAGGAGGTAGTCGAGCGGCCGGCCGTCGGCCACCCGTGCGCGCACCTCGGTGCTGGAGATGTCGAGCAGCGGCACCTCGACGACCTGGTAGCGGAAGCCCTCGGGTGGTCGCGCTCCTTCGGTGCCAGGGCGTTCGACCACGATGATCTCGGCCAGCTCGGGCAGGTCCTCGACGCCCTCCCACGTGGGCAGCCCGGCTACGGCATCGCTGCCGAGGATGAGGCTCAGGTCGCGGTCAGGGTCGTCGTCGCGGAGCGCTCGGAGCGTGTCGACCGTGTAGGAACGACCACCTCGGGCGATCTCGATGTCCGACGCCTCGAGTCCCTCGACGCCGGCGACGGCTGCCTCGACCATGGCCAGGCGGTCGGCGGCGGGTGAGATGTCGCGCTCGCCCACCTTCTGCCAGGGTTCGTTGGCGACGACGAGCAGCACGCGGTCGAGCCGTGCGCCGTGGCGGGCGTTGACCGCCGCGACCATGTGGCCGACGTGGGGCGGGTCGAACGTGCCGCCGAACACCCCGATCCGTTCTCCGTCTGGTCGTCGCACGGCGGGAGCCTACGCGAAATGGACCCTGGACAGGCCGCGAGGGTCTGGTATCGTGGTCAACCCCCCTTGCCGCGGACCCACGCGGCCGCGGCCATCCCCGACCCAGCGTCAGCACGCCCCACAGTGGCGACGTCCGTCACACACCGTGACGCTCATGCTCGGCCCCATACCGCCGATGAGTTCCAGAGGCAACCCCACCGCTCCGCCCGTGACCGAATTCACCTGTTGTGCGGGAACGCTGGCGGGGTAGACGGCGTTGGAACCCATCGCAGGCGCCGGAACGACCGGCAGCCACCGACCCCTCCGTCCGCCATCAGGACCTTTCGCCACACCCCCACACCACGATCCGGACCGGAACGCCGGTCCCGTTGGAGAAGCAACATGAGTGATTCCGTCGGTCAGTACCTCAACGAGATCGGTACCGTCCCCCTCCTCAACGCCCAGGAGGAGCGCGAGCTCGCGCAGATCATCGAAAAGGGCGTCGACGCTCGAGCCCGCATCGAAGCGGGCGAGAACAGCCGCGAGCTGAAGCGAGCGGTGCGCGACGCCGCCGCTGCCAAGGACCGGTTCATCCGAGCGAACCTCCGCCTCGTCGTGAGCGTCGCCCGCCGCTACCCGCTGCCTCCCAGCATGGAGCTGCTCGACCTGGTCCAGGAGGGCAACCTCGGGCTGGAGCACGCGGTCGACAAGTTCGACTGGCGCAAGGGCTTCAAGTTCTCGACCTACGCCACCTTCTGGATCCGCCAGGCCATCGGCCGGGCCCTCGACCAGAAGGCCAGCCTCGTCCGCCTGCCGGGCGACCGGTCGGCCAGCCTGCGCGCCGCGCTGCGCCAGGTGTCGGGCGACGGCGACGAGCTCGACGACGAGCACGCCCGCCTGCACCGGCTCACCACGCCCACGTCGCTCGACCGAACCATCGGCGACGACGACAGCAACGAGCTCATCGACCTGCTGTCCGACGGTGGGCCCACGCCCGAGCAGGAGATGATCGCCCGCTCTGAGGAGCAGGCGGCCACCAGCCTCCTCGACATCCTCGATCCGCGAGCGCGTCGAGCGGTCGAGCAGCGCTTCGGCCTCGACGACGGTCGCAAGAAGAGCTACCGCGAGGTCGGCGAAGACCTCGGCGTTACCGCCGAAGCAGCCCGCCGGCTGGTCAAGCGGGCCGTGAACCTGGTCCGCGAGCAGGCGTCGGAGTCCATCGACGCCGCCTGATCCACATCGGTCCGATCTGGGACCCCGGCGCAACCGTGTTGCGCCGGGGTCCCTCCGCGAATGAGGCTTGTCGAGTGAGCAGCACGTGGACACCGTCGTCGTGGCAGGGCCGGCACGCCGAGCAGCAACCCGACTGGCCGGACTCCTCCGAGCTCGACCGCGTCCTGAAGAACCTCGGCACGTTGCCGCCGCTGGTGTTCGCCGGCGAGGCGCGCGACCTGACCGTCCAGCTCAGCCGGGTCGCCAGGGGTGAGGCGTTCCTCCTCCAGGCGGGCGACTGCGCCGAGTCGTTCGACGCCTTCGCCGCCGACCCCATCCGCGACAAGCTGAAGATCATCCTGCAGATGGCGGTCGTGCTCACCTACTCGGCTGGCGTGCCGGTCATCAAGGTCGGGCGCATCGCCGGGCAGTTCGCCAAGCCGCGGTCAAGCCCCACCGAGCTCATCGACGGCGTCGAGCTGCCGTCGTTCCGGGGCCACATCGTCAACGACCCCGGCTTCACCGTCGCCTCGCGCACTCCGAACCCCGAGCGCCTGCTCGCCGCCTACCACCAGTCGGCGTCGACCCTGAACCTGCTCCGTGCCTTCACCAAGGGCGGGTTCGCCGACCTCAGCCGGGTGCACGCCTGGAACCAGGAGTTCGTCGCATCGTCCCCCGCCGGCCAGCGCTACGACGAGGTCGCCGGTGGCATCGACGCCGCGCTGCGGTTCATGGAGGCGTGCGGGGTCGACTCCAACAGCGTCGGCCAGCTCCACGAAGCCGACCTGTGGACCAGCCACGAGGCGCTGATCCTCGGCTACGAGGAAGCGCTCACCCGGCGCGACTCGCTCACCGGCGACTGGTACGACTGCTCGGCGCACATGGTCTGGATCGGCGAGCGCACCCGCCAGCTCGACGGGGCCCACGTCGAGTTCGCACGAGGTATCTCCAACCCCGTCGGCTGCAAGATCGGCCCGTCGGTCACGCCAGACGAGGTGCTCGCGCTCTGCGAGGCCCTCAACCCCCAGCGACTGCCGGGTCGCCTCACGCTCATCTCGCGCATGGGCGCCACCGCCGTCGAGGAGACGCTGCGGCCCATCCTGCGGGCGGTCACCGATGCCGGTCACCCGGTGGTGTGGGCGTGCGACCCGATGCACGGCAACACCTTCACCAGCGACTCCGGGCACAAGACCCGCCACCTCGAAGACGTGCTCACCGAGATCGGCGGCTTCTTCGCAGCGCACCACGCCGAGGGCACCTGGCCGGGCGGCGTGCACATCGAGCTCACCGGCGACGATGTCACCGAGTGCCTCGGCGGCTCCACCGAGGTGTTCTCGTCCGACCTCGACACCCGCTACGAGACGGTGTGCGACCCTCGCCTCAACGGCCGCCAGTCGCTCGACCTCGCCTTCCGGGTGGCCGAGCTGCTCCGCTCCGACGCCTGACCCGCCCACCGTCAGACCGGGCGGCGCTCAGATCAGACGGCGCTCGTTGGCCCAGGCGGTGAGCTGGTGGCGGTTCGAGAGCTGGAGCTTGCGCAGCACCGCCGACACGTGGGTCTCGATGGTCTTGGGTGCGGCATGGACGCGACGACCAAGGCCCTGACCACCGGGGTCTACGAGCTGTTGCGACACGACCAGTGGCCTTTGGCGACCGACTCAGCCGACCTGGCGCGCCACGCGGTGACCGAGATCCTGCGACTCGACTCGCCGTCGCGGTTCGTCGGCCGCCTGGCGCCCGAGGACCTCGTCTGCCAGCACGTGCCGCTCGCGGCGGGACAGCTCGTCCTCGCGGAGCTCCACGCCGCCAACCGCGACGCGTCGCGCTACCCCGAACCCGACACCCTCGACATCGACCGTCAGCAGGGACGCCAGCTCGCCTTCGGCGCAGGCGAGCACTACTGCCTCGGCGCCAACCAGGCCAAGCTGACGATCGAGGTCGGCCTCACCACGCTCAGCTCTGGCTTCCCGACGCTGCGGCTCGCCGACCCCGAGTCCGTGGTCTGGGAGCACGACGGCTTCGTGGGCGTCACGTCGCTGCCGGTGATGACCGCGCCGGCCCCCTAGGCCCAATACAGTCCAGAGAGCGCTGCAAGACCGGAACGCAGTGCCGTCAGTCCGGGGTGATCGCCTCGATCGGGAGTCCTGGGGCACGGGCCAAGCGCCGATCCGACGTCACGAGCGTGGCACCCAGGTGCTCAGCGAGTACGACGTAGATCGCGTCGTACATCGTGAGGTGCCCTCGATGCTGCCAGGCAGCCGACAGGAGCGGTCGAACCTGGACCCGCTGCAACGGAGCTCGTTCGAGGCTGCCGAGCGCGCGAGCTGCATCGCCTTCGGTCACCGCCCCGAGCAGCTCAGCACGACGGACGACCGATGAAACCTCGACGAAGTAGTGCTCTGGCACCCACCACTGCGCCCGCGGCTGCAACCGACCGCTCAGCTCACGACCGTCGCGGGTGTCCAGCAGGAGATCCGCCCCCGCAGAGGCATCGAGGACGTAGACGGTCATCCAGACTCAGCACGAGCCTGAGCGAGCATCTCCGCCGTCGACGTCGGCAGCACTCGAGGCTCGTCACCACGTCGCTCACCCAGCCACTCGTCCATGGTCGTCTCGAACTCCTCAGGGATCGGGACGACGATCGGATCAAGCTCCGGGACCGTAGGCGACGTGCTCACACGACAAGCGTACCGCCCACGATCGCGGCGGATCATCCGCGCCGGTGACGACCGAGCCAGCCTCCTAGGCGAGGTTCTCGACGAACCCTTCGAGCTGGCGGAGGTTGCGGACCTCGAACGTGCCGTCGCAGTGGGCGCCGTACTCGCCGACGATCGAATCGCCGGTGTTCCAGTACGAGGCCGGCTCGGGGTTCAGCCAGAACACGTTGCGGGCCCGCTTGCCGATCTCCTGGATGATCCAGGCCTGCGACGCGTGGTAGTTGTTGCGGGCGTCGCCGAGGATCAGCACCGTGGTCTTCGGGCCGACCTCCTTGCCGTAGGTGTCCCAGAACACCTCGAACGCGTGCCCGTAGTCGGAGTGCCCGTCGACCCACACGACGTCGGCTTCGGTGTTGACGCGGTGGACGGCGTCGGAGATGTCCTCGACGCCCTCGAAGTAGCGGGTCACCTCGTCGAGGCCGTCGATGAACACGAACGCCCGGACCTTCGAGAACTGGTTCGAGATGGCGTACACCAGGTGCAGGGTGAACCGGGCGAACGCGGCGACCGACCCCGAGATGTCGGCGATCACGAAGATCTCGGGCTTCGCCGGCCGCGGGTACTTGAACTTCGGCTCGGCGGGCACGCCGCCGTAGGACAGCGAGTGGCGGACGGTGTTGCGGAAGTCGAGCGGGCCCTTGCGACCGTGGCGACGCTTGCGGGCGAGGCGCACCGCCAGCTTGCGGGTGAGCGGGTAGATCGCCTTGCGGAGGTTGGCCATCTCCTCGCGCGACGCGTGCATGAAGTCGACGTCTTCGGGCAGCGGCTTGCGCAAGGTCTTGGCCATGGCCTCGACGCCGCGGTCGGCGACCAGGCGGCGCCGGATCTCGGCCTCGACCTCCTTCTTCAGGCGGTCGATCCGCGACTCGTACTCGTCGCGCTCGAGGCGCTCCTCGAGCGGGGTGAGGCCCGGGTCCGGGGCCTTCTCGCGCGCCTGCTGCATGAGGCGCTCGAGGACGCCGTCGAGGTCGAGGTTCCGCAGCGTGCGGTAGAGGTAGTACGTGCCGCCGACGGGACGACCCGGCTCCATGCCGGCGAAGCGCTGGACCGACTGGCGGGCGATCGCCCGCATCATGGCGTCGTCGCCACGCATGAGCGCCTGGTACAGCATCTCGGCGAGCTCTTCTGGCGACATCTGCGAACCGCCGGACCCGTCGCCGGGCTGGGTGCCCTGGCCCTCCATGTCGAGGGTGTCCGAGCCGTCGCCGTCGCCCTCGCCCTCCTCGCTGATGCCGTACTGCTTGCCGCGCAACGAGAAGTAGACCTCGAACACGGTCTCGAACGACCGCCAGTGGCTGTCGTGCTTGACCATCGTCGCGGCGAGCGCGTACTTCAGCGCGTCGCGGTCCTCGAGCGGGATGTGGCGCACCGCCTCCATCGCGTCGATGTTCTCGCTGAGGCTCACCGGGATGCCGGCGGCCCGCAGCTCGGTGATGAAGCCCGCCATCAGCTCGAGCATCGGAGAGATCTCGGTGGGTGCGGTGTCGGTCATCGCTGCGCCTCCGGCGGAGTCGATCGAGACGTCAGGACGAGGCGAACTCGGCGCCGTTCGACGAGAACTCCTTGATGGCCTTGTCGATGTCGCTGCGGTACTTGAGCAGGATGTTGATCGTCTCGGTGGCGTCGGACTCGGTGACCTGGTCGATGTTGAGCAGCATCAACGTGTTGGCCCAGTCGAGGGTCTCGGACACCGACGGCGACTTCTTCAGCTCGAGCTGGCGGATCGACCGCACGATGCGCGCGACCTGGTCGGCGAGGCTCTCGGAGATCCCCGGGACCTTGGCGAGGACGATCTCCTTCTCGCGCTCCATCTCGGGGTAGTCGATGTGCAGGAACAGGCAGCGACGCTTGAGCGCCTCGGACAGCTCGCGGGTGTTGTTCGACGTGAGGAACACCAGCGGGATCTGCTGGGCGGTGACCGTGCCGAGCTCGGGGATCGACACCTGGTAGTCGGAGAGGATCTCGAGGAGCAGCGCCTCGGTCTCGATCTCGACGCGGTCGACCTCGTCGATCAGCAGCACGACCGGGTCGGTGGCCGAGATGGCCTCGAGCAGCGGGCGGGTGAGGAGGAACTCCTCGGAGAAGATGTCGTCTTCGATGTCGCTCCAGCTGCCCTCGGCGTTGCGCTCGGCCTGGATGCGCAGGAGCTGCTTCTTGTAGTTCCACTCGAACAGCGCCTTGGACTCGTCGAGCCCCTCGTAGCACTGGAGCCGGATGAGACGAGCGCCGATCATCTCGGCGACCGACTTGGCGAGCTGGGTCTTGCCCGTGCCGGCCGGCCCCTCGACGAGGATCGGCTTCTGGAGCCGGTCGGCGAGGTAGACGACGCCGGCGATGCCCTCGTCGGCGAGGTAGTTGGTGTTCTCGAGGCCCTCGCGGACGGCGGGCACTGACTCGAAGCGGTAGTCCATGAAGGGCGACCCTAGCCAAGCGGTTGCGCCGGACGTCAATCGAGAACGGGCATGGTGGCCATCAGCCTCAGCGATGACCAGCGGCCGCCGCTGGGTCGTCTACTGGCGGGTCTGCCCGTCGCCCCGGACCACGTACTTCGCGGTGGTGAGCTCGCGCAGCCCCATCGGCCCCCGAGCGTGCAGCTTCTGGGTGGAGATGCCGATCTCGGCGCCGAACCCGAACTCCTCGCCGTCGACGAAGCGCGTCGACGCGTTGACGACCACGGCAGCGGCGTCGACCCGGGTGCAGAAGCGGTCAGCCGCGGCCAGGTCACGGGTGATGATCGCCTCGCTGTGGCCCGAGCCGTAGCGGCCGATGTGGTCGATGGCGTCGTCGAGCGAGTCGACGACGGCCACGCCGAGCTTCAGGTCGAGGAACTCCGTGGACCAGTCGTCGGCGGATGCAGCGCCCATCGTCGGCACCAGGGCGCGGGCCCGGTCGTCGCCCACCAGCTCGACGCCGCCGAGCGCCGCGACCAGCGTCGGCAACAGCTCGTCGGCGACCGACGCGTGCACGAGCAGCTTCTCGGCCGCGTTGCACACCGACGGCCGCTGGGTCTTGGCGTTGACGATGATGTCGCGCGCCATGTCGAGGTCGGCCGAGGCATCGACGTAGACGTGGCAGTTGCCGTCGCCGTCGATCACGTACGGCACGGTGGCGTTGTCGAGGATCGCCTGGATGAGCGACGGGCCGCCCCGTGGGATCAGGCAGTCGATGACGCCGCGGAGCCGCATGAACTCGACCGCCGACTCACGCGAGGTGTCGTCGACGAGCACGATGCTGTCGGCCGGCAGGCCCGACTTGGCGACGGCATCGCGCAGCACCGCGGCGATCGCGAGGTTCGAGTCGATCGCGCCGGAGGACCCCCGCAGGAAGGCGGCGTTGCCCGACTTGAGGCACAGGCCGGCCGCGTCGCTGGTGACGTTGGGGCGGTTCTCGTAGATGATCGCCACCACGCCGAGCGGCACCCGGACCTGGGAGATGCGCAGCCCGTTCGGGCGGGTCCAGCCGCCGAGGATCTCCCCCACCGGGTCGGCGAGCGCGGCCACCTGTCGCAGGCCGGACGCCATGCCGTCGAGCTTGGCGTCGGTGAGGCGGAGGCGATCGACGACGGTGGGCGTCGCGCCCTCGGCCTCGGCCCGGGCGACGTCGGCGGCGTTGGCCTCGAGGATCTCGGCGGAACGGGCGACGAGCAGGTCGGCGGCCCCGACGAGGGCGTCGTCCTTCTGCGCGGTAGACGCCGTCGCCAGCACCCGCGACGCCACGCGGGCGCGGGCTCCGAGCTCGGCGACAGGGGTGGGCGAGGTGGCGGTCACGGTCCCAGAGGCTACCGGCGCGGCGCGGCCGCAGAGGCTCCCGGCCGTGTGTGAAGCTCTTGGCGTGTCGCTCCCGGTTCCCGTCACCCCTGCCACCGTCGCCCGTACCGGTGCGTCGCCCGTCGTGCTCGGCGTCGCCGGTGCCACCGCGCTCTTCACGATCCTCATCGGCCTGTCGCTGCCTGGTGTGCTCCTGCTCACCGTCCTCGCCTGGCTGATGAGTGGCGGCGTCCTGCTGGCGATCCGCAGGGGCGAGCCGCCGCGGGCCCACATCGACCCGTTCGCCATCACCGAACCGTGGCGGCAGTTCGTGAAGGACGCCCTCACGGCCCGCAACCGCTTCGACGAGACCCGGCGCACCACCCGCCCCGGGCCGCTGCGCGACCGGCTCGACCACCTGCGGCGCTCGATCGACGCGGGGGTCGAGGAGTGCTGGCGCGTCGCACAGCAGGCCCAGGTCGTCTCCGACGCCCGCAAGCGCTTCGACGCCCCGACGCTGCGACGGCGCCTGGCCAGCCTGGAGGACGCCGGCAACGCGCCCGCGGCCGAGGCCGTCCGCGCCCAGCTCGGTTCGGCGTCACGGCTCGACACCGTCATCTCCGACACCAAGGCGCAGCTCGAGGTCCTAGAGGCGCGCCTCACCGAGGCCGTCGCCCGAGCCATCGAGGTCGCGGCCCTGGCCGGTCACGACGACGACCTGGTGG
>CAZBTQ010000021.1:0-1858 GCA_964494405.1 uncultured Iamiaceae bacterium
GGGAGGGTGAGCACGACCGAGTCGTAGCGGCCGTGGCTCGGCACGGGTACCGACTCGACGCCCCCGAGGTTGCCGGCGCCGCTGCCGCCGTAGACGGCCGCGTCGGTGTTGACCCGCTCCGACCAGAACCCCGCGTGCGGCACGCCCAGCCGATAGTTGTGGCGCACGACTGGCGTGAGGTTCAACACCACGGCGACCGGATCACCGCCCCCGCCCACCCGCAGCCAGGCGACCACGCCGTTGTGCGCGTCGCTGGCCTCGAGCCACTCGAAGCCCGCGGCCTCGCAGTCGCCGGCGTGGAGCGCGGGCAGCTCGCGGTACGCGGCGTTGAGGTCGCCGAGCAACCGGCCGATGCCCGCGTGGTCGGGCACGTCGAGCAGCGCCCAGTCGATCGAGCCCTCGTGCGACCACTCGGTCCACTGGCCGACCTCGCCACCCATGAACAGCAGCTTCTTGCCGGGCTGTGCCCACTGGTCGGCGTAGAGCAGCCGCAGGTTGGCGAGCTGCTGCCACCGATCGCCCGGCATCTTCGACAGCAGCGACCCCTTGCCGTGGACGACCTCGTCGTGCGAGAGCGGCAGGGTGTAGTTCTCGGTGGCGTAGTAGACGCCGCGGAACGTGAGCTCGTGGTAGTGGTGCCCCCGGTGGATCGGGTCGCGCTCGAAGTGCTGGAGCGTGTCGTGCATCCAGCCCATGTCCCACTTGTAGCCGAAGCCCAGGCCGCCGACGTAGGTCGGCCGCGACACCATCGGCCAGGCGGTCGACTCCTCGGCGAAGGTGGCCACGTCGGGGAACTCGGCGTACACGGCGGTGTTGAAGTCGCGCAGCAGCGAGATCGCTTCGAGGTTCTCGCGGCCGCCGTACTCGTTGGGGATCCACTCCCCCTCCTTGCGCGAGTAGTCGCGGTAGAGCATCGAGGCGACGGCGTCGACCCGGATGCCGTCGACGTGGTAGCGGTCGAGCCACGAGATGGCCGACGAGATGAGGAACGACCGGACCTCGTGGCGGCCGTAGTTGAAGATCAGGCTGTCCCAGTCGGGGTGGTGGCCGAGACGCCGGTCCTCGTGCTCGTAGAGGTGGCTGCCGTCGAAGTCGCCGAGGCCGTGGGCGTCGGCGGGGAAGTGCGACGGCACCCAGTCGACCAGCACGCCGACGCCCCGCTGGTGCAGCAGGTCGACCATCGCCATCAGGTCCTGGGGCGTGCCGTAGCGGCTGGTCGGGGCGAAGTAGCCGGTGCCCTGGTAGCCCCACGACCCGTAGAACGGGTGCTCCATGATCGGCATCAGCTCGATGTGGGTGAAGCCGTGCTGGATGGCGTGGTCGGCGAGCGGTTCGGCCAGCTCGCGGTAGCTCGGGAAGCGCCCCTCGGCCGCGTGCGCCTTGCCCCACGAGCCGAGGTGCACCTCGTAGATCGACACCGGCGCGTCGTGGGCGATGCGCTGGCCCCTGTCCGACATCCAGTCGTCGTCGTCCCAGCGGTACGAGAGGTCCCACACGACCGACGCGGTGTTCGGCGGCACCTCGGCGAACGCGGCGAGCGGGTCGGCCTTCTCGAGGACCCGTCCGCTCGGCGCGGTGATCCGGTACTTGTAGATCGTCGCCGGACCGATGCCCGGCACCCAGCCCTCCCAGATGCCCGACGAGCCGCGGGCCCGCAACGGGTCGGCGTCGGGGTTCCAGCCGTTGAAGTCGCCGATCACCGACACCTCGCGGGCGTTGGGCGCCCAGACCCCGAACCACGTGCCCGGCCGACCGTCGTGGTCGAGGAGGTGGGCACCGAGGTGGCGGTGGAGGTAGCGGTGCGTGCCCTCGTTGAACAGGTGCAGGTCGTGGTCGCCGAGCAGCGTGGGGGCGTCGG
>CAZBTQ010000021.1:1958-28313 GCA_964494405.1 uncultured Iamiaceae bacterium
GTCGGAGGTGGGGATGTCGGAGGTGGGTGAGTCGGGGGTGGTCACGTCGGGGCCTCCGGGAGGGGATCGGATCGGCGGGCCGCGTCGAGCGCGTCGAGCGGTGCGACCACGTCGGCGGCGAACGCGTCATCGAGCGTTCGGGCCAGGCGCCGCTGCCAGTTGGGGCGTTCGTCGGCGGTCGTGCCGGGGACGTTCTGGGGAGCCTCCTCCAACCAGAGGTCCTCGAGGTCGGCGAGCACGATCGCTGCGTCGGTGCGGCCCAGCCATTCGAGCGCCGCGGCACCGACCGCGGCGGCGTCGACGGGCACGTCGCGGCCGAGGTCGGCTGACAGCGCCCTTGCCAGGGCGTCGCGCTCGTCGCCCCGGACCGCCCGTGCCGCGGCGACCGCGTCGTCGTCGAGCAGGCCGAGCTCGGCCGACACGTCGAGGTCGCGGCTCTCCCACCATCCGGCGAACGTCGGCATGTCGTGGGTGTGGAGGCCGGCGACGGTGTGGCGATCGGGGCGTCGCAGCCGGCCGGTGTGGCGCGCCGCGCCCGGCTCGAACTGCAGCTCGTACATGCCGAGCATCCCCCACCGCTCCATGGCGGCGTTGATGTCGTCGGTGACCGTGCCGAGGTTCTCGCCGACGACGACCGCACCGGCGCGCTCGGCCTCGATCGCCACGATGGCCATGAGCTCGTCGGCGGGGTACCTGACGTAGACGCCTTCGGTGGCGCCGAAGCCGTCGGGGATCCACCACAGCCGTTCGAGCGACATCAGGTGGTCGATGCGCAACAGCCCGGTGTGGCGGAGGTGGTGCCGCAGCGCGGCGACGAAGTCGCGGTGGCCTCTGACCCTGCTCTCGACGGGGTGCGGCGGCGGGAAGCCCCAGTTCTGGCCGCCGCTGAACAGGGCGTCGGGGGGCGCGCCCGTCGCCGCTCGTGCGTAAGCGCCTGGGTCGGCCCACACGTCGAAGCCGTCGGGGTTGGCGCCGAGGGGAAGGTCGAGCGCCAGCCGCTGCCCCCGGTCGCGGAACGACGCGGCGAGCTCGCGCATCTGCACCTCGGCGGCGTATTGGGCGTAGCGGTGCCGGGCGACGATGGCGGGATCCAGGTCGGCAGGAGGTGGGTCGGTGGCAGGCGTGCGCCGGGACGCACCGTGCTGTTCGACCATCGCCCTGTACCGGGCGTAGCGACCCAGCTCGGGCCGCTCCTTGCCGAACGCGCTGACCGCAGCCGCGACCGGCCCGTCCGAGCCGGACAGGTCCGAGACGATCGCGTCGAGCACCTCGCGCACGAGGCGGGCGGCCGCGGCGTGGTCGACGAGTCGCGCCGCTCCCAGCGCGGCCGCGGCGTCGACGACGCGCTGCGACGACATCAGCGCCGTCGCCGAGGGCGACACGTCGAGGCCCGGGAGCCGGGCGGGATCGAGGTGGAGCTCTCCCCACCACCGCCTGCTGACCGGCGAGTAGGGGCTCGGATCACAGGGGGCGTCGAGGTGCGTGGCGAGCAGCGGCAGCGTCGCCACGACCGAACCGCCGTGGCCCTTCACCCGGCGGCCCACCTCGTCGAGGTGGCCGAGGTGCGCCACGCCGAGGTGGTCGGGCCCGGGCCGACCCGACGGCACGATCGCGTACGTGGGGACGAAGACGCCCCAGCTGCGTCCCTCGGGCTGGGGCAGCGATGCGGGCGGCGCGAGCACCAGCGCCTCGGACTCGGTGCCGGCGACGTGCACGACCGCCCGGTGGTACCCGACGGGCACTGACAGGCCGGTGTCGATCCACCGCACGGCGAACGGTCGCCCGTCGACCTCGCCGCCGTCGTAGGGCTCGACCGAACCCACCGGCACCTCGGTTGTCACGACCCGCCCGTCCTCCGTCGTCACCTCGACCCGCACCGAGCCGTCGACGGCCGACGGCAACCGCAGGACGAACCCGAGGGTGGCGCCGAACGGCACGACCATCACCGGCTCGACCGGTTGCTCGACGAGCATCCGCTCGTGTGCGGTGATGGCGGCTGCGGCATCGTCGGCCGACTCGACCGGCGCGCCGAGCTCGCGCAGCACGATGAGGAGGCCGTCGTCGTCGACGTCGTGCCAGTGGCCGTCGACGTCCCAGTAGCCGGTCTGCACCCCCCAGCGCGCCGCCAGCTCGTGCAGCTCGGGGGTGACCATCAGCGACCCCCGTCCACGCGCGCGAGGATCGATCGAAGCGGGATCGTGACCCAACCGGGCCGGTACTGGAGCTCGTAGCGAAGCTCGTAGAGCGCCTTCTCCACCTCGTAGACGCCGAGCAGCACCCTGCGGCCGGCGTCGTGCGACGGCGCGAGGCGGAGGTCGCCGATGGTGCCGAAGTAGGTGGACAGGAACACCGCCTCGACCCACTCCCGCCACAGATCGCCCCACGTCGCGAGCCGGGCGTGGTCGCCGGGATCGGACACGACACCACGCTCGGCGGCGACGTCGAGCGCCACCGCGGCGGCGTAGCGGAACGACCGCAGCATCCCGGCCACGTCGACGAGCGGCGACCGCTTGATGCGGCGCTCGCCGATGGGACGGCTCGGCTCGCCCTCGAAGTCGATGAGCACCATGTCGCGCCCCGTCCACAGCACCTGGCCGAGGTGCAGGTCGCCGTGGATGCGCGTGCGGACCGTGTCGAGCCGGTGGGCGCGGACCTGGTCGAAGTGGTCGAGGACCCGCCCCTCGTCGGCGACCAGCCGCTCGAGGTCGGCGACCACCTCGTCGGACAGCGACGAGCCGACGCCCTTCAGCCGGCGGCGGACCAGCGACGTCGTCGCCCGGACCTGGCCGCGGAAGCTCTGGTAGAGCGACCGTTGGTAGAGCGTGGAGAACGGCTCTGGGGTGAAGGCCTCGCCGGGCACCGCGGCGAGCGTGCGGTGCAGCTCGGCGGTGCGGCGCGCGAGCAGCTCGATCGGGGCGAGCACCGGGCCGATCAGCTCGGAGACCGGTTCGGGGACCTCGACCGGATCGCCGAGGCTCCGCTCGCCGGGACCGGGCGGCACCTCGGTGTCGGGGTCGGCGGTGACGACCTGCTCGTAGTACCGCCCGAGCATGTCGAGCGCGAAGGTCCAGGCGTCGGACTCGTGCTCGACGAAGCCCTGCGCGATGGCCAGGGTGGTCGTGCCGGCGGGCGACCGGTGCTCGAGGTGGCCGAGGTGGGGCGCCGCCGCGGGGAACTCGGCGCGGTCGAGCGCCCGCCCGATCTCGACCTCGGGGTTCACCCCCGGCTCGACCTTGCGGATCAACTTCACGACCACCTGGTCGCCGAAGATCACCGACGTGTTCGACTGCTCGGCGCCGATCAGCTTGACCTCGAGGTCGTCGGCCAGCAGCCGCCGCAGGGCCGGCACGCCGCTGCCCGCGACGGTGACCCCGCGCCCGCCCGGGTGCTCGCGCCCACGACCGATCGTGGTCAGCAGCGCGTCACAGAAGGCTTCGTCGACGATGGCATCGACCAACAGCCCGACGTCGCCGCCGCCGCGGCGCTCGAGGCGAGCGACGACCGCGTCGGGTCGGTAGGTCGCGATCTCGGTCGCCCGATCGCCTTGTGCGTCGGTGAGGGTGAGCAGGTAGTGCTCGGAGTCGGCGCCCACGTAGTCGACCTCGACGAGCACCAGGTGGGCGAGCGGCTTGCGCCGTCCGACCGCCACCGGCACCACGTCGGCGACGCTGACCCCGCGCAGGGTGCGGTCCTTGCCGGCGAACCAACGCCGGTTGGCGATGAACGCCGGCACGACCGCGGCGAGGTCGGCGCGGCGTCGCCGCTCGAACAGGTCGCGCACGTCGCGGTCGACGACCAGGACAGGCGGCTCCGCGTGCTCGTCCGGCGTGCGGTCGGCGGTGAGCGCGGGCTCGAGCGCGAACCAGAAGCACTGGAACGGAGCGAGCGTCAGGTAGTACGGCAGCTCACCGATCGGTGCGAACCGCGTCTGGCCGAACATCTCGACCGGCGCGAACCCGTGCAGCCTGCGCAGGTCGAGCTCGACCGGCTGGGCGTGGCGCGACAGGTTGGCGACGACGAGCACCTGTTCGGTCGACTCGCCCGCATCGTCGCCAGACGACTGGTCTCGCAGGCTGCGGGTGAACGCCAGCACCTTGGCGTTGTCGGAGTCGACGAACTGGAGGTCGCCGCGGCCGAAGACCCGGTGGCGCTTGCGGAGGGCGATCAGGCGGCGCATCCACCACAGCAGCGAGCTCGGGTTGCGCTGTTGACCCTCGACGTTGACCTTCTCGTAGTGGTACTCGGGGTCGATCACCGGCGGCAGGAACAGCTGCTGGGGGTTGGCCCGGGAGAAGCCGGCGTTGCGGTCGGCAGTCCACTGCATCGGCGTGCGGACCGAGTCGCGGTCGCCGAGGTAGAAGTTGTCGCCCATGCCGATCTCGTCGCCGTAGTAGACGACCGGCGTGCCCGGCAGCGAGAACAGCAGGCCGTTCATCAGCTCGATCTTGCGGCGGTCGTTCTCGAGCAGCGGGGCGAGCCGGCGGCGGATGCCGAGGTTGATGCGGGCCTGCGGGTCGTCGGCGTAGGCGCGCACCATGTAGTCGCGCTCCTCGTCGGTGACCATCTCGAGGGTCAGCTCGTCGTGGTTGCGCAAGAAGGTGGCCCATTGGCAGCCGTCGGGGAGGTCTGGCGTCTGCTCGAGGATGTCGACGATCGGCATCCGGTCCTCCATCCGCAACGCCATGAACAGCCTGGGCATCACCGGGAAGTGGAAGTTCATGTGGCACTCGTCGCCGTCGCCGAAGTACTCGGCGGCGTCCTCGGGCCACTGGTTCGCCTCGGCGAGGAACATCCGCCCGTCCCAGTTCGAGTCGACGTGGGCGCGTAGCTCCTTCAGGAAGTCGTGGGTTTCGGGGAGGTTCTCGCAGTTCGTGCCCTCCCGCTCGAACAGGTACGGCACGGCGTCGAGGCGCACGCCGTCGACACCCATCTCGAACCACTTGTCGAGCGTGCGGAGCATCGCCTGGCGCACCTCGGGGTTCTCGAAGTTGAGGTCGGGCTGGTGCGAGTAGAAGCGGTGCCAGAAGTAGGCGCCGGCGACGGGATCCCATGTCCAGTTGGACGCCTCGAAGTCCTGGAAGATGATGCGGGCGTCTGCATACTCCTCGGCGGTATCGCTCCACACGTAGAAGTCGCGCCACCTGCTGCCGGGTGGCGAGGTGCGAGCCCGCTGGAACCACTCGTGCTGGTCGGAGGTGTGGTTCATCACCAGCTCGGTGATGACGCGCATGCCCCGGTCGTGCGCCGCGTTCAACAGCCGCCGGAAGTCGCGGAGCGTGCCGTAGGACGGGTTGACGCCGTTGTAGTCGGCGATGTCGTAGCCGTCGTCGCGCAGCGGTGATGGGTAGAACGGCAGGAGCCACAGCGCGGTGACGCCGAGCTCGGACAGGTAGTCGAGCTTGTCGGTGAGCCCACCGAAGTCGCCGATGCCGTCGCCGTTGCTGTCGGCGAACGAGCGGACGTGCAGCTCGTAGATGACGGCGTCGCGGTACCAGTGCGGGTCGAGGGCGAGGCTCACGTGTCGTCCGCCGGGACGTTCGCCGGCTGGAGGGGGACGACGTTGAAGATGTGGGCGGGCAGCGTCGACGGGTCGAGCTCGACGTAGTTGTCGTGGCCGACCCAGGTGTAGGTGGCGCCGCCGAGCAGGTCGCGCACCTCGAAGGCGACGTCGTGCGCCGAGCCGTCGCCGGGGTCGAGGCCGAGCGCGGCGAGGTCGAGGTGCACGTACCCCGACCGCGCCTCGTGCTCGTGGGTGTTGACCACGACGAGGATCGCGTCGCCCGAGTCGGAATCGGTCTTGGAGTAGCAGAGCAGGTCGTCGCCGTCGGCGTCGTGGAACCGAAGCGTGTGGTCCTGGCGCAGGGCCGGGTGCGTGCGGCGGATCTCGTTGATGCGGGTGATGAGGGGCCGCAACGAGTGCTCGGCATCGAGGTCCCAGGTGCGCACCTGGTACTTCTCGGAGTCGAGGTACTCCTCGCTCCCCCGCGCCACGGCGCGCTGCTCGACCAGCTCGAAGGCGGGTCCGTAGATCCCGTAGTTGGCGCTCAGCGTGGCGGCGAGCACCAGCCGCTGCACGAACACCGGCCGTCCGCCGTACTGGAGCTGCTCGGTGAGGATGTCGGGCGTGTTCGGCCACGCGTTGGGTCGGAACACGTCGACGACCGGCGGGGTGGTGAGCTCGGTGAAGTACTCGCGCAGCTCCCACGCCGACTGCCGCCAGGTGAAGTACGTGTACGACTGGCTGAAGCCCACCTTGGCGAGCTGGTACATGACCTTGGGTCGGGTGAACGCCTCGGACAGGAACAGCACGTCGGGGTGCTCGTCGCGGATCGTGGCGATGAGCCACTCCCAGAACCGGAACGGCTTGGTGTGGGGGTTGTCGACCCGGAAGATCGACACGCCGTGGCCGATCCAGAACCGCACGACGTCGGCCAGCGCGTCCCACAGCGCCTCCCACGCCGCCGACTCGAAGTCGATCGGGTAGATGTCCTGGTACTTCTTCGGCGGGTTCTCGGCGTACTGGATGGTGCCGTCGGGACGGTGCCGGAACCACTCGGGGTGTTCGGTGACCCACGGGTGGTCCGGAGCGCACTGGAACGCGAGGTCGAGCGCCACCTCGAGGCCGTGCCGTGCCGCCGCGGCGACGAACGCGTCGAAGTCGTCGATGGTGCCGAGGTCGGGGTGGACCGCGGTGTGGCCGCCCTCACGGGCGCCGATGCCCCACGCGCTCCCCGTGTCGTCAGGCCCTGCCTCGACCGCGTTGTTGGCCCCCTTGCGGAACGAGCGGCCGATCGGGTGGATCGGCGGCAGGTACACGACATCGAAGCCCATCGACGCGACGTACCCGAGGTGTGACGCGGCATCAGCAAGGGTGCCGGGGCGGTCGGGGTCGGGCGACGTCGACCGAGGGAAGAACTCGTACCAGGCGCCGTGGCGGGCCCGCTCGCGCTCGACGACGACCTCGAGCGTGCGCGCATGTCGCACGAGCGGTTCGCGCACGGCCCAGCGGTGCATCGCGGCATCGATGGGTGCCGCGTCGAGGACGCCCTGCACGCCCCGACCCGAGCGCAGCGCGGCAGCGGCTGCGGTCAGCGTCGTCGCCTCGTCGGCGGTGGCGCGCGCCACCGCGGCGTCGATGAGGCGAGCCCCGATCTCGAGGTCGACGGTGACGTCCTGGTCGGCGTCGAGCCGCCGGCGCATGTCGTGGCACCAGGTGGCGTAGCGGTCGACCCAGCCCACCACGGTGAACGCCCACCGTCCGGTGCGGTCCGGCACGAACGCACCCGAGAACCGATCGTTGACGCCAAGTGCCATCGGGTGCTCGACGGTGGGGCTCTCGCCCGGTGCACGCACCCACAGCGCGGCGGCGGCGAGGTCGTGTCCGTCGCAGAAGACGTCGGCCTCGACGGTGACCGGCGCACCGACCGACCCCTTTGATGCGAAGCGCCCGGCGTCGATCTCGGGCCGAACGGCCTCGACCACGACCCTCGTCGGATCGCGCGGCACCGGCGTGCGAGACGAGGGGGGTGACGGCATGCGGCCGACGCTACCCAAGGACGCGCGCGGGTATGTCCGCCGCCCACGTTTTCTCCTGGGGGGCTCCGCCAACTAGAAATGACGACCATGTCGCACCTCCGTCCCCTCCGCATCGTGGCTGGCCTCCTCGCCCTCGCGCTGGCCGCCGCTGCATGCACCAGCGAGCCGCCGGCCGTCATCGTGTCCGGCAACGACCCCGCCACCTCGGCGAAGGACATCGCTCACACCCTCGACACCGAAGGCTTCGTCATCTTCTCCGCGCTGTTGGAGCGCGCCGGCCTCACCGAGGCCCTGACCCAGGGCGAGGGTGACGACCTGCTCACCGTGTTCGCACCGTCCGATGCGGCGTTCGCCGAGATGGGTGCTGGCGTCGAGGCGACCCTGATGGGCGAGGAGGACGTCATCGTGGTGCCGCTGTCCGATGCGGCAGCCGCCGCCGAGGTCGGGTCACCGGAGGACGAGGCAGCCGAAGACGGCGAGGCCGCGTCGACCTCGGGACCCGAGAGCGCCGTGCCGTCCTCGTCGGCCAGCCAGGCGCCGACCGCCACCGTCGAGCCCCTCACCGAGTCCGAGACCGCCGACCTGCTCACGGCGATCCTCGAGTACCACGTGGTCGAGGGCAAGCACCTCGCCGCCGACCTCGAGGCCACGTCGAGCCTCACCAGCGTCGAGGGCTCGTCGCTCAGCATCGACACCCGCGAGGAGGAAGCCACCACCGACGACGGCGAGCCCACCACGGTGCTCACGGTCGACGAGGCCGACGTCACCGCTGCGGACCTGCTGGCCACCAACGGCGTGATCCACACCGTCGACCGCGTCCTCGTGCCGGCCGACCGCGAGGAGGAGCTCCGCCAGCTCATCGCGTCGATCCCTGTCGCCACCGACGCGATGAACACGTTGCGCGTCACCGGCGTGCACGACCAGCTCGTCAGCGCCATCGAGTCCGCCGGCCTGGAGGACGACCTCGCCGACGCCGAAGCCGTCACCGTCTTCGCCCCGACCGACGCCGCGTTCAGCAAGCTCACCGCCGCCCAGCGCGCCGCGCTCGAGGATCCTGCGGTGCTGCGCGAGCTCCTGCGCTACCACGTGGTCGGGCGCACGATCACCGACGCCGACGTCCTCAACAGCGAGTCGATCGAGACCCTCGAAGGTGAGCGCGTGGTGATCACCAAGAGCGGCGACACCTACACCGTCAACGACGTCCCGATCGTCCGCGAGATCCCCGCCACCAACGGCGTGGTCCACGTGATCGACGAGCTGCTCGTCCCCAGCTCCGTGCAGGGACCCGGCGGCCTCTAGCCCGCTCGGCCTCTAGCCCGCTCGGCGTCTAACCCGTCGATGACGACGGGGACGACGGGGACGACGCCGCTCGCGCTCGGCGCTGCTTGTCGTCGAGGTGTCCCTCGGCCTGGGCCCACTTGATCATCAGCCCGAGCATCGTGCCCCAGACGATCGGCAGGCCTCCGAGCTTCATGATCAACCCGGCCGCCGACTGGTCGGACCCTGCGGTGATGCCCCACACCCGCGGTGCCAGCTCGTAGGTGGAGTAGAGCGGGAAGTCGGCGAAGGTGAGGATGCCGCCGGGGATCATCGGCACGACCTGGGCGGCGAGGAACAGGTACACCATCTTCGTGAAGTAGTTCCTCGCCCGGAGCTCGTGGAGCGGCGAGATGATCGGCATCCACAGCAACAGGCCACCGAGCAGCCACAGCGCGTCGAGCACGAAGCTGCCCACCTGCGACGACCGGAACGAGTCGACGGTGATCGGCGCGTGCGTCGACAGCAGGATCAGGTTGTAGCCGACACCCGCGATGAGCGGACGGCTCAGCCACCGCACCGCCCGGTACGACCGCAGGCGCTCCAGGACCCGGCGCGCCATCCACTCGGGCGTGCCGAGCATGAGCAGCGGGGCCGCCACCAGCGTGTACAGGACGAACTGGATCATGTGGGCGGCGGCCAGATAGCCGGCGCCGAGAGTGCCGAGGGGCCAGTCGGTGGCGGCCCAGAAGGCGAGCACGCCAGCGACGTAGAAGGCGAACCGCCGCGCGGCTTGGGGGTTGGGGCCGGTGCGGCGCGCCATCGCCACCACGTACGGCACCAGGATGAGCAGCACCGTCAGCCAGATGCCCACGTAGGCCCTGGGGCTCCAGGTCCACGGCTCTCTCAGGGTGACGCACCACCAGGTCACGAGCCACCTCCAGACACCGACTCATCTCCTGACACCCATCGAAGGTACGTCGTCAGCGCGTCGACCTCCTCATCGGAGAGCGGCACCCGGGGCATCGACAGCGGGTAGCCGGCGACCACGTCGGCGTCGGGCTCGGTGATGGACCGCCGCAGGTATGCCTCGTCGACGGTCACGGTGCGTCCGTCCGCCAACTCGACCTCGGAACCCCACAGACCGCCCCAGGGCGGACCGATCTTGGTGTCGGTTCCCGTGGAGTGGCACGACATGCACCCGACGTCCTCGGCGATGGCCTGACCACGAGCAACCTCTCCGCTCGGACCGTCCTCACCGCAGCCGGCGACCAGCGACGCGACCGCCACCAGCACCGCGCCGACGCTCGCGTTCGACCAGGGTGCGCGCCGCATCAGTACTGGCCGTCGCCGTAGGGCTGCACCGCGGCCTCGATGGTGATCGGACCGGACTCCTCGAACTCCAGGACCACCTCGATGGAGTCGCCCTCGGAGAGCTCGTCGACGTCGAGCAGCATGACGTGCAGGCCACCGGGCTCGAAGACCACGGTCCCGCCCGCGGGGACCTCGACGTTGTCGAGGTGCTCCATGCGCGACAGCCCGTCGTCGGAGGTCGTCGATTCGTGGATCTGCGCGTCGTCGGCCGCGTCGGTGGTGACGCCGACGAGGTGGTCGGCGCCGTCGCCCCTGTTGACGATCTCGAAGTACACCGCACCGTTGGCGCCGGCCGGCGTGGGCACGAACGCGCCCTCCACGCTGATCTCCGGCGTCCCACCACCACCCGACGAGTCGTCGCCGCACCCGGCGGCCAGCACGGCCACGACGGCGACGGCTGCCGCCGCGGCGAGGCGCCGCATCCTCACTCCGGGGGCGCGGCGCCGGGCTCGGTGAGCCCGGCGAGGATCGGTAGGTCGTGGGAGTAGACCGACTGGCGGGTCTGGCCGGGGTACTGCGTGTAGTTCAGCCCGTTCGGGGCGTAGGCGATGACCTGGCCGGCGTGGCCCATCGTGTACTCGTCGGGATCGTCCTCGTCTGGCTCCTTGACGGCCACGGTGACGCCGACGGCCTCCTGCACGGCGGCAAGCTCCTCCTGGGTACCGGTGAGCCCCACGAAGTCGTTGTCGAACTTGTCGAGGTAGGCGCGGAGCACCTCTGGCGTGTCGCGCTCGGGGTCGACGGTGACCATCACGACGGTGACGTTCGGCGGGGTGCCCGGCTTGGCGAGGATGGCGGCGAGCTGCGCCATGTGCATGGGGCAGACGTCGGGGCAGTGGGTGTACCCGAAGTAGAGGTAGGTCACGTCACCCGCGGTTTCGGCGGCGAAGTCGTAGGGATTGCCGTCGGTGTCGGTGAGGGTGAACTCGGGCTTCTGCGCGTACTCGGGCATCTCGCGACCCTGGAAGACCGATGCGTCGGCCGCCTGTTCGGCGTCGTCGTCACCGCCGCTCGCGCACGCCGCTGCCGCCGAGATCAGCACCGCCAGGACGGCGACGACCCTCCACGTCGAGGGCCTGGTCGTGGGGCGCATCCTGTCTCCTCCTCGGCCGCCGCGGGGGGTCGGCAGCGTCGGCGACCATGATGGCGCGACCGCCGCCGCAGGAGTAGTCGGGAGCAGGCCCCCGGGAGGGCAGGTCAGTACGGCAGGTCGGGGTCGCCGATGTCGAGCGGCGGGTCGGGCAGGTCGCCCTCGATCAGCCGCGGGAGGTGCTCGCGCAGGTTGGCGGGCAGGGTCGCGACGTCGCTGGCGAGCAGCTCGTCGAGGGACCACCAGCGCGAGCCCTTGAACGCCAGCGCCTCGAGGGCTTCGAGGTGGGCAGGGCGGATCTCGTCGATCTCGTCGCACCACGCCACGTGGACCCGCTCCTTCTGGTCGAAGCGGTAGCCGCCGAACTGGAAGCGGGTGTGGGCGACCCACACGCACGGCCCGACCTCGGCGTCGACGACGCCGGTCTCCTCGTACAGCTCGCGGGCCGCGGCGACCTCGCTGGTCTCGCCAGGGTCCATGCCGCCGCCGGGGATCTCCCACCACTCGCCCTTGGCCGGGTTGCCCGGATCGGACGCGTTGAGCAGCAGGATCCGGCGGTGGCGGTCGAGCAGGACGACCCGCGCGGCCCGTCGCCCTCGCCACCCGTCGTCGGGGACCCTGTCGTTCACGACACGACCTCGCCCACCGCGGCGATGACGGCGGCGACGTCGTCGCTGGACACGTCGAGGTGGGTGACGAGGCGCATCGGCGACGTACGACCGTCGCCGAGCACGCGGATGCCGCGGGCACCCAGCTGGCCACCGATGTCGGGGACCTCGACGCCGGCGAACGAGACGAACACGTGGTTGGTCTGCACGTCGACGACCTCGACTCCGGCGAGCGTTGCCAGACCCGCGGCCAGGGCGCGGGCGTTGGCGTGGTCGTCGGCGAGTCGGTCGACGTGGTCGTTCAGCGCCACGATGCCGGCCGCGGCCAGCACGCCCGCCTGGCGCATGCCGCCGCCGACGACCTTGCGCCACCGGTGCGCCTGCTCGATGAGGTCGGCGGGGCCGCACAGCACCGACCCGACGGGTGCGCCGAGGCCCTTGGACAGGCACAGCGACACCGTGTCGACGTGTCGGGTGAGGTGGATCGGGTCGACCCCCTGCGCCACGGCCGCGTTCATCAACCGCGCGCCGTCGAGGTGGACGGCCAACCCGTGCCGGTCGGCGAAGGTGCGGACCGCGGCGTGGTACTCCGGCGGCAGGGGTCGCCCGGCGATCGTGTTCTCGATGCAGACGAGCCGGGTGCGGGCGAAGTGGTCGTCGCGCGGCTTCACCTGCGACGAGAGCGCGTCGAGGTCGTAGCGGCCGTCGATGAGCTCGACCGGCTGGGGCTGGATGCCACCGAGCACCGCCGCGCCGCCGCCCTCCCACCGGTAGGTGTGCGCGTACTGGCCGACGAGGTACTCGTCGCCGCGCCCGCAGTGCGACAACAGGGCGACCAGGTTGCTCTGGGTCCCAGAGGGCACGAACAGCGCGGCCTCGGTGCCGAGCAGCTCGGCCGCGATCGCCTGGAGCCGGTTGACGGTGGGGTCGTCGCCGAACACGTCGTCGCCGACCTCGGCGTCGGCCATGGCGCGGCGCATCGCCGCGGTGGGCCGGGTGACCGTGTCGCTGCGGAGGTCGATCTCGCGGGCGCCCGACGCTGGCAGCGGCTGCCCGCTCACTGGGTGACGGCCAGCGAGTCGCCCTTTTGCCAGGGCGGCGGAACCGGGGCGTCGGGGTCGGGGATGATGATGATGGTGCCGGCGCGCACCGCGTTGGCGTCGACGATGTTGTTCGCCAACATGATCGAGTCGACCGTCACGCCGAAGCGGGTGGCGATGGCACCGAGGCTCTCGCCGGACTCGATCGTGTAGCGGGCGGGGCGCAGCGTGGTGGTCGTCTCCTCGGGCACCACGTCGGCACCTTCGGCGACCTCGACGGGCTCGGTCGTGGTGGTGGCCTTGGTGAACGAGGCGAGCTGGAAGTCGCCGCACGCTCCCGCGCCGAGCACCAGGACGAGGGCGACCGCAGGGCCGGCGAGGCGTCGGGCGCGCCGCGTCGGCCGCTCGGCGAAGGCGGAGGACGGGCGCATCGGGTCAAGGCTAGGCGGGCCATCGCGCCCGCCCGCGTCACGCGTCGGCCACGACCCGTACGCTGGCCCCATGGCCGTGCCGTTCGACCGAGACTTCGAGCCCGTGTACGGCCGCGTCGACCAGGTCACGCCGCGCGTGCGCCGGGTCGTCGCCGAGAACCCCGGCCGCTTCACCTTCACAGGGACGGGCACCTACATCGTCGGCCACGGCCGCGTCGCGGTCATCGACCCGGGACCGCTGATCGACGCGCACGTCGAGGCGCTCACCGCCGCGCTCGCCGGCGAGACGGTCACCCACATCCTCATCACGCACACCCATGGCGACCACTCCCCTGCCGCGGCGCCACTGAAAGAGCGCACCGGTGCACCCACCTACGGGTTCGGTCCGCATCCCGTCGCCGACATCGAGGCTCGACGTGCTGCGAGTGCTGCGTCCGGCACGACGACCGAGACGCCCCAGGAGGAGCGGTCCGACACCGCGTTCGTCCCCGACGTGGCCACCCGCGATGGCGACATCATCGCCGGCGACGGCTGGACGATCGAGGCCCTCCACACGCCGGGCCACATCTCGAACCACCTCTGCTTCGCCCTGGCCGAGGAGAAGATCCTCTTCACCGGCGACCACGTCATGGGGTGGTCGACCTCGGTGATCCCGTCGCCGGACGGCAACCTCACCGATTACATGCGCAACCTCCGGCGCCTGCTCGACCGCGACGAGACGACGTACTGGCCCACGCACGGGCCGCCGATCACCCATCCGCACGACTACGTGCGAGCGCTCATCGCGCATCGGGAGGAACGCACCGGCCAGATCCTCGACCGGCTCGCCGCGGGCGACCGCACCGCGATGGAGATCGTGCGGTCCGTCTACACCGACGTCGACGAGGCGTTGTACCCGGCGGCGGCCGGTTCGGTGCTCGCGCACCTGGTCGCCCTGCGCGACGAGGGTCGGGTCACCGCCGACGGCGGCGAGGGCCCAGCCGACGGCGGCGAGGGCCCCGACGACCCGTGGCACCTCAGCAGCAGCTCCACCTGACAGTGCCCGCATCCGACCACCCCAGCGCACCGGACACCGTGCCCCCTGGCGGCGTGCCGTCCGGCGTCGTGCCGTCTGACGCCGACGACGGACTGCCCGGAGCCCACGCCGCCATCGACATCGGGACGAACTCGATCCACCTGCTCGTCGCCCGCTCCGATGCGCCCGGCCGCATGGAGGTGCTGGCCCAGGAGAAGGAGGTCGTGCGGCTCGGCGAGGGCGCCGACGACATGAAGCGGCTCACCGACGACGCGATGGACCGCGGCATCGCCGCGCTCGACCGGTTCCGCCAGGTCGCCGAGATCTGGGATGCCGACATCGTCGCGGTGGCCACCAGCGCCGTCCGCGAGGCCGACAACCACGACGCGTTCCTCGCCAGGGCCCGCGACGAGGCCGGCATCGAGGTCGAGGTCATCTCCGGTGTCGAGGAAGCCCGACTGATCCGCGTCGGCGTGGTCCACGCGCTACCGGTGTTCGACGACCGGTGCCTCGCGATCGACATCGGGGGCGGCAGCACCGAGCTGATCATCGGCCAGCGCGACGAGGTGATCGACGTGCGGAGCCTCAAGCTCGGGGCGATCCGGCTCACCAACCGCTTCTTCACCGACGAGCCGCTGACCAAGGCGTCGGTGAAGGAGTGCCGCCACTTCGTGCGGAGCTTCGTGCACCCCACCGCCCGCGAGTTCGTCGAGCACGGCTTCGACGTCACCGTCGGATCGTCCGGCACCATCGAGACGCTGGCGGCGATGGCGCTCGCACGGCGGGGCGACGATCCGAGCCGCGCCCTCAACAACCTCACGTTCACCACCGCCGAGCTCGCCGGTGTCATCGACGACTTGGTCGGCGCGAAGACCGCCAGGGATCGGGCCAAGTTGGCGGGCATGGACGCCAAGCGGGCCGACATCATCGTGGCCGGTGCGCTGATCCTCGAACAGATCGTGGCCGCGCTCGGCATCGACGAGGTGCGCGTGTCGGGGTTCGCGCTGCGCGAGGGCGTGCTGCTCGACTCCCTCAGCCGCCTCGGCGGCGACTCGCTGCACCACCTCAGCGAACTGCGCCGGACGAGCATCCTCCACCTCGCCGACGCGTTCGACCCCGACCGCGAGCACAGCGAGCACCTCACAGCCCTGGCGCTCGACCTGTGGGACGCCACCGTCGACGTCCACGGGCTCCCCGACTCGTCGCGCGAGCTGCTCGAGGCGGCGGGACTGCTGCACAACGTGGGCCTGTTCATCAGCCACACCGCCCACCACAAGCACTCGTACTACGTGATCCGCAACAGCGAGCACCTCCAGGGCTTCAACGACCACGAGATCGAGCTGATCGCCCAGGTGGCGCGCTACCACCGCAAGAGCGCACCCAAGGACAAGCACCCGGAGTGGGCCGCGCTGCGCAGCGAGGACCGCCGGATGATCTCGGTGCTCGCGGGGATCCTGCGCATCGCGATCGGGCTCGACCGCAGCCACTCGCTGTCGGTCGATCACATCGAGACGACGTTCGACGCGGACTCCGAACGGCTGCGCATCGGCGTCGTGCCCGCACTCGATGCCGACATCTCGCTCGAGCTGTACTCCGCCGACCAGCGCCGCGACCTGCTGGCCGACGCCCTGGGCCTCGACGTCGAGATCGTGCCGCACGAGGCGTGACACGGTCCGACGCCGAGGCCCATCGGCGATTGGTCAGGCGGTGAGTCCCACCGGACGGCGCCGGCGCCGTGATGCCGCCGTGAGCACGAGGCCGGCGCCGATGAGCGCGGCGCCGAGCACGGCCAGGTCCGATGCGTCGCTGCCGGTGTTGGGCAGCGCGCCGGCCTGGGCGGGCGCCGGGGCCTGCGCGACCACCGTCACCTGTGCCGAGTAGATGCTGCGACCGGAGGTGACGCCGTGCAGCTCGACGGTGTGGGTGCCGACCGGCGCGGAGGTCGGCAGGGTGACCTGGCCATTCACCGACCCGTCGGCGCCGGCGGTCAGCACGCCGAGCACGATCGGATCCGAGTGCAGGATGACCTGGACCTGCTCGCCGGGGATGAAGCCGCCACCGCAGACGCTGAACGACGCACCGGCGACCAGCGACGAGGGGACGCAACCGACGACGTCGGCCCCGGGATCGGGAGCACCGGCACCGGGCAGGTCGCCCGGATCGGCCACCTCGATCGCGACCGTCACCGGGTCGAGCTCGGTGCCAGCCGTGTAGAAGCCGGCGAATGCCTCGGCGCCGTCCTCGGTGAGGGATGCAGGGACCTTGGCGAAGGTCACGACCTTGCCCGACGCAGTCGGCTGCACCGACGCCACGTCGAGGTCGGCGAACTCCACGTCGTCCCAGGTCTCGGTCAGCCCTGTGGCGAGGCTGCGCGACTCGACGTCGGCGATCAGCACGCCGTCGGTCCCGTCGATCTGCACGACTGGGTCGGTGATGTGGACCTGGAGGAGACCGCCGTGGCCCTCGAAGGTGACCGACCCCCCGAACGGTGCGACGAGGTCGGAGGCCGAGGTGTAGTGGCCACCGGTCGACACCGGGAAGCGGAAGGTGCCGTCAGACAGGGTCGTGGCACCGCCATCGGTGGTGATCGTGCCTGCCGCGGGTCCGTGGAGGATGTAGTTGCGGAACGCCGACTTCACGCCCCAGTCGAGTGTGCCCGCCGTCGGACCAGCGCCCGGGCCCGGATCTGGATCGGGGCCAGGCCCGGGGCCCGGACCGGGGTCGGTCGAAGCGGCGAAGGTGACCGGCGTGAACAGGTCGTAGGAGAAGTCGGTCGCGCCACCGATGTGGTCGCGGCGGACGGCGATGCCGCAGGTCACCGCGGTGCAGTCGATCGTCTCCCCACCAGCGGTGAAGCTCGACGGCAGGGCCAGGGACGCGGTGAACGTGCCCTCGGGGGACATCGGCGCGCTGGGGCCCGGACCCGCTGCGGACACCCAGTGCTGCGGATCGCCCAGGCACCGGTCGGCGCCGGGACGACCGGCAGGAGTGCCGAGCTCGCCGTCGACGGCGGCGCACAGGCGCACGTACACGCCAACCCCGGCAAAGCCGCTGCCCTCGATCGTCACCGTGCTACCGGAGACGATGTCGGTCGACGGCGTCACCGTGATCGCCGGCACGACCGGCGCGGGGTCGAAGTCGCCGGCGACGGAGAACGTGATCAGCGCCGGGAGCTTGCCGATGTTGGCCGCGTTCTCCGGGCCGGCGGCGTTGGTCTGCATGAAGTGACCGAGCAGCGAGCTGTCGAGCGTCGACATGAACGAGGTGGCGAACTGTTGCGCACCGTCGAACGCGGGCTCACCCACGACGTCGTCGGTGAGCGGCGTCACCGTCCAGGCCACCGTCCCGCCGTCCGCGGCCCCCGTCGATGCGACGAAGTTCGCGACGACGACATCGGGCTGCGTGGCGCCCCACGGCGAGTCCACGCCGTTGAAGAGGCGGTTGGCGACGTCGAACGACAGCGAGCCGTCGCCATCCGCGTCGATCACGAGTCGTGGGTTCGACCAGAGGAAGCCGTAGTTGCCCCGTGCGACGTTGCCGAACTCGAGGCCCCCTTCGAACGAGACGTCGAGCGCGCCGGTCGAAGGGTCGTAGGTGCCGGTGCCGCCGGTGAACGTCCAGCCAGCGGGGGCGACGGTGGCCGGCTCGTGCGCCGCACGAGACGGGGTGAGGCTGCCGCCGGTGTTGATGTTGGTCGACACCGCCCAGGTGAAGCTGGCATCGGTGACGGCGATCGGTGTCGCCGATGCGGACGGCGCGAGCGCCAAGCCGGACAGGACGACGGCGATCAGCGCGATCAGTGCCGGCCAGCGCCGGGTTGGTGGACTGTGGTGGCTCATCTCATCTCCGTGGGTGGTGGGGTGGACGTCGGGTCTGGTGCGGGTGGGTGGGGGTCCGAGCGGCTCGTGCGGTGGGGCACGACGAGCGGGGCGCCCGAGCGGGGGTCCGCCAGCACGTCGACGGGGTGCTGGTAGACGGCGCCGATCACGGTGGGGTCGAGCACCGCCGCCGGAGGTCCGTCCGCGACGATGCGGCCGCGGTCGATCACGACGATCCGGTCGGCGTGGGCAGCGGCGAGACCCAGGTCGTGGAGCACGACGACCACGGCGGCATCTGCATCGGCCAGGCGACGCAGCACCACCATCGTGTGCTCCTGGTGGTGCAGGTCGAGGGCAGCGGTGGGCTCGTCCGCCAGGACGAGCTGGGTCTGTTGGGCGAGCAGACGGGCGAGGGCGACCCTGCCCGACTCGCCGCCCGAGAGCGTGTTGACCCGCCGGTTGCGCAGGTGGGCCACGTCGGCGTCGACCAGCGCGGCGGCGACGACCGTCTCGTCGAGGTCCTCGGCGGGGGTGGCCTGCCACGGCGCGCGCCCCATGGTGACCACCTGTTCGACCGTGAAGGGGAATCCCACGCGGTTCTGCTGGAGCAGGACGGCCCGCCGGCGCGCGAGGTCGGCGTCGTGCCAGGAGCCCAGTGGTGCGCCGTGGACGTGGACCCGGCCGGCCGCGATCTCGATGTCGCCGGCCACCGCGCCGAGGAGCGTGGACTTGCCCGCGCCGTTGGGGCCCACGAGCGCCACGACCTCGCCCGCCCGGCACACCAGGCCCGCGTCGTCGAGGACGAGGCGTCCGCCCCGCTCGACGCGCAGGCCATCGGCCTCGACCAGCGGCGTGCCGCGGACGAGGCGGGGGACGTCGACGTCGACGGGGTCGGTGCCCGCCCGACCGATCAACGGCGCCCTCATGCCCAACCGCCCTGGGTCGCCCGGGTACGCCGGAGCTGCCAGAAGAAGAACGGGCTGCCGACGAGCGCGGTCAACACGCCGAGGGGCAGCTCGGCCGGCGCGGCGATCGTGCGCGCGGCCAGGTCCCCGACGACGAGGACCAGCGCCCCGCCGACAGCCGAGGCCGGCAACAGGATTCGGTGGCCCGGGCCCGCCACCATGCGCACCAGGTGCGGCACGACCAGCCCGACGAACAACACGATGCCCGACACCGCCACCGCGGCCGCGGTGAGCACGGCGATGACGACCAGCATCGTGATCCTGAACGGCTCGACGGCGAGGCCTAGGTGGCGGGCCGAGCGGTCACCGAGGGACAGCAGGTCGAGCTTGCCCGCGCTCACGAAGGCGACGGCGAGCCCCGCCACGGCGAGCGGCGCGATGGCCGCCACCTTCGACCAGGTTGCCTGGGCCATGGAGCCAAGGGTCCAGAACGTGAGGGTGCGCAGCTCCGCGTCGTCGGAGACGTAGGTGAGCAGACCGATCACCGCACCGACCAGCGCGTTGATCGCCACACCCGACAGCACCAGGGTCACGACCTCGGTCCGCCCGTCGGAGCGGGCCGACGCGTAGACGAGCACCAGCGTGACGAGGCCGCCGACGAACGCGGCGAGCGGCAGCGACCAGCTGCCGAAGATCGAGATGCCGAGGACGATCTGGGCGGCGGCGCCGAGCACCGCGCCCGACGACACGCCGACGATGCCCGGCTCTGCGAGCGGGTTGGCGAACGCGCCCTGCATCGCCGCGCCGGCGCACCCCAGCGACGCCCCGACGAACACGGCCAGGGCGACCCGCGGGAAGCGGATCTCCCAGAGGACCTCGTCGGCCAGGGCGTCGGCCGCCTCTGCCGAGGAGAGCCCGAGGCGTCGGGCGATGGCGCCGAGGACCTCGAGGGGCGGGATCTCGTAGGCCCCCATGCCCGCCCCCGCGATGGCGGCCACCACCAGGCCCACCGACAACCCAGCGATGAGCAGGAGCCCGCGGCGCCGATCCGATGCCGCGGATTCGGCGAGCAGGTCCTCGTCGGAGCGGGCGGCAGGGGTCTCGACCACGGTGGTCACTGGTGGATCTGCGCGGCGATCCGCGACAGGGTCTCGGCGGTCCGCGGACCGAAGCTGAACAGCAGGCCGTCCTCGACGGTGATGACGCGGCGGTCCCGCCCGGCCGGCGTCTGGGCGATCCCGGGGATCTCCACGAGGCCGTCGACCCCGCCGACTGACTCGAGCCCCGTCGTGGTCACCATGATCACCTCGGGCGCGGCGTTCACCAGCGCCTCGCTCGTGATCGGTGTGAACGGGTCCGAGAGGCCGGCTGCGGTCCCGGCGTCGATGCCACCGGCGGCGGCGATGAGCGAGTCGGTGCCCGCCCCCGGACCGCCGAGCAGGTACACGCCGGCGCCGCCGCGCAGGTACAGGAACGCCACCCGCGGCGCAGCCCCCTCGGAGGACATGCCGCCGGTGGGCACCTCGGCGGTGACCGCGTCGATCTCGGCGAGCGTCTCGGCGACCAGGCGCTCCCCGGCGTCGGGCACGCCGAGCGCCGCTGCCACCGCACGGATGCCGTCGTCGATGTCCTCGACGGAGGTGGGCCGCTCGATCACCACGACGGGGACGCCCACGTTGCGGATGTGGTCGAGCGCCTCGGGCGGTCCGGTCTCGGAGTCCGCGAGCACGACCGTGGGCCGCAGCGACAGCACGGACTCGGCGGACACGTCGTGCGCGCTCGTGACGAGCGGGAGGTCCTCGGCCTCGGCGAAGGTCGCGGAGGTGTCGCGCCCGACCACGTTGTCGCCGAGCCCGAGGGCGAAGGTGACCTCGGCGATGTTCCCCCAGAGCGGGACGATGCGCGAGACGTCGTCGACCACGACGGTGCGACCGTCGGCCCCTGTGACGGTCACGGGCAGGTCCGGTACGGGGACGGTGTCGTCGTCGTCGACCACGGGCACGAGGTCGTTGCCGCCGGCGGGGACAGCGTCGGTCCCCGCCGCGGCATCGCCGGAGCCGCCCGCGCCACCTGAGCCGCCGCAACCCGACGCGAGCAGGCCGACGGCCACGAGGGCGACGAGGAGGACGAGGGCGCGCCCGCGCCGCGCGACGTCAAGGCTCACGGCGAGCCCGGGGTCGGCGATGCACCGCGACGGCGAACCACGACCGCGACGCCGACGCCCACGACCGCCAGCACGGCGACGACGAGGAGCCACACGGCCGGAGAGCCGCCGTCGTCGGCCGGCACGGCGACCGCCGCGACGGCCTGCTCGTCGTCGACGACCTCGGTGACGGGCTCGGTGGTCGTCGTCGCCGGTGTCGACTCGGCAGCGAAGGTGACCGGGATGGCCAGGTCGTGGCTTCGCACCGCTGGTGCGGTGTCGTCGGCGCGGGTCATCACCGCGCAGGTGACCTCTCGGCAGTCGGTCGAGGCGTCGATGATGGCTCCGACCTGCAGGACCACGGCGAAGCGCCCACCCTCGTCGAAGGGCTCGGCCAGGTCCGCCCCGTAGTCGGGCGGCGACGACGACAGCCACGCCGCGCCGGCCCCAGAGGTGCACGGGCCCGGCGCCGTGCCGTCGGTGTGGGTCCGGCACAACGCCACGTAGACGCCGGCCGCGGGGTCGAAGCCCTCGCCGGTCACCTCGACCTCGACCGACTCGGGATCGAGATCGCTCACCGACGACGCGACCAGGGTGCGCACGCCGTCGCTGACCGACAGGCCGTCAGCGGCCAACTGCGTCGGAGGCGGGAACATCGACAGGTCGAGGACGGTGGTCGGAGGGGCGACGGGCTCGGCCGGGGCCGTCGGGGCGGCGGTCGGCGGGGCGGCCGGCGGTGGCCCCGAACCGAACGCGACGGGGATGAACAGGTCCTGGGAGCGGTCCGACCCTCGGGTGTGGTCGTTGCGGGTGACGACTGCGCAGCGCACGACGGTGCAGTCGAGGCCGGGGGCGATGGCCGAGGTCACGCTGATCTGGACGGTGAACGTCCCACCCGGTCCATACGGAACCGTGAGTCCGCTGGCGTAGGCAGGCGGGTTGGACGACACCCACGCCGACGCGCCACTGGTGCCCGTGCGGTCCTCGCCGCCACCGCACGGCGACGGCGGGTGGCCGGCGGGCGGGACGGCGCACAGGCTCACGTACACGCCCTTGGACTCGTCGTAGCCCGACCCGCTGACGGTGAGGGTCACCCCGCCAGGGGCCAGCCCCGACGCCTGCGAGACGGTCAGCGAGGTCGCACCTGCGGTGACCGTGCGTCCGTCGCCCGAGAGCGAGGTGGGGGGCGCCGGCTGGGCGCCAGCCGGGCCGGCTGCCACGGCCACCAGCGCGGCGACCAGCGACACGGCCAGCGCGATGATCGAGAGCGTTCGTCGCATGGTTCCTTCACTGCCGTCTGAGGTTCTGGGATGGACACCCAATTGGAGAAGGCGCCCGATGGACAGATAGTAAGCATGCCTTCTAGTCTGCGAACTGTCACCTCGTCCAACCTTGAACGAAAGGCCAGCTCCTTGAGCACCACGAGCGACCCGACGGTCGTGCCCTTCTCCGCCCAGGTGCGCCACGCCACCACGGCATCGCACGAGGGCGCCGAGAGCGCGCCCTTCATGCGACGGCTGCTCGAGGGCGAGCTCCCTCTCGAGGGCTACGGACGCCTCATCGCCCAGCACCGCGCGATCTACGCCGCGCTCGAGGGTGCCCACGGCTCGGTCGTCGCCGACCCGACGGTCGCCGGCTTCGTCCAGCCCGAGGTGGTGCGGCTGCCCGCGCTGGAGCGCGACCTCGTCGCCGTGCTCGGGCCCGGCTGGGCCGACCGACCCGAGGCCGAGCTGGTCCCCGCCACCGTCGAGTACTGCGATCGCCTCGACGAGGTCGGCCGCACGTGGCCCGCCGGCTGGGTCGGCCACCAGTACGTGCGCTACCTCGGCGACCTGTCCGGTGGCCTCTTCATCCGACGGGTGATCGAGCGCACCTACGGGATCGACGCCTCTTCGGGCACCGCGTTCTACGACTTCCCCCAGGTGCCGGACCCCGCCGCGTGGAAGGACGCCTACCGAGCCCGGCTCGACGACGCGCCCTGGACCGACGACGAGCGGTCGCGGATCATCGACGAGGTGCTCGCCTCGTACCGCTGGAACACCGCCCTGTTGGCGCAGCTCGATGGCTGAGAGCTGGGTCACCACCGAGGTCGTCGCCGCCGTGGCGCGTCACATGAACGACGACCACGCCGCCGACAACATCGTCATCTGCCAGGTCGCCGGCGGGCGCCCGGACACGACGGCGGCGGTGATGACCGGCCTCGACCCCGACGGCATCGACTTCACCGCGACCACCCCCGACGGCGAGGTCGCGGTGCGAGTGCCCTTCGGCCGCCGACTCGCCGAGCGGGCCGAGGTGCGCACCGAGGTCGCCAGGCTCTACCACGAGTCCGCCGCCGCGCTGGGCCTCTAGTCGTCGTCGGCGGTGCGGATGACGAGCGTGATGCCCCGGTGGTCGTGCGCCACCTTCGACGCGACGCTTCCAGCCACGAGCCGAGCGATGCCGCTGTGGCCGTGGGACGCGAGCGCGACCACCGGCAGGTCGCGGTCGGCAGCGTGCTCGCAGATCGCCGCGGCCGAGTCCTTGCCGTGGAGCACGTCCCACTCGACGCCGGGCAGGTCGTCTGGGAGGCCGGCAGCGATCCGCTCCAGGTAGGAGCCCTCGGCGACGTCGTCGCCCGACGCCTCGACGCGCGCCGCCGCCGACGGGTCGACGACCTCGACGAGCCACAGCGACGCGCCCGTCGCCCGAGACCAGTCGACGACGAGCGGCAGGATGGTCTCAGCCCGATGGCTGCCGTCGAGCGGGACGAGGACGTCGCCGATCCGCGCGGTGGCAGCGGTGGCCTGCGGTCCGACCAGCAGGAACGGCGCATCCGCCTCACGCAGCGCTCCCTCGGTGATCGAGCCGAACAGCGTCCGACCCAATCCGCCACGGCCGTGGGTCGACATGCACACCAGCGACCTCGGGTGGCTCTCCACGGCTTCGACGATCGCCCCGACCGGGTCGTTGCGGGTGTCGAGGACGAGCTCCGCGTCCGGCGCGTCGAGGCGCAGCGCTCGCTCCCGCAGCTCGGTCGTCGCGATGTCGAGGTCGTCGGGATGGGCAGCGCGCACGAGCACGACGCGCGCCGCGAACGTGGTGGCGACGGCACCGGCGACCTCGAGCGCCCGGTCGGCGTGGTTGGACCCGTCGAGGGGGACGACGACGTGCTCGAACATGGCGCTCTCCTGGGTCTGCGGACGTCAGCCGGCGCGATCGGTGCGGAGGGCGGACCTGCGCACCTTGCCCGCATCGTCGCGCACCGGGACGTCCACACGTTCGAAGCTGCGCGGGATCTTGTAGCCGACGAGCCGCTCGGCGAGGAACTCACGGAGCTCGGCATCGGTCGGATCGGGCGCTGTCGGGTCGAGGTGCACGATCGCGTGGACGACGTTGCCCATGTCCTCGTCCGGCAATCCGATCACCGCGCACGACGACACCGACGGGTGCTCGTCGAGCGCCGCCTCCACCTCGGCCGGGTACACGTTGGCGCCGCCGGTCAGGATCATGTCGTTCATCCGGTCGGCCAGGTAGAGGTAGCCATCGGCGTCGATCGACCCGAGGTCACCCAGCGACTCCCAGCCGTCGTGCGACCTGGCCTCGGCGCCGATGTAGCGGTAGGTGCGGGGACGATCGGGGTCGACCCGCATCCACAGCTCGCCGACCTCGCCCGCGGGCAGCTCGTTGCCCTCGTGGTCGCAGATCTTCATCGAACCCTCGCGCACCTGGCCCACCGTCCCCGGGTGGTCGAGCCACTCCTGGCCGCTGACGATCGTGACGCCCTGGGCCTCGGTGCCGGCGTAGAGCTCCCAGACCTTCTCGGGGCCGAGCCAATCGATCCACTCCCGCTTGAGCCAGGCCGGACACGGCGCGCCGAGGTGCAGGATCCCGTCGAGCGACGACACGTCACGGGCCAGCCGCTCGGACTCGGGGAGCCGCCAGATGCGCAACATCATCGTGGGCACGACCAGCATCCAGTCGACCTGGTGTTCCTCGATCAGCTCGAGGGCGTGGCTCGCGTCGAACCGGGTGAGCACGATCAGGTGGGCGCCGCTGAACAGACCCGACATGGAGAACATGAACGGGGCGTTGTGGTACAGCGGGCCGGGAACGAGCTGGGTGCCGCCGACACCCTGGCCGAACGGCCGTGGCGCCTCGGGGTCCACGACGCCACGCTGGCCCGACACGATGATCTTCGGCCGGCCGGTGCTGCCGCCCGACGTCGGCGCCTTGTACGCGGCGGCCGTGCGCTCGGGGAGCGGACCGTCGTCGAGGGACGGGTCGGCCTCGAACCCGATCGGCAGGCAGCGGCGATCGCCGTGGGAGCCGGGCTCGACCCCGACGACGATCGGCGGGTCGACCAGCTCGACGATCGCCTCGCGCTCGCGGAAGGGCAGGCGTGCCGACACCGGTTGAGGTGTCGCACCCAGCTTCCAGGTGGCGATGCAGGCCTCGTAGAACTCGATGCCGTTCGGCAGCCCGATGGTGACCAGGTCGTCCTGGCCGACGCCCAGCTCGGCGTAGGCGCGGGCCAGCCGGTTGGTGCGGCGGTCGAGCTCGGAGCGGGTGACCGTGCGCTCCTCGTGGGTGATCGCAGGTCGGTCAGGGTCCTGCTCGGCGAGCCATCCCACTGCGGTACCGATCGGCATCTCGGCCATGTGCAACCCCCCGGTGCGTGCTGGACCGACTCACCCTGTCAGGTCCTCGGAGTCGGCACCAAGTGGGTGCAGCAGGCGGCAGGACCATGATGGGTGGGTGACCCCATCGCCTGTCCCGGACGACGCGCCGCCGCCGCTCACGCCCCGCCGCATCATCGGACGAGCGCTGCGCCTGCACTGCCCGGTCTGCGGTGGCGGCGGGGTCTTCCGCCGCTGGATCCTCATGGAGGAGCGCTGCCCCACCTGCGGGTTCCGCTTCGAACGCATCGAGGGCCACTGGATCGGCGCGCTCGGCCTGAACACCGTGCTCACGTTCGGGATCGGGATGGTCATGGTCGTCGGCGGCTACGCGCTGATGCACCCCGACCCGAACCTGCCGGTGCTCATCACCGCGGTCGTCACCTGGGCGATCCTCGGGCCGTTCATCCTGTTCCCCTGGACCCGTACCCTGTGGACCGCGGCCGACCTGATCGCCCGACCGCTCGACCCCGACGACGA
>CAZBTQ010000022.1:0-27735 GCA_964494405.1 uncultured Iamiaceae bacterium
CGTCGGACTGCTCGTTGCCCCGGAACTCGATCGCGTCGTACATACGCCCGAGCACCCGGGCGGTGTCGGCCACCGACTCCTTGTGGCCGAGCTGGGACCCGGACGGGTCGAGGTAGGTGACGTGGGCGCCCTGGTCGAACGCGGCGACCTCGAACGCCGACCGGGTGCGCGTCGAGGTCTTCTCGAAGATCAGCGCGATCTCCTTGCCCGCCAGGCGCTTGACCTCGGTGCCGGAGTACTTGGCGATCTTCATCGCCTCGGAGAGCTGCAACAGGAACCGCAACGCCCTCGGCTCGAAGTCGATCTCCTTGAGAAAGCTCTGGTTGCGCAGGTTGAACATCGCGGTCTCGCTCCTCGTGGCGTGCAGTTCCACTGCGAGATGACCGTAAAGAGGTGGTGGGTGGGCCGAACCCACCCACGATGGGGTGGTCGCCGTTTGGCCAGCTCACGGCCGCTCTGCGTTCACCTGCGCGGGCCTGCCGCACCGAGGTCCGGCACGCTGACGTCCACCCGTGGCAGGGTGGTGCGCGACGGGCCATCACCGGCCATCGTGGGATGAGGAGGCTGTGACGGTGGCGAAGATGAAGCGCAAGGAGTACGAGGCCGAGCTCGCGACGCTGCAGGGCGAGCTGGTGTCGATGCAGGAGTGGGTCCGCACGACCGGTGCGAAGGTCGTCGTGGTCTTCGAGGGCCGCGACACCGCGGGCAAGGGCGGCACGATCAAGGCGATCACCGACCGCGTGAGCCCTCGCACGTTCCGCGTGGTGGCGCTGCCGTCGCCGACCGAGCGCGAAAAGTCCCAGATGTACATCCAGCGGTACGTCCCACACCTGCCGGCCGCGGGCGAGGTCGTGATCTTCGACCGGAGTTGGTACAACCGCGCCGGGGTCGAACGGGTGATGGGGTTCTGCACCGAGGAACAGGTGACGCGGTTCCTGTCCATGGTGCCCGGCGTCGAGAAGGCCATGGTCGACTCGGGGATCCTGCTCCTCAAGTACTGGCTCGAGGTGGGCGAGGACGAGCAGACCAGGCGGCTCCAGAGCCGCGTCGACGATCCGCGCAAGACCTGGAAGCTGTCCGACATGGACCTGCTCTCCTACAGCCGGTGGTACGACTACGCCCGAGCGCGCGACGCGATGTTCGAGGCGAGCAACTCGGAGTGGGCGCCGTGGCACGTCGTGCACACCGACGACAAGAAGCGCGGCCGGCTCAACGTGATCACCCACCTCCTCAGCCAGGTCGACTACGAGCCGTTCGAACCCAAGAAGGTCAAGTTCCCCAAGCGCCAGCCCGCCCACGGCTACGTCGAGCCGGACCACTCCCCACTGATGATCCCCACGCCGTTCTGAGCGTGGCCGTCGTCATGCCTCGCCGATCAACACCTGGGCCCGCCGGAACAGGCTGAGCGTCACCGCGTGCAGCTGATCGCCGACGACCGTCGGCGCCTTGCCCGCCATCGCCCGGGCGCGCGTGCCCTCGAGGATGATCCCGGTCTTGTAGCACGCGAGCACGGCGTACCAGCGATACGCCGAGGTGTCGCGGTCTGACCCTTCCCCGTAGCGGGCGACCAGCTCGCCCACCTGGGGGAAGTCCGGGTACAGGTCGCCACCAGGTCCGAGTCCGCCGTCGGGGTCCACGGTGCGGAACGCCACGGTGAGCCCCAGGTCGACGAGCGGGTCACCGATCGTGGCCAGCTCCCAGTCGACGATCGCCGCCAGCTCCGGGCCGTCGTGGCGGTACAAGACGTTGGCGGTGTGCAGGTCGCCGTGGATGATCCCCGGCTGGAACGTGGCGGGCCGCTCGGCGTCGAGCCACTCCCCCACGTCGTCGACCCGCGGGATGTCGGGCGTCCACGACGGTGCGACCTCGGCGTAGCCGTCGAGCTGGGAGCGCCACCGAGCGACCTGTCGCTCCAGGTACCCGTCGACGTGGCCGAGGTCGCCCAAGCCGACCGCTTCGTGGTCGACCCGGCCGAGCGCCGCCGCGGCGTCGACCAGGGCGAGGCCCATCTGGGACCGCACCAGCGGATCAGACCGGTGGGGCTCGGGCAGCCCGAGCGACGGGTTGAAGCCGTCCACCGGTTCCATCAGGTAGAACGCCGCGCCCAACACCGCCGTGTCGCGCTCGGCGGCGATCAGCGCGGGGTGGGGCACCTCGCTGCCCGCGAGCGCAGCCAGCACGCGCGCCTCGCGCCGCATCGTCTCGTCGCTGTTCGTGCGCTTGTGCACCGGCGGGCGACGCAGGACGTACCGGCGTCCGCCCCGCGAGAGGCGCACCAGCACGTTCTGGGTCCCACCGGTGATGGGCTCGATGTCGCTGATCGGGCCGTCACCGAGCCCCTGGTCGTCCATCCACTCCCGCAGCGCGTCGAGGTCGACGCCCTCGACGGCTGCGGCTGGTGTGGACATCAGCGGTTGGCGAAGTACTTCTTCCAGTTCTTCGCGGACTCGGCCAGCTCCGGGCGGGTCTCGAAGACCGGCTGCATCTTCTCCCAGGCCTCGGCCTTCTTGTACGGGATGAACTCCCGCGGGAAGTTGCCCTCGTGGGGTCGGTAGCCCTTCAGGACCCGGCGCGCCACGGTGGACTTGTGCACCTCGTCGGCACCGTCGGCGAGGCCCATCGTCGGCGCCGCGGCGTACATCGCCTGCAACGGCGTCAGGTCGGTGGTGCCCAGGCTTCCGTGGATGTGCAACGCGTCGAGCGAGATCTCCTGGAGGACGCGGGCCATGGTGAACTTCACCGCCGCGATGTCGGTGCGGGCCTCCTGGGTGGAGGTCTGGTCGATCTTCCACGCGGTCTCGAGCACGAAGAGCCGCAGCATCTTCAGCTTGGCGTAGGACTCGGCGATCTTCTCCTGCACCATCTGGTGCTCGCCGATGATCGAGCCGTGCGACTCCCGGGACAGCGCCCGCTCGCACATCATGTCGAAGGCCAGGTTGCACTGGGCGATCGTGCGCATCGCGTGGTGGATGCGACCGCCGCCGAGGCGACGCTGCGCAAGCACCTTGGCGCCGTCCTCGGGGCCGAGCAGGTGGTCGAGCGGCACCCGCACGTCGACGTACTTGATGTGGTTGTGGGCGCGGGGCTCCGGCATGATCTCGACGCCCGGGGTCTCGCGGGGCACCACGAACATGCCGTTGGTGCACATGACGAAGAGGATGTCGGCGTTGCGGCCGGCGGACGTGAACCACTTCTCGCCGTTGATGACCCACTCGTCGCCGTCCTTGACCGCAGTGGTCTTGAACAGGTTCGGGTCCGAGCCGCCCTGGGGTTCGGTCATCGAGTACGCCGAGAACATCTCCTGGTTGACCAGCGGCTCGAGCCAGCGCTGCTTCTGCTCCTCGGTGCCGTAGGCGGCGAGCATCTCCATGTTCCCCGTGTCGGGCGCGGCCGCACCGAACAGCTGAGGTGCCGCGGGGTACCGGCCGAGGATCTCGTTGACGAGCGCCAGCTTCAGCTGGCCGAAGCCGGGACCGCCGAGCTCCTCGTCGAGGAACAGCGCCCACAGGCCCTGATCCTTCACCTCCTGCTGGAGCTCGCGGACGTAGGCCTTGACCGCGGGGTCAGGCAGGCGCACGGCGTAGGGGAAGACGTGGTGGAGCGGCCCCACCTTCTCCTCGCAGAACTGCTGGATCCAGTCCAGCTTCTCCTGGAACTCGGGCTCGGTGGAGAAATCCCATGCCATCGGTGGTGTCCTCTCTTGCTGCCGGGCGCGAGACGCGTTGCTCGCGCATCAGATCGACGGCGGGCGCCCCGCCTCTGCCAGCGCACCCCCTCCATCAGGTTGCCACCTGGACCGACGCCACGCTGCATCGAGCCCCTGCCCCGACCTCCCGCCCGCCCGCGCTGGCGGTGGTGTGGGCGTTCGAAGGCGGGGCCCGCACGTCCGCGCGCACGTCCCAGCGCACGTCCTGAGCCAGGTCAGGTCGACGCCGGTGGGGCTCGGAGGGCCATCGCCTGTGACGCGCCGAGGCCGGCGACCACGCCGAGCGCGACCGACAGGATCGTGAACATGGCGGTGGCGACATCGTGCGCGGCGGCGTCGCCGACCGCGATGCGGGTGACACCGATCAGGCTGAGCACTCCGGGGACGAGGAGCCAGAACGCGGGGAGGAAGGTCACCAGGACGGGTGGTCCGTTGGCGTGGCGATGGAGCAGCGACGCGACGACGACGGCGACGAGCGCGCCGACGAAGCCGGACGCGTACGTGCCGACGAACTGGTTGGCGGCGATCTGGCCTGCGTAGGCCACGTAGAGCACAGCGATCAGGGCGGGATAGGTGCGGGTCGCGGCCGAGAAGTAGACCGCAGCACCGAGCCCGAACAGCAGGACCCCGAGCCACGGTGCCCACGCCCCGACGTGGGGGCGCGCCGCGTCGATCAAGGTCTCGGACGTGGGGACGTCGACGAGCGATGCGGCCGCGACGATGCCGAGGGCGAGGAGCAGCACCTGGACCGTCCCGGCGATGACGCGGCTGGAGCCGGCGACGATCGATCCGCTCGTCAGCTCGACGGCACCGACGGTGAGCACGGCCCCCGGCAGGAACGTGACGAGCGGGGGGATCAGCAGCTTGAGGCCATCGACTTCGACGCCTCTCGCCCGCACGGCGAAGACGAACGCGGACACGAGGAATGCCGCGATGGCCGGCATGAGACGCAACAGGGTCGTACGGCGTGCCGCCAACGCCTTGAGCACGGCGACCATGGCGCCGAGCACCGCGACGAGCGCGAGGGTCGGCCAGGTGGGTTCGAGGAGCAGCGCGAGTCCGACGGTGAGCACGACGTGACCGGCCACCGCGATCGGCATGGGCCACCGTGGGCCGAGCGTGCGGATCTGGTGGAGGCGGATGATGCCGTCGGCCGGCTCGACATCGCTGGTGCGGATCTCGTCGAGGAGGTCGAAGAGCGCGGTGATCTGGTCGAAGTGGTAGCTGGCCGGCTCGCTCCCGGCGATGCTCGCCACCGTGGCAGCCCCATCACGACCGAGCGCGATGAGACCTGTCGGCAGGACCGAGTAGCCGAACTGCAGCCCGTAGCGGTCCGCGATCTCGTCCAACACGTCCTCGACGTAGTCGACAGGCGCGCCGGAGGCGACGAGCGCCGACCCGAGTCGGACGACGAGCTCCGCGGCGTCGTCGGGCAGCGGCGCGCGCTCGGGTGAGGCATCCGCATCGTCGCTCACTCCAGGTACCTGGAGCGTTCAGTCGAGCGGGTCGCGGATGATGGGACAGGTCATGCAGTGTCCGCCGCCGCGGCCGCGGCCGAGCTCGGCGCCGACGATGGAGATGACCTCGACCCCCGCCTTGCGGAGCAGCGAGTTCGTGTGGGTGTTGCGGTCGTACGCGATGACGACGCCGGGCTCGATGGCGACGAGGTTGTTGCCGCTGTCCCACTGCTGGCGCTCGCTGTCGTAGATGGACCCGCCGTTCTCGACGATGCGCAGCCGGCCCACGCCGATGGCGTCGGCCACGACCTCGACGAAGGGCTTGGTCTCCTCGATGACCTCGATGTCGCCCTGGCCGTCGCCGGGCACGAGCGTGAACGGGTGGATGCCGTCGACGATGCCGGGGAACGCGGTGGCGACGTCGCGGTCGGCGAACGTGAACACGGTGTCGAGGTGCATCGCCGCGCGCAGCTTGGGCATGCCCGCCACGATCACCTTGGTGGCGCCGCCCTGGTCGAACAGCGCCTGGGCGAGCTGGGTGATGGCCTGGCGGGAGCTGCGCTCGCTCATGCCGATGAGCACGACACCGTCACCCGCGATCATCACGTCGCCGCCCTCGACGGTGGCCTGGCCCCACTCCTGTTCGGGGTCTCCCCACCAGACCGTGGACCCGACGTAGTCGGGGTGGAACTGGTAGATCGCCTTCATCAACAGGGTCTCGTCGTGGCGAGCGGGCCAGTAGAGCGGGTTGAGGGTGACCCCGCCGTAGATCCAGCAGGTGGTGTCGCGGGTGTAGAGGGTGTTGGGCAGCGGTGGCATGAGGTACTCGTTGACCCCGAGCGACTCGCGGGCGAGGGCCACGTAGCCCGGCCGCAGCTCGTCGGGGAGGTCACGGGTGGACAGGCCGCCGATCAGGTAGCGGGCAAGCTCGTCCACCGGCAGCTCGTCGAGGTAGGCGCGGGTCGCGTCGATGAGCCCGACGCCGACCTCGTTGGCGACGATCTTGCGGTCGAGCAACCACTGCTTCGCCTCCGGCATCGCCATCGTTGCGGCGAGCTCCTCGTGCAGCTCGACGACCTCGACCCCACGTGAGCGCATCTTGTCGATGAAGTCGAAGTGGTCGCGGCGGGCGTTCTGGACCCACAGCACGTCGTCGAAGAGCAGGTCGTCGCAATTGGTGGGTGTGAGCCGCTCGTGCGCGAGACCCGGCGAGCAGACCAGGACCTTGCGCAGCGTGCCGACCTCGGAGTGGACGCCATAGGCGGCTGAACGTCTCGTGGCCGAGGGATCGTCGGAGGCGGTGGTCATGAGGGGTCTCCTGCTCTAGCGGGTGGCGACAAGGGCGATGGTGTCGTCTGGATCGATGACGGTGAGCATGTTCGGGCTGATCTGGACCGAGCGCGTGCCCGACAACCCCGAGACCACCGTCGCCTCGACCGAAGCGGCATCGGCAGACGCGCACGACTCGCTCGGCGACAGGTCCTCCACCGTGAGGCTGTCGTCGTCGAGTGCCCAGGTCCCCGACCGTGGCCCGCAGCCGGCGTCGACGACGACCGCGTACTCGTCGTCGAACGCGATCGTCGCCTCGACCCCCGCTGGAAGGGTCGTCAGCGCGTCGTCGGTCCCGATGTTGACGACGGTCCAGGTGCCGACGATCGCGTCGTAGGCACGGAACGCATCGAACGCCAGGCGCACGCCATCGGGGGAGGTGAGGACCAGCCGGTCGCGGTCGGTCAGGTCGACGTCGCGCACGCTGGCGAGCGCTGCGAAGAAGGCGGCCTCGTCGTCCATCACCTGGGGGTCACAGGAGATCAACGTCGTGCTCAGGTCGGTGAACGTGACGGTGTCGTCGCCGAAGGTGACCGAGCCCCGGTAGGTGTTGCAGGGCGCGATCCCCGACACGGTGTCGTCGGGGTGGATGTCGAGCGTGATCGGCGCATCGCCGACGCTGATGGAGCTGTCGGCGGGGTCGAGCAGCCACTCGCGTGCGCTCAGGCTCACCTCCAGGTTGGGGAGGCCCTGGGTCGCGGCCAAGGTGTCGACGTCGGGGTTGCCCGGCGCGCAGGCCGCTGCCGACAACGCCAACACGACGGTGCCGACGAGGAGGGCCGTGCGACGCGGGATGTGCAGCATGGGTGCTCCTTCGGTGCGCATCAGATCTCGATCCAACCGGCTGCGATCGACACCACGCCGACGATGGCCAGCACGATGGCGACGGCGAGGATGACCGCTTCGGCCGGGGAGAAGAGCTTGCGACCCTGCTCTCGGCGGGCCATGACGAAGAAGGCCGTCCCAGGCGCGTAGATCACGAACGAGACGAGCATGTACCGCGTCCCCGCCGCGTAGAGCAGGAACAACGTGTAGATCGTCGCCAGCCCGGCGACGACCAGATCTCTGGTGCGGCCGGCCGGATCGGTGTCGTAGGTGTCGCGGGTGACGGCCAGCTTGAGCGCGTAGCCGGCGGCGAGGACGAACGGGATCAGGGTCAGGGCGCTCGTCATGTTGAGCGTGAAGTCGAAGGCGTTCGCCGACGCCATCGTCACGAACAACATGATCTGGGTGAGCAGCGTGCTCATGAGCACCGCGTTGATCGGCGCGTCCTTGGCGTTGACCTTGCGGAGGAAGCGCGGCATGTCGTCGTCCTTGGAGGCGACGAACAGGACCTCGGCCGCCATCAGCGACCAGGCCAGGTAGGCGCCGAGCACCGAGACGATCAACCCCACACTGACGAGCACCGCTCCCCATCCCCCGACCGCGGTCTCGAGCACACCGGCCATCGACGGCTGGCGGAGCTGGGCCATCTCGGCGCGGGGCATGATCCCGTAGCTCACGATCGTGACGCTCGCGAACACTGCCAGCACGCCGAGGAACCCGAGGACCGTGGCCTTGCCGACGTCCTCGCGCTTCCTCGCGTACCGGGAGTACACGCTGGCCCCCTCGACGCCGAGGAAGACGAACACGGTCGCGAGCATCGTGCCGTTGACCTGCTCGAACAGCGACCCGACGCCGTCGCCGCCCGACATGTTGTCCCGGAACACGTCGAGGTCGAGGGTGAAGATGCACAAGAGCACGAACACCAGGATCGGGATCACCTTGGCGACGGTGACGACCCGGTTGAGGTTGGCCGCCTCCTTGGTGCCCCGAAGGATCAACGCCGCGAACAGCCACAGACCGACCGACGAGAGCAGCACGGCGGTCAACGTGTTGCCCTCGCCGAGCACCGGTGCCAGAGCCCCGACGGTCGACATGATCAACACCCAGTACGTGGTGTTGCCGACGCACGCGCTGCACCAGTAGCCGAACGCCGAGAAGAAGCCGAGGTACTCGCCGAAGCCCGCCTTGGCGTAGGCGTAGACACCCGAGTCGAGCGCTGGCTTTCGGATCGCGAGGGTCTGGAAGACGAACGCGAGCATCAACATGCCCGTACCGGCGATGGCCCACGCGATGAGCGCCCCGTAGACCCCTGTCTCGGTCGCGAACCGGCGAGGAAGCGAGAACACCCCGGCGCCGACCATCGAGCCCACGACCATCCCGGTGAGGGTGATCAGCGTGACGCGCTGCACTCCCCCGCGGCCCGGCGCTGCGGTCGAGTCCACGTCGGAGCGATCGGTGCCGGCCGGGACGGGGGTGTCGGCGGTGCTCACGTCGGAACCTCCTGGGGTTGTGTGTCGAGGCGTTCGACCTTGAAGCCCGTGAAGCCGTAGGTGACGCTCAACAGCGGGCTCGCGATGTTGAAGAAGCAGAAGGGCAGGTAGCTGAGCGTCGAGACGCCCAGTACGGCGCCCATGAACGCGCCGCAGGAGTTCCACGGCACGAGCGGCGACGTCACGGTGCCGCTGTCCGCGGCGAGGCGCGACAGGTTGGTGTTCTTCAGGCCGCGCTTCTCGAACTCGGCGCGGTAGACCCTGCTGGGCAGCACGAGGGCGATGTACTGGTCGCCGGCGACGACGTTGAGCCCGAAGCCGGTGGCGAACACCGAGAGGTAGAGGCTGCCCTGGCTCTTGGCTGCGTGGACGAGCGGATCGATGAGGCGTCCGATGAAGCCGAACTCCTCGAGGAGCATCCCGAACGTGACGGCGCCGATGATGATCCACAGCGTCGGCAGCATCGAGGCCATGCCGCCCCGGGACAGGAGGTTGTCGATCTCCGCGACGCCCGAGTCCATCGTGAAGCCCGTCGCCATCGCCTGCCACACGCCCTTGATCGGTCCGACGATCGGACCGGGCCAGCCACCGTCGCCGAGGCTCGCGACGAAGCTCCGCATCACGCTGGGCTGCAGGATCGCCGCCATCAGACCGGCGAACAGCGCGGAGAGCATCAGCGCCAACGATGCGGGCACCTTCTTGATCGACAGTGCAGCCAGCAGGACCAGCGGCAACAGGTTGAGCGGCGTGATCCGGTAGATCTGGTCGAGGCTGGCCAGCTCGATCGTCGTGGAGACCGTGTCGGTCACCGCGGGGCCGGCGAAGCCCAGGATCGCGAAGCCGACGCAGGCGATGAGGAACGCTGGGATCGACGTCCAGACCTGTGCACGGATGTGGTCGTAGATGTCGGCCTTGACCATCTGCGCGGTCAAGATCGTGGTCTCCGACAGCGGCGAGGTCTTGTCGCCCAGGTAGGCCCCCGAGATCACGGCGCCCGCGGTGATCTCTGGCGAGACGCCGATCATGGCGGCGATGCCCACCAGGCCCACGCCGATCGTGCCGGCGGTCGTCCACGAGCTGCCGATCGACAGGGCGATGATCCCGCAGATCAGCGCCGAGGCCAGGTAGTACCAGCTCGGCGACAGGATCTGGATGCCGTAGTAGACGAGCGTCGGGATGGTGCCCGACAGGTTCCAGGTGCCGATGAGCGCACCCACCGCCAAGAGGATGAACACCGCCGACGTGATCGATGACATCGCGGTCTGACCTGCACCCTGCACGTCCTCCCACCGCCACCCGTTCTTCAGGGCCACCAGCGCGGTCACCATGCAGCACAGGATCAGCGCCACCTGGATCGGACCGTCGAGGGCGTCGAGGCCGAAGACGAGCAGGCAGCCGCCCACCAACACGACCAGCGCGACCAACGGGATCAGCGCGTCGGTCAGTGACGGCTCCCGGCCGCGGACGACCAGACCGACCTCGGACCCATCGACAGGGTCCGACGCGGGCGCAGGTGCGTCGCCGTCACCCATGGCTCAACAGCTCGCGACCTCGTCCATGCGCCACCTCCACGGTCCGGCCCGGGTTCGATTGTGCTGCGAACTCGCCGTCGCCGCTACACCCGATCAGGGTGGAGTCTCGATGCGCGCTTTCCGAGAGCCCGGTGGAGCGGTCGAGTACCGTCAGCCAGGGTGACCCTCTCTCCGCGCATCCCCGACCTCGTTCGGGCCAAGATCGTGCCGGCGCCTCTGCCGCAGGGGTTCGTCACCCGTCCGCGCGTCGTCGGGTGCCTGTCGGGCGACGATCGGTTCACGCTCGTCTCCGCGATGGCAGGGTTCGGCAAGACCGCCGCGGTGCGCCAGTGGGTCGAAGCCCTCGACATCCCCGTGGCGTGGTTGTCGCTCGACCTCCTCGACGAGGAGCCGGTGTCGTTCTGGTCCAACGTCCTGCGGGCACTGGGGGCGGCGGTACCGGGGATCGACGCCGAGCCCGCGATGCTGCTGTGGGAACGAGGGGCCGATGATCCGGTGTTCCTCGCATCGGTCGTCACGCGGCTCAACCAGCTCGACGGACCGCTGGTGCTCGTGCTCGATGGGCTCTCCGAGCAGCACGGGATGATCCTCGCCGGACTCACACTCCTCGTCGATCGAGGCGGGCAGATGCTGCGCGTGGTGGTCACGACGCGGTCCGATCCGGGGCTCCCTTTGGCGCGCTGGCGTGCGAGCAGCCGGCTCAACGAGGTCCGCGAGGACGTCCTGCGCCTCACCGACGCCGAGTCGCTCGAGATCGCCGCGAGCGCTCACACCGCGATCGACGATCCCGCCGAGCTGCTCGCCATCAACCGCCGCGTCGACGGCTGGCCGATCGGCTTCCAGATGGCGCTCCTCTCGCGTCCTCCCGGCACGTCGCCGTCGAGACCGGTGAGTCCGACGGTCGGATCGAACCGGCTGCTGGCCAGCTACCTCGCCGCCGAGGTGCTCGACGCGATGAGCGACGACGAGCGCGACGTCGCGCTGACGCTCTGCGTGCTGTCGCACTTCGACCCCGACATGTGCCGACGGCTCGCGGGCCCCGGCGCCGACGATGCTGTCCGGCAGCTGCTGCGCCGAGGCATGTTCTTGTCGGTGGTCGATGAACGCGTCGGATCGATGCGGTTCCACGACCTGTTCCGGGAGCTCATGGAGACCGAGCTCAGCTTCCGCGATCCGATCGGGCGCGTCGAGCTGCACCGCCGCGCCGCGATGCTGTGGCGCGAGCGGGGCGACCTCATGTCGGCGTACCACCACCTCGCGGCCATCGGCGAGACGAGCACGGCTCGAGAGCTCCTCGTCGGTCCGACGCTCGCGCTGGTGGACAGCGGGGACCTCGGCGGCCTGCACCGCCTGGCTCGCCAGCTCCCGACCCCGCAGGACATCACCAACCCCAACCTGGCCGTCGACCTCGCCGTCGTCGCGCTCTACGCGGACGGCACCCGGGCCGCCCGCCGCTGGTGCAAGCGAGCCGTGGCGCTGGTCGACGACGCCGAGGGTCACGACGAGGAGCTGTCGGCTCGGCTCCTCGCGCTGCGGTGCACGATCGCGCTGTTGGAGGCCGATCTCGACGGTGCGCTGGCCGCCATCGATGGCCGTCCGTCGTCGCCGTTCGGGAGCGTCGACGTGTTCGAGGAGCGGCTGCCGATCGTGGCTGCGCGAGTGATGCTCGCCGCCCGCCGCGACACCGACGCCGACCACTGGATCACCCAGGCCGAGGCAGTCACCGGGCCAGCGATCGTCACCGAGGTCACCGTCCCCACCCTGCGCTGCTGGTTCGAGTGGCTCTACGGCAGCCTCCCCCGCGCGATGCACCTGATCGACGGGGCGCTCATGTGGCTCGACGACCACCGCGTCGACCGCCACCACCTCGCCTTCGACACGCTCATCACGGGTGCGTGGTGCCGGTTGGGGGTCGGGGACATCACCGACGCGGCACGGCTCACCGAGCGAGCGCGCGTCGATGCCGATGCCCTGGGATGTCCGTGGAACCACCTCCAGGCCGGTCACCTCCGCGCCCGCTTGGCCCTCATCACCGGAGAACCAGCGCTGGCGTTGACGATCATCGACGACCTGCGCGCCGCCATCCCATTCGACACCTGCCAGCCCTTCGCGGAGCGGTTCGACGGGATCGAGATCGAGGCGTTGGCCGCGACGGGCCACCTGCGGACGGCCACCGCGAAGATCGGCGACCTGCACGATGGACCTCGATCCCGGCTCCTGCAGGCCAGCTTGTCAGCACGGAACGAACGAGAGGTCCATCGGTTGCTCGCCGACCGGGCGTCGTGGCCGGCGCCGGACCGCATCCAGGCCGAGGTGCTCCTGGCGTGCAGCACCACCACCTCGACGTCGGCCAAGCTGATCGAGCTCGTCACCGAGTGCGCAGAGCACGGCTGGGTGCTGCCGTTGCTGGGCCTGGGCCCGAGGGCCGAGGCGCTCGTTCGGGATCTCCCCCTCGCCACCATCCACCCGCAGCTCGAGCGGACGCTCGGCTTCCTGGCGCCACCCCTCCCCACCGAGGCGGTCGAGCGCTCCGGGGTGCGCCTGACCAGCCGGGAGCTCACGCTCGTCGAGTTGCTCCCCACCCACCTGTCGAACGCCGAGATCGGCGATCAGCTCTTCTTGTCGGTCAACACCGTGAAGTCCAACCTCAAGAGCCTGTACCGCAAGCTCGATGCGAGCACCCGGACCGAAGCGGTCGACGCGGCACGACGTGCAGGCCTGATCTGACGTGGGAGCGCACAGGGGCGACCGTCGAGCTTCTGCCGTCTCCGCGCGGACGCGGGTCCTGGCGCTCGTCTCGCTGTGCGTCGGAGCCTCCCTCGTCGTGGTCACAGCAGCGTTCGCGGTCCGCAACGTCGGATCACTCCTCCAGGCCCTGGCCGCGCTCGCCGTCGCTGGCGCAGGCGCGTGGTGGGTGATCACCGAACGCCTTCCCCGCCGAGCGGTCGGGTTCGCGGGGCTCATCGCCGGTCTCGCACTCCTCGTCAGCGCGGTCGTCACCGCCACTCCCGCGTCCGAGCGACCCTGGCTGCGGCTCGTCGTCGTGCTGGTCGGCGTCGCCGTGACGGTGCTCTGCGGCCGTGCCGCGCTGGTGCGCGACCTCCACGAGCGCGACGACCGCCGGCCCGCATCGGTGGCGCCGCCCCGGCATCCGGTGCTGTTGTGCAACCCGTGGTCCGGTGGGGGCAAGGTGGAGAAGCACGGCCTCGCCGAGATCGCCACCGACCTCGGGGTGGAGGTCGTCATGCTCGACGAAGGCCTCGATCTCGAGCAGCTCGCGCGCGACGCCGTGGCGCGTGGCGCCGACTGCCTCGGCATGGCCGGTGGCGACGGGTCCCAGGCACTCGTCGCGTCGATCGCGATCGAGCACGATCTGCCGTTCGTGGTCGTGGCCGCGGGTACCCGCAACCACTTCGCACTCGACCTGGGCATCGACCGAAACGACCCGCAGGGCAGCGTGATGGCGTTCCGCGACGCGGTCGAGCGCCGCATCGACTACGCCACCGTCGGCGATCGCCTGTTCGTGAACAACGTGTCGCTCGGCGTGTACGCCTCGATCGTGCAGCAGGAGGGCTACCGGGAGTCGAAGGTCGAGACGACCAAGGCACTGCTGCCCGAGATCCTGGGCCGGACCCAGGAGCCCTTCGACCTGCAGTTCACCGGACCCGACGGGGTCGAGGTCGACGGCGCGTATCTCGTCCAGGTCTCGAACAACCCCTACGTGCTCGGGGCCACCCTCGACGCGTCGCAACGGCGGCGCCTCGACACCGGCACGCTCGGCGTGGTGGCCATCACCGCGGCGACCGGTACCGAGGCCGCGACCGTCCTTGCCATGTCGGCGCTCGGCCAACGACGCCGCAGCCGTCACTGGCACGAGTTCACCACCGAGACCTTCGAGGTCCGCTCCCGCTCGGGATGGATCGACGCCGGCATCGACGGCGAGGCGCTGCGCCTCGAGACGCCCCTACAGTTCTCCATCCACCATCGGGGGCTGCGCTTGCTCGTCGCCGACGGGAACATCACCGAGGCCGAACGTCGACGCGCCCGCAACGTCTCGGTCAGCGACCTGGTGTCCATCGCCCGCGGGATCGACCCGCTCGATCAGGAGTCCGATGGCTGAGAACACCGCCGCAACGTTGAAGCGCTGGGCACCCGGGGTGGCGACCCTGATCCGCTACGACCGGTCGTGGCTGCGGCCCGACCTGGTGGCCGGGATCGTGCTCGCGGCGATCCTGGTGCCCCAGGGCATGGCCTACGCAGAGCTGGCGGGGCTGCCGCCGGTGACCGGGCTCTACACGACCATCGCGTGCCTGGTGGGCTACGCCGTGTTCGGGCCGTCCAAGGTCCTCGTCCTCGGGCCCGATTCGTCGGTGTCGCCGCTGATCCTGGCGACGGTCACCCCGTTGCTGGTCGTCGACGATCCGTCGAAGGCGATCGTGCTGTCGGGGATGCTGGCGGTGCTCGTCGGGCTGATCGAGATCGGGCTCGGCGTCGCCAAGCTCGGCTTCGTCGCGGACCTGCTGTCGAGCGAGGTGCGCGTCGGGTACCTCAACGGGCTCGCCGTGACGATCATGGTCAGCCAGCTCCCCAAGCTGTTCGGGTTCTCGACCGACGCGGACGGCTTCGTCGACGAGGTCCGCCGGTTCGTCGAGGCCCTCGATCAGACGAACACGACCACGCTGGTCACGGGCCTGTGCGTGCTGGCGGTGCTGCTCGGGCTCCCCCGCGTCACCTCGAAGGTGCCCGCAGTGCTCGTCGCCGTCGTCGGTGTCACCGCCGCGTCGGCGATCCTCGACCTCGCCGCCGACGGCGTGGCCACGGTCGGCACCCTTCCCCAAGGTGTCCCGAGCCCGTCGCTGCCGTGGACCGAGTGGTCCGACATCATCCCGCTGCTCGTCGGAGCCGTCGGCATCACGATGGTGTCGCTCACCGACACCATCGCCACCGCGACGGCCTTCGCCGACCGTCGGGGCGAGGAGGTCGACGCCGACCAGGAGATGATCGGCGTGGGCACCGCCAACATCGCCGCAGGGATCTTCCAGGGGTTCGCCGTGTCGGTCAGCGGGTCGCGCACCGCCGTGGCCGACCAGGCCGGCGCCCGCTCCCAGGCCACCGGACTCGTCGGCGCCGGGCTGGTGGCGTTGCTGTTGCTCTTCCTCAACGGGCTGCTCGCCGACCTGCCCCAGACCGCGCTGGCTGCGGTCGTGATCGTCGCGGCGCTGTCGCTCATGGACCTGGGCGCCGTGCGCCGCTACGCCGCCATCCGCCCCTCGTCGCTCGCCATCAGCCTGGTCGCCTCCGCGGGCGTGATCTTCCTCGGGGTGCTCCAGGGCATCGTGATCGCGATCGTGCTGGCGATGTTGCTGTTCTTCCGTCGCAACTGGTGGCCCCACGGGACCGTGCTGGGCGAGGTCCCCGAGATCGGCGGCTGGCACAGCGTCGTCGAGTACCCAGACGCCCGCCAGGTGGACGGCATCGTGGTGTTCCGGTGGGAGGCCCCGCTGTTCTTCGCCAACATCGGCCAGTTCCGCGACCAGGTTCGCGCCCTGGTCCGACACGAGCGGCCCGGCTGGGTCGTCCTCCAGTGCGAAGCGGTCACCGACGTCGACGTCACCGCGGCGGAGATCCTGCGCGACCTCGACGAGGAGCTCAACGCCAAGGGCGTGCACCTCGCCTTCGTGGAGCTGCGCAGCCGCCTCCAGGACCTGATCCACGTCTACGGGCTGCAGACCACGCTCGACCAGGAGCACTTCTACCCGAGCCTCGAGCAGGCCCTCGCCGACATCGCCTCGTCACCGCCCGACGACAGCGGTCTCGTGGACGGCAGCGGACCGCCAGGGGTGTCCTGACCCGGCGTGTGACCGTGCCGTGAGCCAGTGGTCGATCACTGCCTCGCCGAGCTGATCCCGTCTACGGGCCGGCGGTGGCGTACAGGTCGAGGCCAGCGGCCTCGTGGGAGCGGGCTTGGTCCAGCAACCAGTCCGCATAGCCGGCGTGGAGGCAACGCAGCCCGCCTTCGAGCGCGAGGGTGAGGCCGTGGCCAGAGAGCGGGTCGACGCTGAGCGCGGCGTCACCGACCCGCAGGGATCCCGGTTCCACCAAGGCCATGCTCGATCGAGCGGGTCGGAGCCGGGGTACGGCCTCGGCGGCGCTGGACGGCACCCACCCTGGGGCGATCTCCAACGCCGCCCGCCACAGTTCGCCCACCCCAGTGCGCCCGGCCAGCGGACCGTCGCGCGACGTCGCGTAGGTGACCGTCAGCGAGGATCCGTCGTCGAGCGCCGACCACCAGCCCGCCGGTGCCACCTCGATCAGCAGCCGGCCGACCGAGGTCTCCGTGGAGGGAAGCACGACGCTGAGCGTCGTCTGGTCGGGCCCCAGGGAGCGCCGCCGCCCTGGGGTGTGCTTGCCGGTCGCGACGACCACCTCGACCTCGGCCGGGCGGGCCTCCGCGCCGACCGAGGTGCGCACGACCGAGCTCCCGGCGAGGTCCCGCACCAGTGGGTCGAACCAGCTCCGGTCGACGATCCATCCGAGACCCCCAGGCTCAAGCACCGCGGACCGCTCCACGTACCCGGGCCCGCCCCAGCGCGACACCACGGCCGAGCACAGCGTGGCCCTCGCGATCACCTCGGCGTACCAGCCCAGCTCCACCAGTGCCGCACCCGCCTGGGCCGACAGCAGCTCGAGCGTGCCCCGCGGGTGGACGCGCCCACGGCCGACGAGCGTGGCCACCCGTCCGAGGAGGGTGGCAGCCACCGCTGCGGCACACCCGGCCGGCCCGTCGCCGACGACGACCACGGGTCGCCTCACGGGATGCCGCCAGCGCGCTCGGTCTCGGCGTAGCCGGTCGACGGTGTGCCGGCGATGAAGCCGAACTTCCACCAGTTGGCGATCATCTGGGAGTACGAGGGCATCTCCGCCGGCCGCGGCGACGGACCGTCGGCCGCCGCAGGCCAGGCGTTGCCGGCCCCCGACTGGGCTCGCGTCCAGTTCTTCATCGCCGCCCTGGCAGCCGCATCGGCGGCGCTCGCGTACACGAAGTCCGGTCGCTGGCTGGGCCACCAACCCCAGTTCGATGCCGGAACGGCGCGTGATTGGGACTCGGTCTTGCACTGGAGGAAGTCGGCCAGCCACGGCAGGGCCATCTGCCGGGAGAAGTAGCCCGGTCCGACCACGCTGCCGGGAGGGTCGCCGACGTAGCGGCTGCCCGCCCTCGGCTTGATGCGCAGCGGCTCGGCGAACACCCCCTTCTCGCGGATCTGCCAGCCGACCTCGATCCCGGGGAAGAACGCCCCGCCCGACGCGAGCTCGAGGGCGGCCCGGTCCAGTCCTCCGGGGGTGATCCCGGCGGCCACGGGCGGGGTGTTCAGCGATCCTGGCCCCAGCCCCGAGGCGAGGAAGTTGCCGTTGGCCCACTGCTCCATGAGCGCGTACTGCGTGACGGTCAGGCTGAGCCCGATCAGGCCGGTGCCGTACTGGTCGTACGGGTCGTCGCCGAGCAGGCGGGGCATGTCGTCGGTGGGTGTCGCGCCGCGGGTGCCCGGCTTCCGCAAGCGCTTGAACAGGGTCTTGCGGATGGCGTCGGGCTGGGCGGGGTCTGACAGGTGCGCGTAGATCTGGGCGACCGGCATCGGCCCTCCCGCCAAGGCGTGGGCGTGTTGTGCGGCCTCGAACGACCACATCGAGGCGATCGCGGCGCGCAGGATCGGCGCGACGTCCTCGTCGAACCGGACCTTGTAGGTGGACAACGAGGTGGCGCCACCGCCGAGGTCCGCGGCGAGCCCTGCCAGCGAGCCGAGCGGGCCGGCGGTGTAGAGCGCCTCGTCCTTCGGCACCAGTCCGCCGCGCACCGCGACGTCGACGAGCTGATCGTAGAGCGTCACCTGTTGGGGCAGATCGGGGGCGAAGTCTGGCGGACCGACGAGCACCCACGCCGGGCTGACCGGCACGGTGACCGTCTTCTTGTTGACCTTGAGCCGCACGCGCACGCTGACCGGGCCGTCGCACACGTCGTCGAACCAGCCGTTGTTGTTGGCGTAGTCGGTGATCGGCACGCCGCCGCGCACCCCGGTCACAGCGCCCGCGGGAACGAACACCAGGCGCCCCTTCTGATCGGTGCGGAGCTGGCCGAGCGACGTGATCGGGGGTACGGGCTGGGGCGCCGGCCACGACTCGGCGCCAGGGTTGTTGCTGCCACCCTTGTCGACGTCGACCTTGGCGTTGCGCCCCAGGATCGAGCGCGCCCGCGGGTCGATCTCGAGGGTACGCCGATCGGGTACGCCGGGGTTGCGCCGGGTGCGGCCGGGTTGGATCGGGAGCACCGTTGAGCCGGCGAGCCCGGCGAACGTGAAGAACGACGCCTTCTTGTTGGCGACGTGGACCGTCCAGCGGATGTCGACGACGTCCTTCTCGTCGAGGTTGATCTCCCGCGACGGCGACCAGACGCCGCCCGACTCCGTGTACTCCCAGATGCGGAAGCGGGCGGCCTGGCGCTTGACCCGGCCACCCGACTTGAACGGGGGGACGGCCGTGCCGACCCCGGGCGCACCCGACACCGACTGGCCGGGCCGCTCGGGTCCGACGAAGAAGTCGTCGGGATCGGCGTTGCCGACCCGTGCGACCCCTATGGCCGGGTGGATGCGGTACTTGGGAGGCTTCGCCACGCCGGCCTCACACCGGGACCCAGTCGCCGGCGGCGTCCTTCTGCCAGGTGGGCAGCGAGCCGTCGGGCCGGAGGCGCACCAGCGTGGTGGGCAGTCGCACGTCCCACGGGTCGCCCTGGGCGATCTCGTCGCCTGGGGCGAGGTCGCGCTCCTTGATCTCCTGGATGATCGACACGTACAGCGGGCTGGTGAGCAGCGGAGGGTCGGCTCCCTCCCAGATCTCGCCGGTGTCGAGGAAGTGGGCGACGGCGGTCTCGAACCCGGGCCGCACCGGCAGGACCACGCGGGCTGCGCCGGCCTTGAGGAAGTCGGCGAACTGCGGGTCGACGTCCTGGAGCAGGGCGCGCCCGGGCCAGTTGTACTTCCGTCCCCAGTAGTAGGGGTAGAAGAGGTACATCATCTGCTCCCACTCGAACGCCTGCTCGAAGAAGCGGATGTAGCGGCCCTCGGCGTCTGCCTCAACGAGGTTCAGCTCCGGGAAGCCCTGCGGTGACGCGGTGATCGCGCCGAACAGGTCGAACTGCTGGGCGGTGAGCGTGGCGATGGCGTGCTTGCGCAGCTCGGCACGCTCGATCTGGCGGTTCTCGGCCGGGTTGCGCCCGACGATCGCGTTGGCGGCCTGAACCTGGAGGGCGGCGAGCTCATCCTGGTAGTCACGCAGCAGCTTGAGGTAGCCCTGCTGGATGGCCGCGTGGGTCTCCAGCCGCCATGCGTCGAGTGCCCGGGAGGTGCGCTGGCAGGTGATCTCGGCGGTCACCGCGAAGTTGGCGACCTGGAACGTCTTCACCGCGAACGGGACGGTGCCCGCCTCGTTGGCGAGGGTGTAGGAGTGGCTCCAACCGCCGGTGCTGCCGGACTGGCGCCAGGAGGACTTGCCCACCGCGTAGTCGATCGACCAGTCCGACGCCCACAGCGCCAGCAGCCCGGTGGTGTAGGCGTTGATCGCCTGGTAGCCGTCGGGGATCGGCAGCTCGGCGATCTTGGTGGCGACCCCCTGGTCGCCGTGGCCCGCGGCGCCTTCGACGGTCTTGGCGACCGCCACGTACGGCGCCGGTGGGGGCTTCACGCCGGCCACCTGGTACTGGTGGACCAGGCCCTTGTAGTTGTACTCGTCGATCTGGGCAGGGCTCAGGTTGAAGGGGGCCGGCTTGGTCGTGCTCGTCCCGGGGGTCGGCTTGGCGGTGGTGGCGTGCAGCCAGAAGGCACCCGGTTCGGGGACCGTCAGGTCGAACATCATCCGCTTGCCGTAGTTGTAGACCTGCGCCTCGTAGACCTTGTCGACCCACTGGTACACGCCGATGACGTGGCCGTTGCCGGCGGGGTTGTCGACACCGTGCTCGGTGGTGTCCTCGAACTGCTCGAGGGTGCGCAGCACCTGCTGGGTGCGACGCCGTTCGGTCACCTTGGAGGCGGCGCGGTTGGTGACCTCCTTGGAGAACTTTGAGGCGGTCTTGGCCGACTCCTCCTTCGCGTGGTTCATGGCGAAGTCGGTGGAGGCCTTGAACTCGATGGTGGGCCCGTAGGAGCCCGACACGGACAGGCCGGCCTTGAACGAGACGTCGTCCTTGACCACCGACGACACCTCGCGCTGGAGCTCGAAGCGCTCGGTGGTCTGCGTGTCGCGCTCCTCCTCCTTGCTGGTCTCCTCCTCGACGGTGATCGTCGTCTCGGTCTCCTGGGCACGGCGAACGGTGCGCTTGTGGGACTCGCCGTCGAGGACGTTCTCGATGTGGGCGACCTCGCCCCCCTCGTACTTCTTGATGTGCTGGCGGACCACGAGCAGGTCGCCGACGCCGATCGGCTGGACGGTGCCGTGGCTGGCCGGGACCGAGCCCGAGTAGCCGTACTTGTTGAGAGCCTGGGTCTCGACCACCGACGAGCCGATGACCTGCACGTTGGTCGCGGTGTACTGGTGCTCGGCGAGCTCGGCGTAGACCGAGGTGAGCTCGGTGTCGATGAGGTCGAGGACCTGGGGGGTGGTGTGGACCGTGAGGTCGAGGTCGAGGTCGGTGATGGTCCTGACGATCTCGGAGCCGAGGCCCTTGACCGCGGCACGGGTGAGGACGAGACGCGGACCCCCATCACGGGACGCGTCGGCGATGTCGCCGGCGAGGGTGACCAGGTCGAGGTCCTGCACGTAGCGGCCGACGAGGCCCGACTCGATGGTGTTCAGCTCGCCTGCCCGACCGGCCTCGGCGAGGCGCCTGGCGACGAAGGACTTCGGCGAGGGCTCCGCCGAACGCCTGGGGTCGGGCGCGGGGTCGTCGGGTCGCTCGAAGGCACCAGGGTCGAGCGCGGCGAGGGTGGCGGCAGCCTTCTTGAGGTGGTCGCGCCGCTCCTCGAGGTCCTTGACCCGCGTGGGGCGGTCGTCAGGAGGTTCGCCGGGCTCCTCCTTCGGCCGGTCCGGCTTGGTGCGCTCGGGCATGATCGCCCCGATCTGGGTGGCGCGGGAGAGGGCAGCCCACAGGGCAGCGGCGTCGCCGACCTTTCCCGAGCCGTCGGCGATGCGACGGACGATGTCGAGGGTGCGCAATGCGGTCTCGATTCGGACGGCCTCGACGTTGTCGTCCTTCGACAGGAGCTTCGCGGCGATCAGCAGGTCCTGGAGCTTCTCGCGGACCTCAGCCGTCTCCGGGTCCTGCATCACCTTGGTGGCGGTGTCGCCGAGCGCGTCCTTGATCGTGGTGGCCACGGCCGCGGCGAAGCTGCCGGCCGGCGGCTCGCCGGCGAGCGCCCGCAGCGCCTGGTCGAGCTCGATCAGCTTGGCCGCCAGCGGCAGCGTGTCGACGGTGGACACGCCGTAGTCGTCGATCACGACGCGGCTCGCGAGCTTGACCGCGGCGCGTGCTTCCGCCTGCTGGCGTGCCTCGTTGACGCGGTCGACGAAGTGCTGCGACGGGCTCACGACGACCGGATCAGCCGGTTCGGGCGGTCGCATCATGAGGAAACGGAAGATCTCGCTCACTGAGAGCTCCTCTCGGAACAGAAGGGGACGGTTCCCCCCGTCACGTTCAAGAGGCGCGGCGCGGCCGCCTGATACCCCTCGCGCTCGCGGGTCCGATGCGGGCGAACACAGGCGCCCGTTGACCTCATCTCTACATAGATAGAGAATCATGGAGTGAGCCGCTTCCGACGACCGTCGCCGCAGACAACGGGCGTGCTGTCCGCACTCGCCGAGACGGCGCCGGACTGGAGCCACGGCTACGAGCTGACCAAGCAGCTGGGGCTCAAGGCGGGGACGATGTACCCGATCCTGATCCGCTTGGCGGAACGGGGGCTGGTCGAGTCACGGTGGGAGACCGACGCACCTGCGGGTCGCCCGGCGCGACACCTCTATCGCCTCTCAGCAGAGGGCGCAGAGCTGCTCGATGGACTCCGGCCCAGCGCGGCGGCGATGGACGCGGCCACCAGTCGCAGGGCACGCACGGTCCCGCTCGACACTGGAGGAGCGCTCGCGTGACCGGGACGCGGGTGAGCCGGCGTCGCGGTGCGGTGGTGTTCTGGGCCGCGCTCGCCGCGCTGGTCGTCGTGGTGGTGACCGGGGTCTGGGTGCATCACCAGCTGGGGGTCGATGGCACGCCCGGCACCAACTGGGTGCAGGTCGTCGGCGGGGCGCTGATCTTCGGTTGGCCGTGGGCGCTCGCCGCGATCATCCTCGTCGCGCTCGGGTGTCGCAGCTCGTCGAGCACCGACGCCGCCGGACGACTGCTCGACCTGGCGACCGCCGGCGCTCCGTCGGTTGGCACCGCGACCTCCACCACAGACTGGGGCGCGGCGATGCGGGCAGAGCTCGCGGCGATCGACGAGCCCCGCGAGCGATGGCTGTTCGCGCGCGGTTGTGCGTGGGCATCGCTGCGGATGGGGTTGCGTCGCGGCCCGGTGCTCGTTTCGGCGACGATCGGCGTCGCGTTGGGGCTGCTCCTGCTGCACTCGTCGCGGCAGGCGGTGGGCTCGAGCGGCAGCGGAGCGCCGCTCTGGGGTGTGCTCATGTTGGTGATCCCGGTGCTGTTCGTCGTCGGTGCGGTCAGCGCGTTCGCGTCGCGGTCGACGCGGCGAGGGCTCGACACCGCAGTGCTCGTACTGGTCGCGTCGTTCGTCGGCATCGTGGCGGTTGCCCTTCCCGAGGGCGCTCGCTGGGCGCAGGCCCATGGGGTGCTCCTCCTCGATGGCGACCCGGCGGGCGCCCGGACGGCGAACGTCGGCGCCGCCGACGCGCTGGCGTCCACGTTCACATGGGGTCTGCTGCAGTGGATCCCCTGGGTCGTTCTCGGCCCTACCCTCGGCGCCCGGATGAGCTACCTGCGCCGTACGCGCGCCGCATAGCGGGCTCGCGGCGGCCACACCGCATCGACCCGAGCAGTGCGTGTCGGAGGACTTGAACGCCGCAGCTTTGGGTGACGGGGAGTGTCGCTGCGTCCTCATCCGTGCAGGTCAGAGGCGGTTTCCGCTGAGGCCTCGTGCCAGCGTGTGCCCCTCAGAACCACCCTGTTTCGTCGCGTTCGCGGACAAGGTGATGACAAGTCGGACACCGGAGTGACGATCATTCGCCCGTCGCAGTCGGCCGTGAGGTGCCCGCTCTCCCGTCCGACTCGCCGCCCTTGTCATCACTTGTCATCACGACTTCCGGCGGAGCCGTCTGGCTTCGCCGCGTCCTTGCTGGCCAGGAGGAGTCGCAACGCCGGCAGTGCCTTACGGTCCTTGTCACGGTCTGCGTGCTCCTTCGAGGCGATCACATCGGCGAGGTGTGCGAGCTGCACCGGCTCGTCACCGGCAACGCCGGATACTGCCCGCGCCACGAAGTGCTCATAGGGGTGACGGATACCGTCGCGGTCGGGCATCGAGAGCATCACGTCGAGGTCACCCGCATCGGTTCGCCAGTTCGTGATCTCAGCGGACTGGAACACCCGGCCATCGCGCAGCTGAACCGGCAGCGTCTTGGCCTCGTCGTCACTCAGACCTTCGACGCGCAGGCGAGCACCGAGCTCCTCCATGGCGGAACCAAGGCGAGCGAGGTTGTCGGCGTCGCTCACCGGCAAGACGTCGAGGTCGGTGGTGAGATGGCTCGCCCCCTGCGCCACGGCGTTGGAGCCGCCGACCACCAGGAACTCGACGCCGTGCCGGTTGAACACCTCAACCTGACGTCGGATGTCGAGTGGAGGTCGTTCGTCAGGGGGCGTCGGCATCAGCGGCAGCCGCCATCGCGTAGACCCACTCGAGGACCTCGTCGCGGGTCCGGAGCTGGCGGCCATCCTTGAGCTGGATGTACTCGTCGTGGGGTGCCTCGCCGATCGCGTTCGCGACCGCCGACACCTCATCGAGCGTCCGAGCCTCAGTCATGGGTTCAGTCTATGGACCCTCGAACAGCAGCGCTCTCTCGTGCGCTCGACCAGGGCTCGACAACGTCCGAGGCGGACATGACATCCGCCTCATCACTGATGGGCACGAGGCGCCTGCACAGCACATCGCATCTCCTGCGGTGACGGAGGCCTGGGAGAACCTACGTTGAGGACATGCAGCCCGATCGCGACGAAGCCAAAGGGGCCGGAGACCACGGGCCCGCCCGCACGGACGACTTCTCCGAGACCATCGTGCCGTCGGACGAACCCGACCCCGCACCCAACCCGAGGAAGGCAGCCGAACGCCTCCACCGAATCAACATCAGCGGCCCTGCCCGACAGGCAAACCAGGCCACGGAGCCGGCAAGCGAAGGCAGATGCTGGTGAGGTTGCGGGCGTGGGAGCTGAAGGTCCTCGAGGCGCCAGGGGCGGATGAGCGCGTCGGTCGGATCGAGGACGAGCTTCGTGCCACGAACCGGAAGCGGTCCGGCAGCGCACCGATGAACGCGGTCAGTGTCGCCGGATCAGGCGCCGCGAGGTGGATGTCGTCGACGACGATGACACCAGGGTCATCGACCAAGGCCAGCTCGTTGGCGACGGCGACCGCCGCGTCGTACGTGTTCCCCCCCTCCCTCTCCAAGAGCACGAACGCGTCGTCGGTGACACCAGGCCACGTCGCCGCGATGCTCGACAGCAGACAGGACATGAAACGCGTCGGCTCCACATCGGAGGGATCGCACGACAACCAGGCCAACGGTCGATCGACAGCGGCCGCCCACGAGGCGAGCGTCGCAGTCTTGCCATAGCCAGCCGGCGCCGATACCAGCGCCACGCGGAAGTCGCCATCCAAGCGCACCACCAACTCGGGTCGAGGCACCAACGGGCGGCGAAACGTCGGGATCGTTAACTTGGCGGCAGCAACGACGGTCCTCGTGGCCACTCCTTCTCCCAACGGTAGGGCGTCAGCGCGCAGCGTACTGGCCGGAGCGGGCCGCCCACGAGCCGCCTACGAGCACGACGCAACCCATCGACCTCGTCGAAACGGCGCTCACCACGGCGAGCCACCTGGTCTCAGGTCGTGTCGGATGTGACGGCGCCGGCTCCGACGAAAGCGCAGCTCGACCCGGGCGACCGGCGCCATTCCAACGGGTGCTGGTCGCCGCATGAAACTACTCATAGCCATCCAGCGAGGTTTCTGCTACGGTTTCCTCTCATGAGTACCGCAGAGGTAGTTCGTCAGCATGTTGCGGCCACACCGGTGCGGCGGTTCGTGTGGCCGAACGCGATCACCGGATCGCGACGCGCCGTGGAATGCGAGATGTCGCGCCTCGCGGCCGAGGGTGAGCTAGTGAGGGTCCGCAAAGGCCTGTACTGGAAGGGGCCGAAGACGCGTGCCGGGATGCCGCTACCGCGTCCGATCGAGGTGGCGTTGGAAGTTGCCGGTCCCGGAGCCGGCCCAGGCGGAGTGTCGGCCGCTCACGCGCTTGGATTGACGACCCAGGTGCCGGCTGTCGCGCAGGTCGCTGTGCCCGGACGTGTGCCAGCCCCGATCCCTGGCGTGCGGTTCGCGGCCCGGTCGATCGAACGTCGGATCGCTGCGCTGCGCCCGCTCGAAGTTGCTTTGCTCGAGGTGCTCCGCGACGGCCCCGAGACGGTTGAGGCTCCCGCGCTCAAGGTCATGGAGACCGCTCTTCGACTGACCGCCGCGGGCGAGATCCGTCCAGCGATCATCGAGACCCAACTCCAATATGAGCACCACGTCGCCGCCCGCCGACGCTGGGCCGAACTCGACCTCACCGAGACCGTTGCCGCATGAGTCGACTGCTGCGATCCGACCTCGACGAGCTCGACGCGTACGTCACACAGATCGCTGCAGCCACTGGCATTCCAGCCGCCCACATCGAGAAGGACTACTGGGTCACCGAGGTGCTCCGTGGCGTCGCCGCAGCATCCCACGAGACGAGGTGCTCGATCGTGTTCAAGGGCGGCACGAGTCTCTCCAAGGCACATCACCTGATCCAACGTTTCTCCGAGGACGTCGACTTGATCGCAGTTCTCCCCGCCGGTGGCGCCAAGTCCAAGGACTCGATCCTCAAGTCATTCCTCACCGCTGCCACCGAGGCCACCGGCCTGACCGGTGAGACCGACCAGTATGCGACGACGCGAGGGGTGAAGCGAACCGCCGTCCTCAGGTATCCAACCGTTCATAGCGCTGGCGGTCTCCGACCCGGCGTGCTGGTCGAAGTCGGCACCCGCGGTGGCGCCTTGCCGCAACGACGGCTCGCCGTTCAATCGTTGATCACCGAACGCGCCGAATCGATCGGGTTGCCGGTTGATTTCGCCGAGGCCGAGCCGGTCAGCCTCCTGGTGCTCGAACCCGTCCGAACGCTCGTCGACAAGCTGGTGCTACTCCACCACGCGGCGACGGACGGCGACGACCACCGCAAGGCGGTCACCGCCCGCCACTACTACGACGTCGATCGGCTTCTCCGAAACGACGACATCGTCGCTCAACTCACCGATCCACCCATCGACGTGCTCGCCCGTGAAGTGACCGAGCACTCCACCGCTGCTGGCCTCCCTACCGCCGATCGCCCCAAAGGCGGATTCGCCACCAGCCCTGCCTGGGATCCCGGCTCAGCCCAAGTAGCCGCCCACGCCTACACGACGACCGTCCTTCCGAACCTTGTCTGGCCGAACGCTCCGAGATCAACCTTCGAGCAATGCTGCAACCGGGTGCGCGAACTCGCTCAACTCTTGTGATCAGCCGGAAGAGACACCCACGCATCGTCAGCCGCCCCGCCTGAGCGACTGCCATCCTGGACCCGGTCGGTCAGATGCCGCATGATCCTCGAAGCCCGCTCGAGTGTGTGAACGGCAGCGAGCCGACCTGAGGCTTGGCTCCCGCCCACTGGGGAAGCTCAAAGACGTGAAGGCGAACGACAGGTTGCGTCTGCAAATTCCGACCCCTTGCGCGCTTGTACTCGACTGCGGTCAAATGTTCGGTAACACGGACTCTCTCGGGAGGTGAGTGAGTGATCGTGTGGCCAATCACCCAACACCGAACTGAATCTTCAGCGGGCGGGACGGGTGCCCTGGCCGACGCGTGCCTCGATTGCCTGACAGGCGTGCCGAGCCCGATCAGCGAGACGACCGCGACCGTCGACTCCACAGCGGCACGCCCGCGGCGCTCGAACTTGCCGGTCCTCGCGTGGCTGGCCGTCGCGGGGTGCGCCGCAACGATCGGCTGGCTGGGAACTGGTCTGCTGGCCGCCATACCAGCGGGCGCAGGCCTTGCGGCGCTGGCCGGTTCGGACCTCGCGACCCATCGCTTCTCGCTCAGCGGTGCCGCGCACTGAGGCTGCATCTCGGCTGACCTGCGCCGTGGCGATGC
>CAZBTQ010000023.1:0-27575 GCA_964494405.1 uncultured Iamiaceae bacterium
CTCGGGAGCGCCTCGTTCTACCGCTACCTCCGATGACCGACGACGACTCGGCGGGCCCAGAACCCGCGGGCGCGGTGCCCGAGCGCCCAGGATCCGAGGGCGCAGCACCCGGCCGCGCCGATCCACCCCCGCGCCCGCAGCAACCGGGACCGATCGGCGGCGACATGTCCGCCATCGTGTGGGGCCTCGCCGACCGGCTCCGACTCGACCGGCTGATGTCCAAGCACTCGTCGACCGGCGTGATGGGCGCGTTCGCGTTCGTGAACGGCGTGATCTCGATCGGCCTCATGTCGGCGGTCGCGTTCATCACGGGTCAACCGTTCATCTTCCCGTCGCTCGGCCCGACGGCGTTCCTGCTCTTCTACACACCGACCCAGCCGGCGGCGAGCCCGCGCAACACGTTCTACGGGCACCTGATCGGGTGCAGCGCCGGGTACCTCTCGCTGGTGATCTTCGGGCTCACGGACGCTCCCGCGGCGCTGGCCACCGAGGTCACCGCGGCGAGAGTCGGCGCGACGGCGCTGTCGCTGGGGCTCACGGCCGGGGCGATGGTGTGGTTCCGCGTGCCGCACCCGCCGGCCGGCGCCACCACCTTGATCGTGTCGCTCGGCATCTTGAAGGAGCCCGACCAGCTCGCGATCCTCATGGGCGCGGTCGTGCTGCTGTTGGTCCAGGGTCTGGTCATCAACCGCTTGGCCGGGATCGACTACCCGCGGTGGTCGCCCCGGGCCAGAGCCAAGGCGAGCTAGTGCCGTGGCAGGCAACGTTTGCCCTGTCCCCGAGCGGCACTTTGTGGCGAGGCCCCGCGGGCACCGTGCAACGTCCTTATGTGACAGTCGCCAGCCAGTGGTGGCCAACAACACTTCGTCGGTTCCCGTGCGCGTGGCGATGGCAAGCAGACGACCGAAGTGTGCGCCCGGATCCGGCGTCTGGGGCAGGTTGTCGTTCGCGCGATGACGGAGCGGTTCCCAATCGGTGCCCCGCTCGCCGGAGTCGCCTCAGACGCGTCGGTGTGAGTGGGGTGATGGGCTAGCAATGTGTGCATGCCCGACCTTCCGCAAGCCTGGCGCGATGGCTTCGATGAGGTTGCCGAGCTCTACGACAGGGTGCGCCCCGGCTACCCCGACGACCTCTTTGACGAGCTGGCCGCCGTACTGCCTCGGTCGCCAGTCGTGGTCGAGGTCGGTCCTGGCACAGGCCAAGCCACGAAGGGACTCGTTGCCCGAGGCGCCAGAGTGACTGCGGTCGAGTTGGGTGCCCACCTGGCAGCCGTTCTCGCCCGCAACCTCCCGACCGTCGACGTCGTCATAGGGCCTTTCGAGAACGTCGACCTCGCTCCGGGCTCGTTCGACGCTGTTGTGGCGGCATCGAGCTACCACTGGGTGCCGCCCGAGGCGCGGATGACGAGACCGGCAGCCCTGCTCCGACCCGGTGGGCACCTGACGCTGATCGCGCTCAACCAGGTCGCTTCTCCTGCTGACCGTGGGTTCTTCGACGAGGTCCATCACGTGTTCAGCCGCCATGGGCTGCCGGGTACGCACGACCCTGTCCCTACACATGAGGAGCTTGTTCCGTCGTTTGTCGATGAGATCGTTGCCTCGGCAGAGTTCGCAGAGCCTTCGGTCCATCGCTACCGCTGGGACCAGCGCTACACGGCTCGTGGGTACACGGAGCTCAAGCGGACCGACTCGAACAGTCGGGCGATGGCCGACCATGAAGCCCGCGAGGCCATGCTCGTCGAGGTCGAGGCGCTCATCGACGCGCGCTACGACGGGTGGATCGTCCGCCCCCTCACCGCCTCTCTGGTGTTGGCTCGTCGCCGCTGACGATCGGCGCCGACCTACGTCCACCACCCGGCGGACAGCGTTGGGAAAAAGGGCCACGCGACGCCAGCCGTCGATTGAAGCCCTGCCGTTAAAGTGCTGTTCAACGGCACTCGATAACGCCCGCCCCGTAAGCCGATCGCTCCGCAGGAGTTCGCGCCACATCGCGGCCCAAGTCGAGCGTCCCATAATCCTGGGCGATCAGCCCCGGACGGAGTGCCACCCAACGCCGGGTAGATGCACCATGGCTGCTGCCGGCGGGCTCGTGGCGCATTCGCCCTTATCAAGGTAACTTGATGTGGTGGATCCGGTCGTTCTGGCAAGCGCCCGAAGGCACGGGATCCCGGACGACGCCATGCTTCACGCCTACCGGCATCCGATCCGAGTCTTCGACCTCGACGGTCTGACGATGCTGATCGGCGCCGACCAGAGTGGTCGACTGCTCGAAGTTGGGGTAGCGATCGGTGACGGAGTCGAGTTCATCGTGCACGCCATGCCTGCCCGCCAGAAGTTCCTGAGGTGACCCCGATGCCGCGAACGATCCAAGAGATCCTCGACCATGCCGACGAACTCGCCGAGCGCTTCGAGAACTACGAACCCGACGACGGCGATGAGCGCCCGGTGGAGGAGTACATGTTGGAGCGAGCCGCGCTCGGTCGCGCCCGGAGCGAGCGCCAGGTCTTCGACGCCGTCGTCGCTGCGCGTGCCGCCGGGGCATCGTGGCAGAAGATCGGCAGTCTCCTGGGCACCTCGGCACAGGCCGCCCAGCAGCGCTACAGCTCACTGATCGAATCCGTCTGAACTCCCTGCCCCTATCCCAGAACGCCAGATGATGGGTGACAGATCGTCGCTGGACGCCGGGCCTGAGCTCGATCCGACTTCTAGGTCGGCCGTGCAAACAGCTCGATCTCATCGAGCGATGGGACGTAGCCGTTGCTGGTGTCGACGCGGAGCAGCGGAGCCTCCAAATCGACAGGCTCGTAGAGGTGCCAGCGAAAGTCAGGATCACGCAGGAGGCGGACAACCTCTTGGTCTGGATGTGCGCGTCGTCGACCTACCTCTGACGCGCGCGTGTCGAATCGCTCGATGAGTAGGTCTCTCGGGCAGACGCACGCGATCTGGCACACCTGGGCACCGTCCGCCATGGCCTCGAGCTCGCCCTTCGAGATGTCCACTCGGAACGCGCTCTCCACTATGAAGCTGACGCCGCTGTCCACGTACTGCCGTCCGACCTGGTACGTCGCCTGATACGCCCGTACGGCGAGAGGGTCACCAAGCGGCGGCGGTTCGTGCCGACCTTCAGCGTCGACCATGCCCGCCTTGATCGCATCCCTGGATACGACCGGCCACCCGAGCCGCAGCGACAGGGCGGCCGCCAACGACGTCTTTCCGCTCCCCGGCGGACCTGAGACGACAGCGACGGTCGGCTGCATCGTCGGAGTTTCGCAGGCGTTCTCCATGGAGCGGCTGATTTGCACCGCTGTCAGTGACGATCGGGGTTCGCAGCGCGAGCGGCGCTGCGGTGAACGCAACCAACCAACGCTCCGGCGTCTGCCCCCTACGGCCGGTCGTCGGGGGCACGCTGCAAACATCGCAAACGTTGCCGAGCACGGCACTAGCGAGCTGGGACGACGGTGGCAGGATCGCCGTCGATCGCGGTCGCCATCATCGGCACGATCCCTTCGAGCAGGTACGGGATGCTGAGCACCGTCACGAACGACGTCGCCGCACCGAGCGGATCGTCGAAGCTGTCGAGGTGCACCTCACGTCCGTTCGTGTGCACCGGCAGGGCCTCGTACACCGACGCCTGGTCGGACCCGGCGACCGCCGCGTAGTCGAGCCAGACGACCAGGTCGAGGTCGAGGTACGCCGCGTTCTCGGGGCTGACGTTGCCGCCGAACTCCTCACCGGTGACATCGGCCAGGTCGGCGGGCAGCGCGAAGCCGAGCGCGGTGAGCAGCCGACCACGAGCATCCTCGGGCCCGTAGACCCAGATGCCCTCGTCGGGTGTGGCGACGACCGCCGTGGCGCCGTCGAACTCGGGATGGTCGGCGAGGGCCTGCGCGAACAGCTCCTCCACCTCGGCGACCAGGGCCTCGGCCTCTTCGCTCTTGCCGAGCGCGCGCCCGACCGTGAGGACCTGCTGGTCCCATCCGATGCCGTAGGACGAGGTGTCGGCCGGCTGCGCGATCGTCGGCGCGATCGCCGACAGGGTCTCGTAGTCGGTCTCGGACAGGTCGGCGTAGGTGGCGATGATGAGGTCGGGGTGCGCTGCCGCGACGTTCTCGAAGTTGATCCCCGACGCATCGCTGATGGTCGCCGGGACCTCTCCGCCGAGCGCATCGAGCTCGTCCTGGGCCCACGGGTGGATCGAGCCGGGATGATCCCCGAACCACTCGGTGGTGGCGACCGGCACCACGCCGAGTGCGAGCAGCGCGTCCTGCTCGGTGAGCCCGACCACGGCGACTCGCTCGGGAGCGGCCTCGATCGTCGTGGTACCGAGGGCGTGTTCGATCTCGACCGGGAAGGCGCCGTCGCCGGAACCGCTGGCCTCCTCGCTCGCGTCCGCCGAACCCCCGGCGTCGGCGCTGTCATCGGATGAACAGCCCGCCGCAAGGAGGGCGGCGGTGAGGGTGATCCACACCCACCCCCACCGCCTTGCCCTGCTCCGCCGAACCGCCACCTGTCGTTCGAGTCCCATCTCGCTCCTCACGACGGTGCCGACGGCGTTGCCGTGGCACCCTACCATCATTTGTAAGGGCCGCTTTCTATCCCGACGATCGGCTCAGGTTCAAGCTCGCGAACGCCGAGTCCTACACCGACACGGTTCGCGGCCGACAGAGAACGCGACACCGCTCGCGCCGCTCGACCCCCTACGGTGGACGGCGCAGCACTCGACAACCCACATGTGGATGTGACCAATGACGCTCACCACCCACCCGCACTCCATCCCCGACGCGCTCGTCGCCACCCTTCCGGCACACGACCGCGCGACGCTCGACGGAGCCGACATCGACCGCGAGCACGGCAGCACCGGTGCCCGCTTCGACGATCCCACCGCCGACCGCCTCGGCCTGGGATGTCGCACCTGCGCCAGCGGCACCTATGCCGCCGGTCCCGGCGCCGGCCACGTCACCTGCGACGCCTGCGGGCACGCGACCATCAGGCGCGGCAGCATCACCCGCCCGCAGCGCCGCCACTGACGCTCCAGTTCACCCTCGCTCGCGGCGGACGATCACGAGCAGCCTTGCTGCCACGCGAGGCGGTGGCATGAACGCGCCGCGCGGTACGAACTCTCCGAGGCTGGCCTCGTAGGTCGCCACCCACCGACGCCAACCCGGCGCGTCCGCGCCGACCCATCGGCGAGCGGCCGCCTCCTGCACGACCAGGTGAGCGGTCTCCAGAAGGCTGCCCCGGTGCAGGAGACGTCGCAGGACCGGGCTCGTGATCGCGAACGGGAGGTTGGCGACGACGTGGAACGGCTGGCGCGGCAGCCGGAGATCAGATGCGTCAGCACGCACGACCCGCGCAAGGCCCCCGACGGTGCGCTCGAGCTCGGCGGCACGACCGGGGTGCGCCTCGATGGCGACCACGCGATGGCCAGCTTCCGCGAGGGGCAGGGTCAGCGCCCCCAGACCCGCGCCGATGTCGAGCACCAGCGAACGGCGAGGGAGGCTCGCCGTGGCGACGAGATGGTCGGCGAAGTCGTCAGTGAGCTGGTGCCATCCCCAGCGACGGCGTGAGCCCGCCACGGACGCGCACCATCGAGAGCATCGTGGTCATCGGACCAGCCGAACCGGTCGGACGGACCGACGCCAACGAATTTCTTCGACTGGACGATCGGGGGCGGGCGTAGCGTCTGGATGTGCGTGACGGAGAGTTCCGCGATCCACGACTCGTCGACCTCTACGACCTCGCGAACCTGCCGGGTCCAGACACGGACTTCTTCCGTCGCGTCGCCGCGGAGCAACCTCGCTCGCACATCGTCGACATCGGTTGCGGAACTGGACAGCTGACCGCGTTGCTCGCCGCGGACGGCCACATCGTCGTCGGCGTCGACCCCGCGACCGAGTCGCTGCGCCTCGCACGCGCGCGCACCGACGCGGTGACGTGGGTCCTCGGATCCGCAACCGACCTCCCCGACGACCGGTTCGACCTGGCCGTCATGTCGAGCCACGTCGCCCAGTTCCTCGCGTCCGACGACGAGTGGGAGTCGGCGCTGCTGCACATCGCCGCGCACCTGGTCCCGCGCGGTCGACTCACCTTCGACTCACGTGACCCTCGCGACCGGCGGTGGGAGCAGTGGAGCCCTGCGACGACGCGCACCATCCACCTCACCGACACCGGACTGGTCGAGCACTGGACCGAGGTCATCGAGATCGAACCTCGACCCGACGGAGGGTCCACCGTGACCTTCATCCACCACTACCGCTTCGACGACGGCGACGAACGCGACAGCACGTCGACGATGGCCTTTCGGACCGAGGAGTCGGTGCGGCGCGACCTGCTCGGCGCAGGCTTCGACCTCGAGCGGCTGTTCGGCGGCTGGGCAGGCGAACCGGTGGGCCACCCCGACGGCGAGCTCATCGTCATCGCCCGGCTCGCCCGGTGAGATCCTGGCACCGCTCCCCCATCGGCGGCATGCTGGCGCGGTGAACGATGCCGTGGTCTCCCGGATCCTCGTGGGCGTCGACCCCTCCGACGCGAGCCGCTGCGCGCTCGAGTGGGCCGCCGCCCTGGCAAAGGCGATCGACGCCGAGGTCATCGCGATCCACGCGACCGGAATGCTCGAACGCCGCGACCGGGCCGAGCTCGCCACCCGCTTCGAACAGGAGTGGTGCGCGCCCCTCGATGCCGCCCCCGTGCGCAACCGGCGTCTGCTCGTCGACGGTCCACCCCCGCTCGCGATGCTGCGGATCGCCGAACAGGAGGGAGTCGACCTCATCGTCGTGGGCACGCGGGGAGTCACCGCCGAGCCCGCGCAGATCCTGGGCTCGACCAGCCGCCACCTCGTCCAGCACGCCACGGTGCCGGTCACCGTCCTGCACGGGTAGTGGGTCTCGCACCTCGATCTCCGGATGTTCGGCTCGGCGGCCGCGCTGGTCTTCCCACCCGCTACGTCGAGCTCCAGCTGCGGTTCGCCCACCGCGCTGTGGCGCTCGGCACGCACGACCTCCCGGACGCGGTGACCCAACTGACGAACCTCCATCGCCGCTTCGGACTCGGCGACCCGACCGACACACCCGGCGAGCACTGGGCCCGCTACCTCGACGGTCTGGGTGACCGACAGGATCTGGCGGGGCAGGTCCGCTGGACCCTCGAGCTCGCCGCGTCGATCAGCGCCGCACCGCCGCCATCGGCCGCGGTCGCTCGGGCCGGTCCGTTCAGCGCCGAGGTGCACGGCGATCTACTCCGCACGCACTTCGTGCCGAGAGCCGGCGACACCGTGAGCCCGCTCCACGCGTCGCGCCTCCCACTCCGCCGAAACGAGCTGCGAGCCGTCCTGGCCGATGCCGTTCGGCTGCATCCCGAGGTCCGCCGGGTGCGTGGCACATCGTGGCTCTACTCGACGACGTCGTACTGCTCGATCTTCCCGCCGTCACACATCTCCACCGCGACGATGCGCGCCGACGTGTACCGGTTCCAAGGCTCATCAGCGTGGGGGCAGTTCCTCGATCACCGCGGCGGCGTCAAGGCGGACCTGGCGGCACGGTTCGAGGCCGCGGTCGAGGCCTTCGACGGCACCGCTCCGTGGCGGGTGTTCCCGGTGCCGACGCTCACCGTCGAGTCCCCGATCGACGTGTTCGACCTCGGTGACAGCGAGCACGTGGCCGTCGATCGGGGCTCGCAGCCGCACTCGTAGGACCTCGGTGGCTCGCGCCCGAGCCGATGGCGCCTGCCGCATCCGGGTGCGAACATGTGTTCGATGCGCTCGGACGCACGGCACGACGCCACGATCCTGCACGCCGACCTCGACTCGTTCTACGCGTCGGTCGAGCAGCGCGACGATCCGCGGCTACGAGGTCGCCCGGTCGCGGTGGGCGGCGGCATCATCCTCGCGGCCTCCTACGAAGCGAAGGCCTTCGGCGTCCGCACACCGATGAGCGGCCGCGACGCCCGCGCGCTCTGCCCGGGCCTTCGCATCGTGTCAGCGCGCATGTCGGCCTACAGCGCCGCCAGCAAGGACGTCTTCGCCATCTTCGACGAGACGACACCGATCGTGGAGGGCCTGTCGGTCGACGAGGCCTTCCTCGACGTGGCAGGTCTACGACGCCTGGCGGGCGCGCCGGCCGACATCGCGGCGCGCCTGCGGGCGCGGGTGCTCGACGAGGTCGGGCTCCCCATCACGGTCGGCATCGCCCGCACGAAGTTCCTCGCCAAGGTCGCAAGCGCCGTCGCCAAGCCCGACGGCCTGCTGGTCGTCCACCCCGACACCGAGCTCGAGTTCCTGCACGGTCTGCCGGTCGAGCGCCTGTGGGGCGTCGGCCCGGTCACGACCAAGGCGCTGCACGCGCGCGGCATCACCCGGGTCGCCGAGGTGGCAGCCCTGCCGGTCGAGGTCCTCGTCGGGATGCTCGGTCCGGCCGCCGGGCGCCACATCCACGCCCTCGCCCACAACCGCGACCCTCGACCCGTCGAGGTGGGGCGGCGTCGACGGTCCATCGGCGCGCAGCACGCCATCGGTTGGCGCGACCATTCGCGGGCCGACGTCGAGATCACCCTCCTCGCGCTCGTCGACCGCGTCGCCCGACGGCTGCGAGCCGCCCATCGCGTCGCCCGCACGGTCGTGCTGCGGATGCGGTTCTCCGACTTCGGTCGAGCCACACGTTCAGCCACCCTCCCCCACCCGACACAACGGTCCGACCTCCTCGAGGCCACGGCGTGCGCGCTGCTCGCCCAGGCGTGGCCGATGCTCCAGGAGCGAGGCGTCACCCTCGTCGGGGTGGCCCTCTCGAACCTCGACGACGACGCAGCCGTGCAGCTCCCACTCCCGTTCGGCGAGCGTGCCGACCACACGCTCGACGCCACGCTCGACAGCCTCCGAGACCGGTTCGGCTCCACCGCCGTCACCAGAGCCGCCGAGATCGGCCGCCACCGAGGTGTCGCGGTCCCGATCCTGCCGGACTGACCGCCGCTCGTTCGCGTCACGGCCGCGTCGTGGCTCTGTCACCCCGACGGCGTCGCGTATCAGGTGGTCTCGCGCGGGCTCTCCACTCCATCGGACCGACGTCCGGTCCCGACCATGGGAGGAGTCCCCATGCCAACCATCCCCGCCACCGAGTTGGTCGACGATGCGATCACGGTCCTCGACGGCGTGCGCCGCGAGTGGCTTCGCCGCCCCGGCGTCACCGCGGTCGACGTCGGCTACAAGATCAGCGACGGCGAGCTCACCGACGACGTCGCCCTGCGCGTGCACGTCGCTCGCAAGCTTCCCGTCGCAGAGCTGGCCGCCGCCGAGGTGTTCAACGAGAGCGGCGGCACCCCGACCGAGCTCGAAGGGTTCCCGATCGACGTCATCGAAGCGACCTACGGACCGTCCGACGCGGACGGGTCGGTCGTGCTCGACAACGACGATCCCGAGAGCCTCGAGGCGGTCGACCGCAAGTCGGCTGTCAACCCGCTCATCGGCGGCGTGAGCTGTGGCAACACGCGTGTCACGGCCGGCACGCTCGGCGTCGTCGTGTACGACCGGGCCACCTGCCAGCCGATGATCCTGTCGAACTGGCACGTCCTCGCCGGCGCGTCGGCGGCCAGGGTCGGAGAGTCGATCGTGCAGCCGGGCTCGATCGACGGAGGCACCCAGACGGTGGCCACGCTCACCCGCATGCGCCTCGATTCGGCGATGGACGCCGCGGTCGCGACGCTCAACGGGGCGCGTGGCCACAACCGCGACATCCTCGGTCTCGGCACCGTCTCGGGCACCGAGACCGCCCACCTCGGCATGCTGGTCGTGAAGTCCGGGCGCACCACTGCGATCACCCGGGGCATCGTCGACGGCGTGAGCATGAGCGTCTCGATCAACTACGGCGATCCGGGCGTGGTGGCGTTCAGCAACCAGATCCGGATCGTGCCGCGACCTCCGTGGCCCGCCGTCGACTACGAGGTCAGCAAGGGCGGCGACTCGGGGAGCATCTGGTTGAACCAGGCCAACAACCGTGCGATCGGCCTGCACTTCGCAGGTGAGAACGACCCGTCGCCCGCGTCGGAGAACGCCATCGCCAACCCGATCGGTCCGGTCGCCCAGGCGCTGAACTTCTCGTTCCTGCCCGTCCTCTGCCCGCGCAAGCCCTTCGTGCCGTTCGACCTCTGCATGCGCTACCCCTGGTTGTGCAAGGAGTTCAGGTGGGACGACTGGTTCCGCCCGCCGATCCCGGACCCGCCGTTCGACGTCCCGCCCATCCCACCCTTCCGGCTCGTCGACGGACCGGTGCTGCCACCGATCGCCGGTCCCCTGGGTAGCGGCCTGACCGGGCCCCTCGCCGGCCGCGGCCTCCAGAGCGCGCCGGCGAGCGAGTCGACCTCCGCGGCGCACGCCGACGGCGACTGCGGATGTGGTAGATCCATCGACCACCGCGAGCTCGCCGACGTGATCGCTGCGTACCTGGAGGGACGACGCCGATGAGCACCAACCCGGATCCTGACCGCACGGCCACCGCCCAGTCGCTGCTCGCCAGCGTCGCCGAGGAGTGGATGGACCGCCCAGGGGTCGTGTCGGTCGAGGTCGCCCGACGCCGGGCTGGCGGCGTGCCCACCGACGAGGTCGGGATCCGGGTGACGGTGGCGAGGAAGCTCCCCCGGGCCGAGGTCCCCGAGGACGAGCTGTTCCCCGCGTCCCTCGGCGACATCCCCGTCGATGTCGTCGAGGGCCAGCCGCCCGAGCCGCAACCCGCCTGACGCACCCCCTGATCGGGCGCGATCTGCCGCGAAGGACGCGGCGGTTCGCGCCCGACTCAGCGGCCGAGGAGGGCGAGGACCTCGGCGTCGGTGGTCTGGGCGAAGTCGTCGTACCAGAGCCCGACGGCGGTGAACCCTGACGGGGTCGAGAGGCAGACGACCCGCACGCCCGCGGCCGTCAGACGGGCGACCGTGCCCGGGGACCCGACGGGGACGGCGAGGATCACCTCGTCGGCCCCTCGTGCCCTCACCGCCCCGAGGGCGGCCTCGGCCGTCGCCCCCGTGGCCAGGCCGTCGTCCACCACGACCGCTGTGCGTCCCGTCAGGTCCGGGAGCGGCCGGCCCGCCCGGTATCGCTCGACGCGCCGGCGCACCTCGTCGACCGCGTCCCCGACGGCGCGGTCGAGGTCGCGTTCGGTGAGCGACAGGTCAGCGGCATCGTGGTGGAGGACCACCGCACCAGGCCCCTCGGACACCGCACCGATCGCGTACTCGGCCCGACCCGGCATCCCCACCTTGCGGGCGACGACGACCTCGAGCGGTGCATCGAGCGCAGCCGCCACCTCGGCAGCGACGGGCACTCCGCCCCGAGGCAGGCCGAGGACCACCGGGCGCACCAGGTCGAGGGACGCCACCGCCTCGGCCAACGCCCGACCGGCCTCTTGCCGATCGCGGAACCGGATCTCGGAGCCTGCCATGGCCGAACGCCTACCCCGACGCGGAGGCGACCGCGTCGAGCGCCCGCTCGAACCGACGTTGGAGGACGCCCGCCATGTCCGCGGGCATCGCCGACGCGCGGGTCGACCCCGCGAGCGCCTGGCTCCAGTCGTGCAGTGCGTGCAGCGGCGTCCACAGCGCAAGCCTCTCGCGATCGACGTCGAGGCCCGACCTGTAGCGGCGCAGGTAGCTCGCACCGAGACGAGGTCCGACCACTCCGAGGACCCGACGTTCGATCGGGTTCGACGCCACGATCGGCGCGATGTCGAACAGCGCGGCCGTGCGGGCGATGTCGCAGTGGCGGTCCCCGGCCACCGCGTCGGTCCAGTCGATGACGGCGATGGAGGCGTCGTCGACCAGCAGGTTGAGGGGGTGGAAGTCGCCGTGGCACACCGACGCAGGCGCGTCGTGGAACCGGTCCGACAGCACCTCCATCCGATCGATGCCCTCCCGCACGCCGGCGTGGTCGAGCTCGGCGACGACGCGGCGCGGCAGGCGAAGTCGCCGCTGCACGATGTCCTCGCCCGTCGGGTAGCCGTCGAGGGCCAGCAGGTGCAGGCGGTTGTGGAGCGCGGCGAACCGATCGAGCAGACCGCCGACCGCCCAGGGGCGGCGGGTCACCGCGTCGAGCATCGTCACGCCGGGCGCGAGCTGCATGATCTGGACCGGCCCGGGTGTCGCCACGCCAGGTTCGACGACGGCGAGGATCCGCGGGACCGGGTACCCGTTGTCGCCGAGCCACCCGTGCAGCTCCTGCTCCCTGGTGGCGTCAGCGAGCGCCGCGGGCGAGCTCTTGACCCGCAGCACCAAAGGGCTCCGCCACTCGTCGGGCAGGCCGTCGCCGTCGAAGCGCACGACGTGGATGTCGCTGTCGAACCCGGCCTCGACCGATCGGTCGACCGCCACGTCTCGTACCGCGATCCCCACCGTCGCGGCCACCCACTCCACGAGGGCTGCCTGGTCGAACAGAGCGTCACGGGACATCTCGGGGGCGGCCACCGCGACACTCTGCCACTGCGACACTCTCCCACTCGACACAGAGCAACCCCACCAGACCGGCCCAGGACGTGGGGAGCGCGATCGCGCAGGGCAGGATGGGTGGACGACCCGTCCCAGGAGGACCTCATGGAGATCCGCAACGACCCAGACCACGATCGCTACGTCGTCGAGGTCGACGGCGACGTCGTCGGCCAGGCCGTCTACGAGCGCCGAGACGACCGGGTCGTGTTCACCCACACCGAGATCGACGACTCGCTCGAGGGCAAGGGCGTGGGCTCCACGCTGGCGTCGTTCGCGCTCGACGACGTGCGCGCCCAGGGCGGGAAGGTCGTCCCGCTGTGCCCGTTCATCGCCCGCTACATCGAGCGCCACGACGAGTACGCCGACCTCGTCGACACGGCCCTCACCGATGAGCTGCGGGCCAGCCCATAGCGATCGACCTCTGGTGAGTCAGTCGTTGCGGCGCCAGTAGCCGATCATCTCGACCTGGGTCGCCGCCATGCCGACGGCATGGCGAAGGTGCTTGCGCACGGCGGTGATCTCTCGCGACTCGGCGGCGCCGTAGGCGTACAGGCCGTTCGTGTCGAGCGTGAGCGCCGAGACGGCATCGAGCAGCGCCGAGCTTCGGCCGTGGCCGGCGCCGTCGCGCGACACCCACTGCACGGTGTCCTTGGGCCGGGCCGGCAGGTCGATCACCGGCTTCCCGTCGTCGGACTCCACCACGACGTGCACGGGCACGCCTCCGTCTGCCGCGTCGAGGATGCCGGCGAAGGCACCGAGCCCGGTCTCGTCGCCGACGAGCAGGTAGGAGGTCGTGTCGGCGGGAGGCTCGAACCCCTCACGGGGGCCCCACAGCCCGGCTCGGTCGCCGACCTGAACGCGACGAGCCCAGCTCGACACCGCGCCCTCGTGGTCGTGGAGGACGAACCACAGGTCCATCTCGCCGACCTCGGGCCGGAACCGACGGCACGTGTAGTACGCCCAGGCCGGCTTCTCGTCGTCGGGCAGCGCCATGAAGTACGCGAAGTCGTGGGTGCCGTCGAGCTGGTGCTCGAGACCCTCCTTGGGGAGCATCACGAGGAAGAAGTCGTCGGGGCCGAGCGGCTCGTGGTCTCCGAGCCCGCCGATGGTGATCTGGCGCAGGTTCGGCGCCAGGTCCTCGAACGCCAGCACGTCGACCACCCGGGTCGGGATGCTCCCCTGGCGCGCCTGCTCGCGCTCCATCGAGGTGAGCGCCCCGTCAGGATCCGCCGCGCGAGCCGCGACGAGGTGGCCACGCAGGTGCACCTGCACGTCGCCGATCGAGGTGATCGTGCTCTCGAAGTCGACCTTGACCACCCGCGGACCGTCGCCGTCGACGACGTTCAGCACCAGCCCCGACGGGTCGAAGTCGCCGAACTCGGCGTCGACCAGGCCCGGCGTGGCGGTGAGGTGGCGAGCGACGAACAGCACCGTGTCGGCGTGGTTCGCGTTGAAGTGCTCGATCGTGGCCTCGGCCTGTGCGGCGAGCTCGGGGTCGATCGTGGTCATGGCCGCTCCTCAGAGTGTTGGCTGCCGAAGATCAGATGTTCGGCTTCCTTTCCACACTGCTGGCCCGAACCGCCCCTCGTCAAGACCCCTGCCGCTCAGGGCTCGATGATGGCAAAGCCCGGCTCGGGCGGATCGAGGAACGAGAAGAACGTGGCGAGGGTGTCGGCGTCGCCCTCGATCACCAGTGCGCCAGATGCCACCGAACCCGCGATCGAGTCTCGGTCGAGGAGCATCTGGCTCAGCACCGGGCGGTCCATGGTCAGCGTGACGGTCACGTCGTCGGCGAGCGCCGGCCACGCGCTGACGGCTCCGTGCTCGAGGCGCAGCGTCCACTCCTCGTCGAGGTCGGGGAAGCGCCAGCCGATCGCCAGCTCGACGCCGTCGGCGCGCGGTCCGTCGATGCGCACGCCCAACAGGTCGAACACCATCTCCACCGTCATCGCCGCGAACAGACCGCCCGCCTGGGTGCCCGGCGCGCTGCGGCTGTCGCCTCCAGCGCGCGGACGACGGAGCTCCTGTGCGCCGGTCAGGTAGAAGTTCCGCCACGGCCCCGACTCGGCCTGGTAGCCGAGCTGGGTCAGCGCCTCGGCTTGGAGGTCGCGGGCCTGCTGGTTGGTCGGATCGGCGAACACGACCTTGTTGACGACCTCGGCGACCCAGCGGTACTCGCCGGCCTCGAAGTCGCGGCGCGCCCGGTCGAGCACGGCGTCGGCGCCGCCCATGTACTCGACGTAGCGGACCGCCGCCGGCTCGGGCGGCAGCGGGTTCAGGTTGGCGGGGTTGCCGTCGAACCAGCCGAGGTACCGCTGGTAGACCGCCTTGGCGTTGTGGCTGACCGTGCCGTAGTAGCCCCGGTTCCCGAACTCGCCCTCGAGCGACGGCGGCAGCTCGAGCTCCTCGGCGATCTCGTCCATCACCAAGCCCTTGTTCGCCAACCGCATCGTCTGGTCGTGCAGGTAGCGGTAGGTGTCGCGCTGGGTGCGCAGGTGGTGCCGTACCTCGTCGGCGCCGACCCGTGGCCAGTTGTGGCTGGCGAAGACGAGGTCGGTGTCGTCGCCGAAGCGGTGCAACGCCTCGTCGATGTACTTGCTCCACGCCAGCGCGTCGCGCACCTGCGCGCCGCGCAGCGTGTAGAGGTTGTGCATCACGCTCGTGCAGTTCTCGGCGACGCACAGGGCCCGCAGGTCGGGGAAGTGGAACATCATCTCGGCGGGCGCTTCGGCGTCCGGCGTCATCTGGAAGATGATGCGCACCCCGTCGAGCGTCAGCTCGTCGCCGGTCGCACGGATCTCGTGGGTCGGTCCGACCAGGGTGATCGTTCCGCCTGGTATCGACCGACCGAGCCCGCAGTCGACCATGCCCTCGGGGCCACGGGCCAGGTTGCGGCCGTACATGTAGCCCGCGCGACGACCCATCGCAGGGCCGGCGATGACGTTCTCGGCCACCGCCTCGGAGAGGAAGCCCTCGGGCGCGACGACGGGGACGTCGCCCGCCGCGACCGCCGCCGGGTCGACCACGCCCGCCAGGCCGGCGAAGTGGTCGAGGTGGCTGTGGGTGTAGATCACGGCTCGCACCGGACGGTCACCGAGCTCGGCCGTCGCGAGGTCCATGGCCGCCCGCGCCGACTCGGTCGAGGTGAGCGGGTCGATCACGATCCACCCCGTGTCGCCCTCGATGAGGGTGAGGTTGGAGATGTCGTAGCCGCGCACCTGGTGGATGCGCGGCGCCAGCGTGTAGAGGCCGTGCTCGCGGTTGAGCCGGGCCTGGCGCCACAGGCTCGGGTTCACCGTGTCGGGAGCATCGCGGTCGAGGAAGTCCCACTCGGCGGTGTCGAGGATGTCGTGGCCGTGGGTGTCGTGGCGCAGCACCAGGCGGTCGAGCCCCGCCACCCGACCGTGGCGGACCCGTTCCAGGTCGGCGGGGTCGTCGAGCGGCAGGGCCGCGGCAACGGCGCGGTTGGCGGTGGCGGTGTGCTCGGAGGCGCTCATGACACTCGGTCTAGCAACCCTCCGGCGGCCGCGCCGGGCGACCGGCTACTCGACCGCGGCGGCCAGGCGTTCGAGCGTGCGCTCCATGCCGGCGCGGTTGTGCGGTGCGCGGTCGGCGACACCGGAGATCGTCGAGGTCATCTCGATGATGTCGGGCCCGCGGAGCTCGTCCCAGAACTCGGTGACGGTGGACCCGGTGTCGGTGGGCTCGATCACGTAGCCCCAGCGCGAGAAGTGGTAGTCCCCCACGACGCCTTCGAACACGAAGCGGCGGGGCGCGTCGAGCTCGACGATCTCGGCCTCGGTGGTCCACTCGTGCTCGCCGTTGCGGTTCTGGCCCTCGAAGCGCGCGCCCAGCGCCGGACCCGATGCATCGCCCACCCACCGGCACGTGTGGCACTCGGGTGACCACTCGCCCATGCGGGTGATGTCGGTGATCGCCGCCCAGATGTCCTCTGGTGCAGCTTCGATGCGGCGCGTGACCTCGACGTGGGTGTCCATGGCGGGACTGTACCCACACCGGTCATCGGGCGGGATCGACGCCCCTGTCTGCCCCGTCGAGTGCGTCCTCGACGTCGAGGCCGAGCGCCTGCGCGATCCACGGCCACCGCGCCGGGATCCGCCGAAGTCCGGGCAGCGAGAAGACGAACTCGCTGATGCTGCCGAACCGCTCGAACACGCACGCGTTGATCGTCATCGACAGGACGACGACGCGACCGGTGATGAAGAACCAGCCGAGCACGACGACGGTGGCCCCGATGGCGCCGTAGAGCTCCGAGGCCCGCTCGAAGCGCGCCGGGAGGTAGAGCTGGCTCACAGCCTGGAGGCCCGCGATCGTCACGCCGACGAGCAGGGCGCCGGGCAACAGCGCCGAGCGGTCAGACGGCGCTCGGGGCAGTCGCAACGAGAGCACCCACCACACCGCCGAGTAGATCGCTCCGGCAGCGAAGAACGACAGGCCGGCGAACCCGATCCCGAACTGGTCGTTGACCCTGTTCGTCACCGTGGCCGTGAGGCCGAGGCCGACGATGAGGCCCACGACGATGCCGATCGTGCGGATCGACGCCTTGGCGCTGACGGGGAGCCCCCAGGCCAGGCAGCTCGCCTGGCTGAGGGCGCGGGCCAGCGTCCGACCGGTGCTCGCCATGCCCGTGAGCCCGGCGAGCGCCGCAACCCAGCGACCGGATCCACGCTGGTCGAGCGCGCCGTTGATCTGACCGGCGAGGTTCCCGGTGATCCGGGCCTCGTCGACCGCGCTGGCCGGTACGGCGTCGGAGAAGATGCCGATGAGCCCGACGAAGCACAAGAGCATCGGCACGAAGAACAGGAAGAGCCGGAACGCGATGGCGCTGCCCACGACGGTGCCCGCCGCTTGCTTGTCGCGCTCGTAGATGCGCAGCCCGATGTCGACGAGGGGACGATCCCTGTACCTCGCGAGGAGCTCCTCCGCCTTGCCCCGTCCGGTGTCGACGCTCGCGCGCCCGAACGCCACCAAGCCCCGGTGCCCGGGCGGCGTCGCGATCGGCGCGTCGTCCGCACCTTGGTCGGTGCCGTCATCTCCCGTCACGTCGCTCACGCCGCGATCATGCCGCCGATCGAGCCGCCGCGCGTCGGTGGCTGACGCCGGGCATCGCTCGCGTCCTGACGGTTTCACCGCGATGATGGCCGGATGGACACCGCGCTCGGCAAGGGGCTGGCAGTGCTCGACGCGCTCGCCGCAGCGGGTGGGCCGGTTCGGCTCTCTCGACTCGCCACCGACCTCGGGCTCCAGAAGAGCTCGGTGCACCGCATCCTCCAGACCCTGGTCGACGACGGCTGGGCCACCCAGGACCACGAGACGGGCTTCTACTCGGCGTCGCTGCGGCTGTGGGAGCTCGGCGCGGGCATCGTGGACGCGCTACCCGTGAAGCGGGCCGCCACAACGATCCTGCACGACCTGCACCGGGCCACGTCGGAGACGGTCAGCCTCACCGTGCTCGACGGCGACGACGTGGTGTACCTCGACAAGGTCGTCGCACCTCGACCGATGGGCTTCACCACCCACGTCGGCAGCCGCATCCCGGCCCCGCTCACCGTCGCCGGTCGGGCGATGCTCGCCCACGAGGACGACCCCAGGGAGGTGCTCGAACGGGTCGCCGCGTCGGTCGGCCCCGATCGGCTCGACGTCGACGCCGCCATGGCCGACATCGACAGGGCCCGCGACCTCGGGTACCTCATCGGGCGCGGACGCCGCGAGCGTGGTGTCATCGGCATCGCGTCGGCGGTGCCCGGTCGGCGCGGCCCGGCCGTCGCCGGGCTCACGGTCTCGGCACCGGTGCAACGCACCGACGATGCGCGCCGCGACGAGATCGTCGAAGCGCTGCTCGTCGCGACGGCGAACCTCGCCGAAGCCGTCGGACGCACCTGAGGGCAGGGTTCCTCAGTCGAGGTGGCGGGCGAAGAACGCGGCGGACGACTCACGTTCGAAGGTGGGGATGCCGACGTGAGGTCCCGGGTTGATGTGCATCGTCTTCTCCTTCGAGCCGAACGCCCGCCACAGGTCGAGGCCCGCCTCGGGGGTCATCAACTCGTCGTCGTGCTGGAAGAGGAACAGGATCGGCACGGTGATCGACTCCACGGTGGCCCGGAACGCAGGATCGGGAAGGAGCCCGAACAAGCCGAGCACCGCGGCATCGATGCGAGCTTCGATCGCGATCAGAGGGATGCCGTAGCGCGCGCCCATCGACACGCCCCAGTAGCCGAACGGCCCCGTTGCCTCATCATCGGCTTCGAGTGCGTCGAGCAGCGCTCGCCACTCGCGCACCATGCGCGGAGGCCGACCCGACCCTGAACGGTCGGCGGCAGCGCGCGACCCGTCGCCGACGGCTCGGTCCCGGCCAGCTCGCACCTCGCCGTCGACACCGCGTGTGCGCAGCCGTGCGAGCGTCTCGTCCTGCTGGCGGATCTGCTCCTCGCTGCGACGGTCGCCATGACCTGGCGCGTCGAGCGCGATCGTCGCCCATCGGTGCTCGCGAGCGAACGAGCCCGCCATGGCGACGATGTTGGGCGCCTCCTTCGACTGGAAGCCGCCGTGGCCCATGAGGATCGTGGCCGTCGGCTCGGCATCGGAGGGACGCCAGTGGAGACCTGGCACGACGTGGTCATCGACGGTGAGCTCGATGCGGCGACGGACCACGCCGTCGTCGGTCGTCTCGTCCACCGTCGTGAGCTGGGCGGACAGGTCGGTCATCGGTGCAACACCTTTCCTCGGGCCTGCTGGGTCTCGTAGCGGCTGAACGCCACCCGTTCGTCGTGGTGGGGGTCGTCGACCACGTGCGGTTCGACGTCGAAGTGCATGACGGCGCGTCGGTCGAGGTCGTAGGGCGCCCACGCCGGGATCGCTGCGTTGTTGGGGTCGCCGGTGCGGGCGAAGGAGATCCACGCCTCGCTCATCGCGTCGGCCATGGCCGCCGTCTCGTCGGTCGGTTCGCCCACCATGTCGGGGGCGACGTCGACGTTGTCGAACACGAACGGCAGGTCGAGGGAGTGCGGCGTGATGCGACGCCCGCCTTCCACCGGTGTGCGCCACATGACGCGGTACGACCACACGGGCGCTCCACCCTGGGCCGCCTTGCGCTCGGTCTGCAGGACCGAGTCGAGCCAGTAGCCACGCGCCGTCGCGATGGTGAAGAAGACCTCGGGCGGCGAGGCGTCCGGCGACGACCGTCGCACGGTCGCCACCAGCTCGGCCACGTCGTCGGCGGGGACGTAGCGCGAGAGGCGGTCGGGCAGCTGATCCTCGGTGATGTCGAAGGAGGTGGGGTCCATGCTGCCCACCTGGTTCGACAGCTCGGTGCGACAGGTGCCGACCACCAGCGGGACCGACGACGACAGCGCGGGCGCGTCGGGGTCCCACGGGTCGCCGTCGAAGACCACGCCGTCGTCGGTGGGCGAGAACCTGCCACGCACCGCGGCCTGGGCGGCCACCAGGTCGTCCATCGAGACGTCCTGGAGCCGTCGCGGCTCGGACCGGGGGATGTCGAGCTGGTCGAGGAGCGCCGCCGTGAGGCCGACGGCGCGGTCCCGGTCGAGGAGGCGCAGGTGCGACCCGCTCTGCACGACGCCGCGGTGGAACAGGCCACTCGCCACCGGTGCGGCCATGGCGATGCTGACCTTGCGACCGCCGCCCGACTGGCCGTAGATCATCACGTTGCTGGGGTCGCCACCGAAGCCGGCGATGTTGTCGCGCACCCACTCCAGCGCAGCGACCAGATCGAGGAAGCCGGCGTTGGCCGACCCCGAGAACTCGTCGCCGAGCCCGTCGAGGAAGCAGTGCCCGAACACGTTGAGGCGGTGGTTGACCGTGACCACGACCACGTCGCCACGCCGAGCGACGTTCGAGCCGTCGTAGAGGAGCATCGACCCGGTGCCGGCTTCGAACCCGCCGCCGTGGAACCACACCATGACCGGCCGGTTCGCGCTGTCGCATCCGGGCGTCCAGACGTTGAGGCGCAGGCAGTCCTCGCCGAGCGCCGGCCGGTTGCCCTTGGTGCCGCCCAACGCGAGGCGGCTGAAGGTCTGGGGCGCGGTCTCGCCGTACGCGAGGGCGTCTCGCTCGCCGGTCCACGGCTCGGGCGGCTGAGGTGGCCGGAAGCGGTTGGGTCCCGCGGTCGACGCGCCGTATGGCAGACCACGGAAGACCCGCACGCCCTGCTGCTCGATCCCGCGCACCGCTCCGTGCGCGGTGTCGACGGCCTCGGACCTCGTGACGCTCGTGCTCATCGGTTCCCCCCAGGTTCGACCGTGACAGTCGTTCCGTCAGTCAGAACGACGTTCCGTCCTCTACTGTGCTGCACCAGGGCCATCCGCTCAAGCGGCCGGCGAGGGGAGCGACGGTGCAACCAGAGGGACAGACCACGCTCGGTGCGATCCGCGGCGTCGACCGGGGGGGCCACGCGGCGTTCCTCGGCGTGCCGTTCGCCCAGCCTCCTGTCGGTGCGCGCCGCTGGCTCGCGCCGGCCCCTCTCGATCCGTGGACGGGAGTGATCGACACGACCGCTCCGGGCGATGCCGCCCCGCAGGACCCGTTCGTCCCACCGCGGTTCCGCGCGCAGGGCCCAGAGAGCGAGGACTGCCTGTACCTCAACGTCTGGACACCGGGGTGCGACGGCGCGAAGCGCCCGGTCATGTTCTGGATCCACGGAGGAGGGTTCTCCCACGGCTGGGGCGCGCAGCCGCACTACGACGGCGGCCCGCTCGCCGAGCGCGGCGATGTCGTGGTGGTCAGCCCCAACTATCGGCTCGGTGCACTCGGATACCTCTACCTCGCAGAGCACGGTGGCGACCGGTGGGGAGCTGCGACCAACGCCGGCCAGCTCGACCAGATCGCCGCGCTCCGATGGGTGCACGACAACATCGAGCGCTTCGGCGGCGACCCCGGCAACGTCACGATCTTCGGCCAGTCGGCCGGCGGCGTCGCCGTGTGCACCCTGCTCGGCATGCCGGCTGCCCGCCCCCTGTTCGCCAAGGCGATCGCCCAGAGCGGTACGGCCAACCGCCTCGGCGACACCAGCCGCGCCGCCGCGACGGCCACCGCGTTCCTCGACCGGCTCGGCATCCCCGACGGCGACCACGACGCACTCGTCGCCGCGGATGTCAGCGACATGCTCCAGGCCCAGGGCTCCCGTGGTGCGCTGGCGCCGGTGGTCGACGGCGACACGTTGCCCGACGCGCCACTCGCGGCGGTTCGCGACGGCGAGCTCCGCGACATCCCGATGGTGATCGGCACGGCCCGCGACGAGCAGAAGCTCTACGTCGCCGCGGACCGGCCCGAGATCACCCGGGACGAGCTCGAACGACAGATCGCCGAGACCCTCCCGCGGGGTACCGGCCACCGCGCTGCCGAGGTCGTCGAGGTGTACCTCGCGTCGCGTGCCGCCCGTGGTCTGCCGCACACGTTGCACGACCTGTCCGACGCGGTGGCCACCGCATCGCGGTTCCGGGTGCCCGCGCTGCGCCTCGCCGAGGCCCAGCGGGCGCACCAGCCGGCCACGTTCGTGTACCAGTTCGACTGGGAGTCACCCGCCCGGGGCGGCACGCTCGGCGCCTGCCACGGGCTCGAGATCCCGTTCGTGTTCGGCACCATCGGCACCACCGGCGACGACCGCATGAGCGGCAGCGGCCCCGACGCCGACCGCCTGTCGGGGCAGATGATGGACGCCTGGACGGCGTTCGCCCGCACGGGCGACCCCAGTCACGACGGCATCGGACGCTGGCCGGCCTACGACCCGCTCGAGCGCCAGACGATGGTGTTCGGCCGCGACACCGCAGCGCAGGCAGCCCCGTTCGAGGAGGAGCGCGCCGTGTGGGCGTCGCTGCTCTCCAGCCGCACCGGCTGAAGCCGTCGGCGGTTCAGCCGAAGCGGTAGCTCGACGAGGCGACGCCGCCCATGACGTCGTCCTCGTGGTAGATCCGCGTCCCGACGTCGCCCTCGGCGGCACCGACAGCGACCATCACCGGCACGAGGTGGTCCTCGGCCGGATGCGCGATGCGGGCGCTCGGCGCGGACTCCCACCGCTGCAACAGCTCGGTGCGCTCGTCGGGTGACGCCGCGACCAGCGCTGCGGTGAGCCACTCGTCGAACTGGTGCGACGGCTCGGCCGCGCCCGCCCCGAAGAGGCGCAGGTTGTGGTAGCTGAACCCGCTGCCGACGATCAGCACGTCCTCGTCGCGAAGGGGTGCCAGCGCTCGACCGGCGGCGAGGTGGTCGGCTGGATCGAAGCCGGACTTGATCGAGAGCTGGACGAGGGGGACGTCGGCGTCCGGGTACACGACGACGAACGGCGCGAAGACGCCGTGATCGAAGCCTCGATCCGGATCCTCGCGGACGGGGATTCCGGCGTCCGTCAACAGCTCGGACACGCGGGCGGCCACCTCCGGAGCGCCAGGTGCCGGGTACTGCACGTGGTAGGTGAAGTCGGGGAACCCGCCGTAGTCGTAGAGCATCGGGGGGTTGGGGTTGGTCTGCACGGTGAACTCGGGCGCCCACCAGTGCGCCGACACCACGACCACGGCACGAGGGGTACGACCGACATCGGCCGGCAGGGTTCGCAGCGAGTGGTGGAGCCCGTCCCACACCCCCGGCATCTGGTCCATCAGCCACGGCCACGGGCCGCCGCCGTGGGAGATGTAGTAGGTGGGGAGTCGGGTTGACGGCACGTGTGCCTCTCCGGGCCCGGCCGTGGTCGGCCGCGCCATGATGGGGTCGATGCCTGCAACGCCGGATCCTGGCCCGCCATTCCACACGTGGAGGGCGCGCCGCGGGATGGTGTGCAGCGTCGACCACCTGGCCTCGCAGGCCGGCGTCCACGCGCTGCGGTCGGGAGGCACCGCCGCCGACGCGGCCGTCGCCACCAGCGCTGTTCTCGCGGTGACCACCCAGCACATGTGCGGCATGGGCGGCGACCTGTTCGCGCTGGTCCACCACGCCGACGGCTCACCGCCGGATTGCCTCGACGCCAGCGGCCGGGCGGGTAGCGGAGCCGACGCGGCGGCGATGCGGGCCGAGGGTCTCGACCGGATGCCGCTCGACGAGGACATCCGCTCGGCCACCGTCCCCGGCTGCGTCGACGGCTGGGTCACGCTCCACGAGCGGCACGGCCGACTGCCGCTCATCGACGTCCTCGAACCCGCTCGCGACCTGGCCGAGCACGGCTTTCCCGCCTCCCCGCTCCTGGCCTCGCGGATCGGCGCCATCGCCCACGTGACGGGGGCGGACGACTACACGCGGCAACCGATCCGCGCCGGCACGACCATCACCAGGCCCGGGGTGGCGCGGACGTTGGTGGCGATCGCGACGGGCGGGCGAGACGCGTTCTACCTCGGCGAGTTCGGCGACGGCCTGCGCCGCCTCGGCAGCGGGCTCTACTCCCCCGACGACCTGGCAACGCCGCAGGCGAGATGGGTCGACCCCCTCGGCATCGACGTGTGGGGCCACCGGGTGTGGACCGTGCCGCCGACGAGCCAGGGCTACCTCTCACTCGCCGCAGCCCGCATCGCCGAACTGGCAGGTGGAGCCCTCGGCACAGCACCGCACCCCGACAGCGGCGAGTGGGCCCACCTGCTGGTCGAGGCGGCACGGCTCGCGGGCTACGACCGACCCGACGTGCTCTTCGACGGTGCGGACGGCCCGGCACTGCTCGACGAGGCCGTCCTCGCCGCGCGGGCCGCCGCGTTCGATCCCGAGCGTGCCGCCACGGTGCCGGTGCACGCCGCCCCCGGCGGCACGATCTACCTCTGCGCCGTCGACGGCGAGGGGATGGCCGTGTCGCTCATCCAGTCGAACGCCCGCGGCTGGGGCGCGCACCTCGCGGTACCAGAGGTGGGCATCTTCGTGCACAACCGTGGGCTCGGCTTCTCGCTGGAGGAGGGGCACCCCGCCGAGCTCGCCCCTGGTCGCCGGCCTCCACATACGCTCGCACCCGCACTCGTGCAGGGCGCAGACGGCGCCTTCCGAGCGGTCCTCGGCACGATGGGGGGCGACACGCAACCTCAGGTGGTGCTCCAGATGCTGGCTCGGCTCCTCGTCGCGGGACAGTCTCCCGCCCGGATCACCGCCGCGCCGCGCTGGCGACTCGGCGACGGCGGCTTCGACACGTGGGACGTCCCCGGCGCCGCGAGCGTGGCCGTCGAGAGCCGGGCCCCGGCGGAGTGGATCGACGGCCTCCGCGCCCGCGGGCACGTCGTCGAGGTGGCCGGCGCGTGGGACTCGGGCTTCGGCCACGCACACCTGATCGAACGGACCGGCGACGGCTCGCTCGCCGGCGCCCACGACGCGCGGGCGCTCACAGGTGGGACCGCGACGTGGTGACGCCGCGCCAGGTCGCTGCCTCCGCCGCAGGGATCGACGCCAACCGGCTCGTCGACCTGCTCGACGCGCTCGACGCCGACACGGGCATCGAGCCGCACGGGCTCATCGTGCAACGGCACGGGCATCGAGTCGTCGACGCCCGCTGGGCTCCGCACACCGCCGACCGCAGCCGACTCGTCTACTCGTTGAGCAAGTCGTTCACCTCGACGGCCCTGGCGCTGGCCATCGGCGAAGGCCGCCTTGCGCTCGACGACCGCGTCTTCGACCACCTGCCGGACGCGTTCGTCGGCGTCGTGGACGGACCCACCCTCGACATCCGCATCCGCCACATCGCGTCGATGTCGACGGGACACGACCACGAGATGCTGGCCGAGTCGTTCGCCGCCGACCCCGACGACCCGGTGCGAGGCCTCTTCCACCTCCCACCGCAACACGAACCAGGGTCGGTGTTCGCCTACAGCCAACCGCCGGTGCTGGCCCTGGCAACCATCCTCCAGCGCCTCGTGGGCCAGCCCCTCAGCGAGTACCTGCGCCCGAGGCTGCTCGACCCGCTCGGCATCACCGACTTCGCGTGGCGTCGGTACCGCACCGGCGTCGAGCCGGGGTTCTCGGGCGTCTTCACGACGCTCGACGCGATCGCCGACCTCGGCCAGCTCCTCCTCGACGACGGTGTCGTGGAGGGCCGCCGCCTCCTGCCCGAGGGGTGGGTCGCCGAGGCGTCACGACCCCAGGTGGCGAACCCCGGTGAGCCGAACCCCGACTGGCAGCAGGGCTACGGCTTCGGCATGTGGATGTCGCGCCACGGCTATCGAGGTGATGGTGCGTTCGGCCAGCTCATGCTCGTGCTCCCCGAACACGACGCCGTCGTCGCGGCGTTCACCCACGCGATCGACATGCAGTCGCTGCTCGACCACATCTGGTCCCACCTGCTCCCAGCGTTCGACGTCACCGCCACCGCAGCTGACGATGCCGCACTGTCGGCGCGCATCGCCTCGCTGTCGCTGCCCACCGCAGCGCGACGCCTCGACGGTACGACCGTCGCGGCGCTCGAGGGCGCGTTCACGCCCGGTGATCGTCGCCCGACGACGCATCGCACCGTGACGCGCGTCGACGCGAAGGGAGATCACCTCGTGATCCACGAACGCGGCGAGGCGGCGTTCGCGATCACGTTGTCCGACGAGTGGAGCACGGCGTCGAACCCTCCGACCGCGACATCCGCGTGCCGTACGGCCGACGGGCAGGTGGCGGTCGATCTGGCGTTCCTCGCCACCCCGCATCGCCTCGAGATCCGGCTCGACCCGTCGACGCGCACGTTCTCTGCCACGTGGCCGGCGATGCCGCTGTTCGGCGCGGGTCTCGACCCGACCCTCGCCACGATGGACGCCCCGAGCTCCTAGGTCGTCTTGACGATCAGCACGTTGCAGGGTGCGTTGTGCGAGACGTCGTTGCCGACGCTGCCGAGCACCCGAGCCATCCCCTGCATCCGCACGTTGCCGACGACGATGAGGTCGGCGCCGACCCGTTCGGCCTCGCGGATGAGCGCCTTGGCGGGGTCGCCCTCGACGGTGCGGACCGTGTACGGCACCTCGGTGCCGAGGTCGCGCAGCAGCCGCTCGATGTGGTCGCGCACCACCGACAACCCGTCGACGGTGGTGCGGTCGCGACCCGCGCCGATGACGGTCTCCACGTTGTCCTCCACCGCCGACACGAAGTGCACGGTGGCACCGAGCGCCCGAGCGAGGTCGAGCGCCTCGTGCGCGGCCGCCTGCGCCGTCTCGTCGGTGGTGATGCCGACCACGAACGTCTTCATCGTGCTCCCCCCATCGGACCGTGCGGTGGGTGGCGTCGACACCTCGTGCAGACGCCACCCACGACGACCGGTCAGTGCAGATCGAACCGATCTGCGTCCATCACCTTGGCCCACGCGGCCACGAAGTCGTCGACGAGCTTGGCTTCGCCGTCGTCGGCACCGTAGACCTCGGCCAGGCCGCGCAGCTCGGAGTGCGAGCCGAACACGAGGTCGGCCGCGGTGGCCGTCCACTTCGCTGCACCGGAGCCGCGGTCCACGCCCTGGTAGACGTGCTCGTCGCCAGAGGTGTTCCACACCGTGGCCATGTCGAGCAGGTTGACGAAGAAGTCGTTGCTCAGCACGCCGACCCGGTCGGTGAAGACCCCGTGGCTCGAACCGCCGTGGTTGGCACCGAGCACTCGCATCCCTCCGACGAGGGCGGTCATCTCCGGAGCGGTGAGACCGAGGAGGTTCGCGCGGTCGACGAGCCGCGCCTCGGGATCGAGCTTGTCGCCGGCCCGGATGTAGTTGCGGAAGCCGTCGCCCTGGGGCTCTAGCACCTCGAACGACTCGGTGTCGGTCTGCTCGGCGGTGGCGTCGGTGCGACCCGGCGAGAACGGCACGGTGATGTCGTGCCCTGCGTCGCGTGCCGCCTTCTCGACCGCGGCACCGCCGGCGAGGACGATGAGGTCGGCGAGGCTGACCCGCACGCCGCCCGACTGCGCCGAGTTGAAGTCCTGCTGGATGCCCTCGAGGGTCTGGAGGGCCGTCGCCAGCTCGGCCGGCTCGTTGGCCTCCCAGTCCTTCTGCGGCGCCAGCCTGACGCGGGCGCCGTTGGCGCCGCCGCGCTTGTCGGTGGCGCGGAAGCTCGACGCGGAGGCCCAGGCCGTGGCGACGAGCCGCTCGACCGAGAGGCCCGAGTCGAGCACCCTGGCCTTGAGGTCGGCGATCTCGGCGTCGCCCACCAGCTCGTGGTCGACCGCCGG
>CAZBTQ010000024.1:0-20657 GCA_964494405.1 uncultured Iamiaceae bacterium
CCCTGACGCGCTCGGCGAGGTCGCCCGCGCTGTCCCTTCGACGCGCGTGGCGAGGTCGCTCGCGCTGTCCCTTCGACGCGCACGGGGAGGCCGCACGCGCTGTCCCTTCGACGCGCACGGCGAGGCCGCACGCGCGCTGCGCGATGGTCGATCACCACGGGCTCGTCGAGCCCTACCATGAGGGTCTCCGTGGCCTTCCGCTTCCTTCACGCCGCCGACCTCCACCTCGACACGCCGTTCGTCGGCCTCGGCGCGACCTCGCCCGCGGCGGCGGCACTGCTCCGCGATGCGAGCCTCGACGCGTTCGACGAGCTCGTGCGGGTGGCGATTCTGCGGCAGGTCGACGCCGTCGTGCTGGCCGGCGACATCTACGACGGCCCCGAGCGCGGCGTCCGTGCGCAGCTCCGGCTCCTGCGTGGCACCCAGCGCCTCGACGAGGCGGGCATCCGCACGTTCATCGCCCACGGCAACCACGACCCGGTGGAAGAGGGCTGGACCGCGGTGCGGGACTGGCCCGACTCGGTCACCGTCTTCCCCGCTGGCGAGGTCCAGTCGGTTCCGGTCGAGCGCGACGGCGAGCACCTCGCCACCGTCCATGGCACGAGCTACGCCCGGCGACACGAGACCGAGAACCTGTCGTCGTACTTCTCGCCGGGGGAGCACCCCGGTCCTCACGTCGCCGTGCTCCACGCCAACGTCGGCGGCCAGCCGGGCCACGACCCGTACAGCCCGTGCTCGGTCGACGACCTGGTGCGCTCGGGCTTCGACTACTGGGCGCTCGGGCACGTCCACGTGCGCCAGGTGCTGCACCGCGACCCGTGGATCGTGTACCCGGGCAACCTCCAGGGGCGGCACGCCCGCGAGACCGGCGCCCACGGTGCCCTCATCGTCGAGATCGACGACGCGGGCACCGTCGCCGAGCCGGAGTTCGTCGTGCTCGATCGCGTCCGCCTCGACGTGGCGTCGATCGACATCGCAGGTCTCGCCGACCTGGGGGCGCTGCGATCGCGCCTTGCCGAGGAGGCGCACTCCCACCTCGCCGCCGCCGAGGGCAGGTCGGTGGTGCTGCGGGTGCGGCTGGAGGGTCGCGGCGAGCTCCACGACGACCTCAGCCGCCCTGGGACGCTCCCGGCGTTGCTCGCCGACCTGCGCGACGACGAGTCGGGGCAGCCTCCGCTGGTGTGGTGGGACCGCCTCGATGCGCACACGCAGGGGCCGCGCGACATCGCCAGCCTCAGCGAGCGCAACGACTTCGTGGCCGACATGATCGACGAGGCGATGGAGCTGGAGTCCGATCGCGGCGCCGAACTGCGTGCCGCGTGGGATGCCGAGCTCCCGAGCGACGTCGCCCTCCTCGTCGATGAACACAACGTCGACGGCACCATCGACGACGGGCCCACGCCCACCGGTGATCGCCTGTGGAAGGACGCCCTCGAGCTGGCGGTCGACCTCGTCGACCGGCACGAGGCCTGACGATGCGGATCGACGGGTGGCGCATCGACGGGTTCGGCGTGTTCACCGGTGCCCGCGTCGAGGATCTGGGACCAGGGCTCACCATCGTGTCGGGCCCGAACGAGGCGGGGAAGAGCACCCTGCTGGCGTTCCTGCGCGGGGTCCTGTTCGGCTTCCCCGACGGCCGCAGCCGTGGGCGACGCCATGATCCGGTGCACGGGGGACGACATGGCGGCGCTGTGTCGGTCGTCGACCAGCAGGGCGCGAGGTGGGTCGTCGAACGCCACCTCGACCCCCGCACCTTCGCGCTGCGCGGCCCCGACGGCTCGCTCGCCGAGACCCACCGCATCGCCGAGCTCCTCGGCCACGCCGACGCCACACTCTTCGCCAACGTCTTCGCGTTCGGGCTCGGCGAGCTCGACTCGTTCGAGCTGCTCGACTCCGCCGAGGTGCGCGACCGCGTGTTCGCTGCCGGCATCGTCGGCGGGGGGCGATCGGCTCGCGAGGCGCTCGACACCCTCGACGCGCGCCGCAGCGCCCTGCTGCGAGCCCGTGGTCGGTGCGACATCCGCGACCTGGCCGAACAGGCGCGCCACGCACGGCGCGACCTGGCATCGGCGACCGCAGCCGCTCTCGACCTCACCCGTCGAGCCGAGGACGTCGACGCCCTGCTGCGTGCCGCCGAGCGGGCCCGTGAGCAGGTGGCCGAGTGCCGCGTCGAGCTCCACCGCGCGACGTCGCTGCTCGATGCCTGGCCGTCGCACCAGCGCCTCGTGGCGATCGAGGCGGAGCAGGCGGGGCTCGACCTGCGCGGTGAGGTCGACGAGGACTACTCCGCTCGGTTGAGCGCGGCTCGAGCCGACCTGGCCGCTGCCAAGGGGACGTGGACCAAGGCGTCGGACGACGTCGTGGCGCTCGTCGCCAGGCGCGACACCCTCACGGTCGACGACGGGCTCCACGCCATGGCCGGCGAGATCGACGAGGTCGCCGGCGAGCTCGGTGCGGAGACGGCCCGCACGGCCCGCCTCGTCGAGCTCGACGCAGCGGTCGAGGCCCGCCGCGCAGAGCTCGACCAGCACCTCGAGCGGTTGGGACCTGACTGGGATCGCCAGCACCTCGCTGGCTTCGACGTCTCGATCCCCGCCGCCGACGAGGTGCGACGGCGAGGCGACGTGTCCGCAGGGCTCGCCAGCGCCTTGGCGTCCGCCACCGAGGAGCGCGACTCGCTGCGACGTCAGCTCTCCGACATCGAGCTCGAGCTCGAGGGGCTCGACGTCGACGCCGAACGCATCGACAGCGCCGGCGACCTCGAGCGTCGGCTGCGCTCGATGCGCCAGCTGCGCGCCGACCTCGTCGACCTCGGCTCCGAGACCGGACGCCTCGATGCTGCCCAGGGGACGATCGCCGGCCTCGCCGCGCTGCAGTCCAGAGGCGCTGGCCGCACGTCGTCGATCGGCGCGCTGTTCGTCGCGGTCGGCGTGGTCCTGCTCGGCGCCGGTGCCGTCACCGTGATGGGCGGTGGCGGACCGTTGGCCGCTGGCCTCCTGCTCACCGGGGCCAGCGCGCTCGTGCTCGGCATCGTGGTGCTGTTGAGCACCCGCTCCGCGGCTGGGCCCGAGGTGATGGCGAACCTGCGTGCCGAACAGCGAGACGCCCGTCGTGCCCGTGACGAGGTGCAGTCCAGGATCGACCTGCTGCGCACCAGGGTGCAGGCGTCTGCGCTGGTGCTGGGGCTGCCGCCGGAGCCGACCAGTGACGACGTCGAACGCTGCGCCGTCGAGCTCGACGACGAGGAACGCCGGATCCAGCAGCAGATCGACGCCCGCGAGCGTCGCGGCGGGTTGGAGGCGCAGGCAGCGCGCCTGCGCGGGATGGTGACCGACGCTGCGACCTCGGTTGCGGGCATCGAGACGCGGGTGTCGGCCGACGATGCCGAGTGGCGCCGTTGGAAGCAGGAGCGCCTGGTGCCGGTCGAACTTGGGGTCGACGCTGTCAACGACCTCTTCACCGGCATCGAGCGCGCCCGCGGCGTCTTGCGCGACCTCGACGCCGCCGAAGCCGAGCGGGCGCGGCTCGACGAGGCGTCGTCGGCTTGGCGCGCACGAGCTGCGTCGCTGAGCGCCCGAGCGGGAGACGCCGAGTCCGGTGACCCCTTGGTCGACGTGCGTCGCCTGTCGGACCGCCTGGCGGCAGACCACGATGCCCGTCGCTCGCTTGCCGAACTTGCGGTGACGGTGGCCGATGCTGAGGCGCGTGCCGACGCCGCAGCCGGACGTGCCGACGCCGCGCGCGAGTGCCTGGTCGCCGTGTGGGACGAGGCAGAGGTGTCGAGCGACGCCGAGGCCGACTCCGTCGTCGCGCGTTGGCGGCGTCACCGCGAGTTGGTCGCTGAGGCCGACGTGGCCCGGGCAGCGCTGCACACCGCGCTCGCCGCCGGCGACGCGGGCAGCCTGCTCGACGAGCTGGCGACCGGTGACGTCGACGGCTGGGAGCGAGCGCGTCGCGACGCCGCCGACCGCCTCCCACGCCTCGAGGCCGAGCACGAGGAGACGATCAGGACCCACCACGACGCCGAGCGAGCGCTCGACGAGCTGTCGCGTTCGGCCGACGTCGCCGAGGCGGCCCTGCGGGTCGAGGCCACCCGGACCCGTCTCGCCGACGCGGTGGACGAGTGGCGCACGCTCACCGCGGCCCGCACGATCGTCGCCGACACGCTGGCCCGCTACGAGCACGAGCGCCAGCCGGCGGTGCTGGCCCGGGCGCAGCGCTGGTTCGCCCAGATCACCGAGGGCCACTACCGGACGGTGACGGTGGCCGACGGCGAGATCGTGCTGATCGATCACGCCGGGCGCCGGCTCACCACCGACGACCTGAGCCGGGGGACGGCCGAGCAGCTGTACCTGTGTCTGCGCTTCGGCCTGGCCGCCGAGATGGTGGCGCACACCCCGTTGCCGTTCGTGATGGACGACGTCCTCGTCAACTTCGACCCCATCCGCACGGCACGGATGGCCGAGGTGCTGGCGTCGATCGCCGCCGACCACCAGGTGCTGCTGTTCACCTGCCAGCCGTCGTCGGTGGAGGCACTGCTCGCCGCGGCACCGTCGGCGCGGGTGATCGACCTGCCGCGCCACGGCGGGGTGGATCAGGCGGGACGCCCCGACACCTGACGCCCGGTCGCGGCGATCACCGCCCGAGCCTCATGGCGTGCAGCATTCAGATCGGGGATCTCGACCTCGACGGCACCAGAGGGGCCGAGCGCGACCAGGACGCAGCGAGCGACAGGACGCCCGGTGGTCGCCTCGACCAGCACGGCATAGGTGGCGGTCTGGAGGCGGTAGCGGGGGACGAGCGCGGCAGGGTCGGGTGCCCGGTCGGTCTTGTAGTCGACGACCACCAGACCGTCGGGACCGTCGACCAGCAGGTCGAGGTAGCCCTCGCACAGCACGCCGTCGACCGCCGCGCCGACGTAGAGCTCGCGCCAGTGGGGCAGCTCCGCGGCAGCCTGCACGATCGGGGAGCCGAGCGCGGCCCGCGCCGAGCGCTCGACCTCGGCGGTGCGGCCCGGGATTCCCTCGGCCGCGGCCTGTGCCGCGGCGATCGAGGCGAGGTCTGCCCCGGTGGCGAGGTCGACGGTCTGGAGCGTGGCGTGCACCGCGCGGCCGATGCTGGTGCCCGCCCGGCCCCGTCGCCACGGCTCAGCGCTTGCCGCGTCGCTGTCGTGGTCGGTGCCATCGTCGATGCCGACCGGACCGGCCTCCGCGCCCATGGGCGCGGGGCCTGGAGGCACAGGGTCGTGGGCCGAGGCCTGGGACGCGGCGGCGATGGCGGTGGCGGCGAGGGCCGACGGGACTGCGGCCTTGGCAAGGAGGGCAGCCCGCGTCGCCACGAACGCGTCGCGGTCGGCCACGAGGCCGGCGCGGTCTGGTGCCGCCGGCACGCGGGCGGGGCCCGCTGGCGCCGGGGGAGCCGAGTCGAGGTCGAGTCGTCGCCACAGGTCGGGTCGGCGGGCGCACATCTCGTGGAACCGGGCGGCGACGTTGCGGTCGGGCGTGGCCCCGTCCTGGTGGTGCAGGCCGAGGATGAGGTGGTCGCGGGCCCGGGTGGTGGCGACGTACATGAGGCGCCAGGCCTCGTGCACCTCGTGGGCGTCGTCGACCGCCTCGAGCGCCTCGTAGTCCGAGGTGCGCATCGCCTTGCGAAGGCTGGCGGCGAAGCGATCGCCGCCCCACAGGAGCTTTGGGCCAGGACGCTTCTCGTGCGGCTGGCGGTCGAGGCCCGCCAGGGCGACGACCGGGAACTCGAGCCCCTTGGAGGCGTGCACGGTCATCACCCGCACCGCGACGTCGTCGGTCTCGGGGAGGATGCTCTCGCTGACCCGCGCCATCTCGTCGGCCTGGAGGTCGGTCCAGCCGAGGAAGTCGCGCAGGGTGCCGCCTTCGGCATCGACGTAGGCGCGGGCCTGGTCGGCGACGAACCGCAGGCGACGCCAGACGTCGCGGGGCCGGTGCGACGTGAGCGCCAGCTCCATCAGATGGCGCTCACGGATGACCCGCTCGACGAGCGCGCTCGGCGCATCCCACGCCGCCCGGTCGCGCAGGGTGCGCAGCGAGCCGATGGCCGTGGCGACCGGATCGTCGTCGGGCAGCGACTCGGGGATGGTGCGGTCGAGGTCGATGCGTCCGCCGGCCGCGACGTAGCGGGCGAGGTCGTCGTCGCCGCAGGCGAAGCCGGGCGATCGCAGCGACGCGAGCAGCGCCAGCTCGTCGGCCGGGTCGTCGACCGCGCGCAGCACCGCCAACAGGTCGGTGACCTCCTGGGTGAGCCACACCAGCGAGCTGGCCTCGATGCGGTAGGGCACGTCGTGGCGGTCGAGCGCGGCGCGCAGCTCGGGGAGACCGGTGCGTGCCGGGATGAGGACCGCGATGTCGTCCCAGCGGGCCGGTCGCCACTCGTTCCTGCGCCGGTCCTCGACCTGCCAGCCGCCGTCGACGACGGCGCGCAACGCCCGGGCGAGGTCGTCGCTGGCGGCGCGCCGCCGGTCGGGTGCCCGCTTGATGTCGAGGGGGCCGCCGATGACGGTGACCGGTGGGCCTGGGTCGGGGCCGACGCCGCGGCTGGCGTGCAGCGGCTCGTAGCGAGGCTGGGCCCCCGGAGTGCCCTCGCCCATGATCTCGGTGAACGTGGCGTTGACCCAGTTGACGATGCCGGGCACGGTGCGGAAGTTCGTCGACAGGGTGCGCGGGTCGGTGCCTGCGGAGTCCCGCACCGTGAGGAACAGCCCGATGTCGGCGCGCCGGAAGCGGTAGATCGACTGCTTGGCGTCGCCCACGAAGAACAGGCGGCCCTCGTCGGCGGTGAGCTCGGCCCATCCCTTGCCGGCCACGTCGGTGATCGACGTGGCGATGAGCCGCGTGATCTCGATCTGGATCGGGTCGGTGTCCTGGAACTCGTCGACGAGCAGGTACCGGAAGCGGTCGTGGAGGCGGCGGCGCGCGTCCGGCGACTCCTGCAACAGCCTGCGGCACAGCACGAGGAGGTCGTGGAACTGGAGCTGACCGGCCGCGATGCGCTGGTCGACGCCGGTGAGCGTGAAGGTGCAGAGGTTGCCCACCAGGCTGGCCAGCACCTCGTCGATCTGGCCGTTGAGGATCGCGACCCGCCGGTGCTCGGCGTCCTCGATGAGCGCCTTCACCTCGTCGAGGGCACCACCCCAGTCGCCCTTGCGGCCACGTCGGGAGTGCTTCAGCTCGATGTCGCCGAGCACGGCGAGCACCTCGATGTCGGTGGTGGCGCGCTCGGCCCGTCGACGCCACGGCTGCCACTCGTCGATGCGCGCGAGGAGGCGGTCGTCGGAGTTGGTGCAGGCCGAGGTGAGCTCGTCGATGCGGGCGAGCGGCTCGAGGACGCTGTCGAGCGACACCGGCGCCAGCCGGGGTGGCGACCACGAGTGGTCGGCGGGGATTCGATCCCACTCGTTCTCGAGGATGACGGCCAGGTTCCGCAGGTGGCGGATCTCGATGCCGAGCACGATGGCGCGCTGCACGAGGTCGGCCGAGGCATCGTCGTCGAGCAGGAGGTCGAGGTGGGCCCGCCAGCGCCGGTCGAAGTCGACCTGCGCCCCGATCTCGCCGTGCACCTCGACCACGGGGGGAAGCCCCGCTTCGAGGGGGTTCTCGGCGAGGATGCGCTGCGCGAACCCGTGCAGCGTGGAGATGGCCGCGCCGTCGAGGTCGGCCACCGCGGAGCGTGCCCACGGCTCGTCGACGGCGTCGAGCTCGAGTCGCACCCGGTCGCGCAGCTCGGCCGCGGCGGCCTCGGTGAAGGTGATGACCGCGAGGTCGTCGACGGTGGCGCCCGCGGCGAGCAGGGCACGCACCCGTCCCACCAGGCTCGACGTCTTGCCGGTGCCCGCCCCGGCTTCGACGAACAGCGTGCGATCGAGCAGCGTCGCGATGTCGGTGCGTTGCCCCTCGTCCGGCAGCGGTGCTGTGTCTCGCAGCGGTGCTGTGTCTCGCAGCGGTGCTGGGTCGCTGGTGCCGGTCACGAGTCGGCCTCCCCGTCCTCGTCGACGGCGGCGCCGCGCAGCTCGAGGTAGCTGACGACCTCGGGTGCGGTGCGGACGCCTTCCCACTCGTGGAGGCGGTTGCGTCCGCACACCGAGTCGAAGTCGCAGTAGCCGCAGTTGCTGAACCCGCCCCGCCAGGTGTCCGGGTCGCCGGGGTACGCGGGGAAGATGCCGCCCTCGATGCCGTCGGCGATGTGGGTGAGGACCTCGACGAACTGCGCCTGGCGATCGGGGGAGGCCTGGTAGCCGGCCTGGGCGAACGCCTCGCGGGAGGAGATGTGCCAGTAGGCGGCGCGAACCGGCGTGTCGGGGGTGCCGTGCGCGGTGGCGGCGGCGAGCGCGTACACGGGGAGCTGGAGCTTGGTACCGGCGACGAACGTGGGATCGTCGGCGATCTGCCTGACCTCGGGGTAGAGGCGCCCGGTCTTGTAGTCGAGGACCACCAGGCTGCCGTCGGCTCGCCGGTCGACCCGGTCGGCGAAGCCCTTGAACGAGACGTGGCGCCCGCCGGGGAGGTCGAGCGTCGCGCCCGTGGGCGCGTCGGGCCCGAACGCGAGCTCGGTGGCCACCGGCACCGCGCCCTCCGCGCGGCGGTAGGCGTCGTCGGCGTCGAGGAAGCGCATGAGGTCCTGGGCGATGTCCTCTCGGTCGAGCGCCCACAGCACCCGGCGCCCGACCAGGCCCTCGTCCTCGAACTCGCGGCTGACCGCCTCGAAGATCTCCCTGACGCGGCCCCGGTCGGCGTCGCTCCACGGCTCGTCGGACGGCTTGGTGTCGGGGCGGGCGATGACCTCGGTGTAGAAGCGGTCGAGCACCTCGTGGACGAGGGTGCCCTTCGACGCGGCGCTGATGCGGTCGACGAACTCCGGCGTCTCGCGGGCGCGCACCCGCAGGACCTGCGCGAAGAAGTAGCGGCGAGGGCAGGTGGCCCAGCGTTCGAGCGCGGTGGGCGACAGCGCGTCGCCGCTGCGGAACGTCGGGAGCTCGACGCCTCGCACCGCGCCGGTGAACCGGTTGAACCCCTGGTGACGGCGAGCGTCGAGCACCTCGAGCCCTGCCGCGAGCCCGGCTCGGCCGACGACGAGTGGGTGGTCGTCGGCCCGGCGCCCGCCCGCGACCCAGCGGTGGAGAGCGGCGAGGTCGCGCTCGTCGACCGAGACGTGGTGGGGGCTGTCGGTGACCCCAGCGGCGAACGATGCGATGCGCTGCACGCCCGGGAGGTCGGCATCGTCGAAGTCGCGTGTGGTGATCGTGCGGCCGGCGAGTGCCGACACCGAGTCGAGCAGCCACCGCGACGGGACGCGTGCCCGGCTCTGGCGAAGGTCGCCGCGCGGCGACATGAGGACGCGGTGGGGCGCGGCCGCCATGGCGGCCAGGAGCTGGTGGTGCTGGTCGACGACGGCGTCAGACCGCCGAGCGAGCCCGTCGCCCACCAGGTCGCGGTCGGCGTCGGGCAGCAGCGCGTCGTCCCTGGTGCGTCCGGGCAGCGTGCCCTCGGCCATGCCGAGCACGATGACGAGGTCGAGGTCGAGGCCCACTGCGTGCTGCAACGGGAGGAAGAGGATGCCGCGACCGACCGACCCCACGTGGCCGTGGGAGGTGTCGAGCTCGGCGGCGAGGGCCCGGCGGAACGTCGCGGCGGTGGGCGCCGACTCGACCTCGTCGAGCGCGCCGAGGCGTTCGAGCGCGTCGGTGACCGCGTCGGAGGCGGCGAACTGGTCGTCTGGCCACTCCGATCGCTGGGAGTCCGAACCGAGGACGTCGCGCAGGAAGGTCGATGCCCACGCGGCCATGGCCGACCACGAGCCGAGCCTGCTCAGCGCGGTGAGCTGCGCATCGAGCCAGGTGACGAACGTGCGGAGCGCCTCGACCTGGCGGCGGTCGCGCTCGAGGCGTTCGTCGGGTTCGTCGTCAGGTCTCGCGAGGCGTGCCGCGCGCTCGCTCATGCGCTCGAGCAGGGCGTCGAGGTGGTGGTTCCAGGCGTCGATGTCGCCTGCGACGAGCCCGGCCTGGCGGGTGAGCTCGTCCCAGCGCGCGGTGGGCACCCGGCGCCCGTCGGCCTGGCGCAGTGGCGCAGACGCCATCCAGTCGCAGACCGCGTCGCGGGCGAGCGCGGAGTCGGGCAGGGCCAGCGCGCCGAGCAGCGTGCGGCCCGCGACCGACGCCGCCAGCGTGGAGGTGGCGGGCCCGGCGATGGGGATGGCCGCCGCCTGGGCCTGCTCGGTGACCAGCCGGGCGTAGGGATCTGGCGACGAGTGGACCATCGCGATGCGGTCGAGCGGCGTCCCGGCCTCCCACGCCTCGATCGCGGTGCGCAGCGCGGCGCGGACCTCGTCGTCGGGATCGGTGGTGGTGACGATGCGCTGGGCGACGGGAGCGTCGACCGGGTCGAGGACGGCTGCCTCGCCGAGGAGGGCGGTCAGGCGTCCTTGCAGGCGGCGGGTGGGCGCGTCGGCGCGGTCGTCGCCGGTGGCGCCGAGCAGGACGTGCACCGCGCCACGCTCGGCGAGCGCCGCGACGAGGTCGAGCTCGGCGGGGGTGAGGCCGGCAGGCAGGTGGACGACGAGGTGCCCGACCTCGTCGATGCTGGAGCCCCCGGCTCGAACGGCGGCCGCGGCCGCCCGGACCAGGTCGTGGCGGTCGTAGCGGCGGGGTGCGGCGGCGATGACACGGTCGACCAGTGCGGCGAGGTCGGCCGCCCGACCGCCGCGGGCGGCGAGGCGCGCTCGCCCGGGTGCCCCCACGCTGCTCAGCTCGTCGACCAGCCGGACCACCGCGGCTTCGGTGGCGGGGTGGTCGGCGACCGGGGCCAGCGCCTCGCCCGGCTGGTGGCGAAGGACCGCCCGCACCGCGGCCCGGGTGACCGTGGGCGTGCGGGGGCGCCGTCCGGCAGCCGCGAGCGACGGGGCACCGATCAGCTCGGCGACTCGTGCGAGCACGAGGAACTGCACGTTGACCACGCCACCTGGTCGAGCCGCCAACGAGCGACGTAAGGACAGCCCTGCCCACGGGTGGGGGACCGCCACCGTGACGGGACGCAGCGGGTCGCCCGACTTGAGCGTGCCGAGGAGGTCCGCCAGTGCCGCGGTGGCAGGCGGGCCGTGCCCCACGAGTGCCTGCGGCGGAACGGTCATGGATGGAACACTACGGGGGCGGTGTGACGGTCAAGGGAGGTCGGTAGCGTCCAGGCGATGTCCCCCGATCCCGACTCCGAGATCGTGGAGCCGACCGCGGAGGCCATGGGAGGACCGGCCGGTCAGGGCGCCGCGGTGACCCCTCCGCAGGGCATGCGCCACGCCGTGCGGGCCTTCAGGCACCGGGATTTCGCCATCTTCTGGACCGGTGCGCTGTTCTCCAACACCGGCTCATGGGTGCAGAACCTGACGGTGCCCTTCGTGCTCTACGAGATCACCGAGAGCGCCACCTGGGTGGGTGCGGCGACCTTCGCCCAGTTCATCCCAGCGATGCTGCTCGGGCCGCTCGCGGGATCGATCGCCGACCGCTACGACCGCCGGCGCATCCTCCTCGTCACACAGTCGCTGATGGCGGTCGCCGCGCTCGCGCTGTGGGCGGCGTGGGCGCTCGGCGTCCGCAACGTGTGGGCGATCCTCGGCCTGGTCGCGCTGAGTGGCGTCGTCGCCGGCATCAACATCCCGAGCTGGCAGGCGTTCGTCAACGACATGGTCCCCCGGGAGGACCTGCTGTCTGCGGTCACGCTCAACTCGCTCCAGTTCAACGCGGCTCGCGCGTTCGGCCCCGCCATCGCGGGCCTGCTGCTCTACAACTTCGGCCCGACGTGGGCGTTCCTCGTCAACGGCTTGTCGTTCGTGTTCGTGCTGGTGGCGCTCCTTCTGGTGCGCACGCGCCCGCATCGCAGGGCGTCGCCGTTGTCGGGCTCCTTCCTCCACCAGTTCGGCCGCGCCGTCCGCTACACCCGCACCCAGCCCGGGATCATCGTCGGGATGATGGCGGCAGTCCTCGTGGGGTTCCTCGGCAACCCGATCCAGCAGTTCACGGTGATCCTGGCCAAGGACGAGTTCATGGTGGACGAGCTCGGCCTCGGCCTCCTCAACGTCGCCCTGGGTCTCGGCGCGGTGATCGCCGCGCCGCTCATCAGCGGCTGGGACAACCTGTTGAGCCGCTCCACGATCGTCCGCATCGCCCTGCCGATCTACGGCGCGTCGGTCGTCACCGTCGGTCTGGCTCCGTCGTTCCCGGTCGCCCTCGGTGCGCTGGTGGTGGTCGGCGCCGGGTTCCTCGCGGTCATCGCCACCACCAACACCGCGGTGCAGGTGATCGTGGCGGATCACATGCGGGGCCGGGTGATGGCGTTCCGGATCATGGCCTTCACCGGCGCCTACCCGCTGGGAGCGCTGGTGCAGGGTGCGCTCGCCGACCGGATCGGCACGCGCCCGACCGTCGCCCTCGCCGGGTCGTTGATGGCCGGCGTCGGCCTCTACCTGGCGCTGGTGCGTCCCTCGCTGCTGGCTCGCCTCGACGATCCCCACGACGAGACGATCGGCGCCGGCTTCTCCACGCCGGTGCAGTAGCCACGTCGGTGGCGTAGCTGCGCCGCGGCGCCACCGGCTACCCCGAGCCGATCCCCGCCGGCGTCCCGGGCTGGCCCTGCAGCGACCGGTGGATGTCGAGCAGGTGGTGCACCTGCTCGTGGACCGAGTGGCGCGCGATCCACTCGACATCGCGTTCGGCGCGCTCGGGCCAGTTGTAGATGCCGATGCGAGCCCAGCCGTCGTCGTCGAGGGAGTCGAGGACCGTACCGAGGTCGGCGGTGTTCCGGCGGATCTCGCGGGCGACGTCTGCGGGGTCCTGGTCGTTGTAGCGCCACTGCACGACCCGCTCCTCGCGGCCCATGGGCTCGAACGTCGGCGCGTCGTGCAGCACCGCCACCATCACCCGCTCGCGCTGCACCTCGATGACGTCGCGCACGTGGGCGGCGTACTCGAGCGGTGACCACACCTCTGGGCCGGGACGCCGGCGCAGCGCGTCGCCCGACGTCGCCGACAACCGCGCGACGTACTGCTCGGCGAGCTCGGCCAGGGCGCGGGACACCTCGTGCCTGGGGAGGTCGCCGTACACGAAGCCGCACTCGTCGCAGTGGTCCACTGGGCGGCGAACGTAGTTGGGTCGGCGGGCGACGCCGGGGACCGGTCCCGACGGGCCGCCCGGTGAGGCGGCGCGGTCAGGCGGCGCGGTCAGGTGGCGTCGAGCTCGTGGAGCTTGCCGCCGGGTGCGCTGACGAGCATGTCGACGAGGAGCTCGGTGACCTTGGGTTCGAGGCCCTCGGTGTGGCCCTTGTCGAGCCGGACCACGTCGGCGATGACCCTGCCTCCGGCCGCACCCGGGTAGGTGAACACCTTGGCCGTTCCGGGGCGGGGCAGCATCCCCCAGCTCTTGGTCGAGCCGCCGTCCCAGCGCCCGTCGTGGATCTTGCCGGGCTCGTCGTCGACCACGTCGGGCTGCTGCACTCGGGCCGAGGCGCCGTAGCGCTCGGCCCACGGCGACGTCTCGGGCAGGGCGACGATCTCGTGCTCGCCCACGGCGAAGATGAACGACAGGTCGGTCTCGGGCAGCTCGCTGGTCAGCATGCGCCGCCGGGCCTCGCGGTCGAGCGTGGGCCGCTCGCTCCCCGGCGTGGGCGGCGGGCCGAAGTCCTCGGGGATCTCGGCCGGGCCGAGGCGACCGCCGGAGAGGCTGAGCCACCCGTCGACGCGGTCGGCGAAGAAGTCGGTGCGCAGCAGGCGGTTGGAGGTCATGCCGCCCTGGGAGTGGCCGACCAGCCAGACGGCGCGGATGTTGTCGGCACCGAACCGGTCGACGACCTGGTTGACGACGTTCTGGAGGTGCTCGTCGTCGGCCTCACCGACCCACATCCGGAACGGTTCCTTGGTGGCCGCAGACGGCGTGGCGATCACGAGGCGCTGGCGCTCCACGTGGTCGTAGGCCGGAAAGTACTCCCGCTGCCAGGCGCCGACGGACCCGCCGCCGTGGAGGTCGAGGATGAACGTCAGCCCGCCGCCGCTCGGGTCGTCGGGGCTGTCGAGCGTGTACTTGCGCCCGGTCGCGCCGTCGACGCACACCTCTGTCGTCATGGGTCATCTCCCCCGTGCCTGGCCGCCCCCTTGGCCGCCGGCCCGCGACATTACCGGCGGCCGCTCCGGCGATGCGCGTCGGCGGCCTTGCACGGCCAACCACATCGACCGCCGACCGCGTCATCCGCCGACCGCGTCATCCGCCGACCGCGTCATCCGCAGACCATGCGACGGCAGAGTGTCGGGTTCCACGTTCCTGCGACACCGTCGATGCCCCGGGTCGCTGGAGGTTGGGCGTGGTCAGCGGTGATCGGCCACCGAGCGTGGCGATGGTTCCACGTCAGTGCGACAACGTTCTGACGCGTTGCGTTCAGCTGACGACTCCACGTAGCGCGAGGCCGAGGAGCAGCGCGGGTTCCATGGCTGCGCGGTTCCACAATGCTGCGACAAGAAGTGCCCGGGAGCTTCAGATCGGGCTGCGCTCACGAGAGGCTCACGGTACGTGGCCGGTGGCGTTGTCGCAGGAACGTGGAACCGTGGAGCACTGAGAGGGTGGGGGTCGACCGGTGGCTCCCGTGGGAGCCGCGCCCGCGGGCGCGATTGCGGCGGGGATCAGCGGCGGAACGACGTCGGGGGTCGGGAGACCTCGCTCAGGCGCTTGATCGCCTCGTCGGGCAGCTCCAGGTCGAAGCCGGGCAGGTTGTCCTCGAGCTGCGCGAGCGACTTGGGGCCGACGATGATCGACGTGACGCCCCGGCGGCTCAAGACCCACGCCAGGCTGACCGCGATCGGCGTGGAACCCAGCTCGTCGGCGACCGCCTTGACCTCGTCGACGATCGAGAAGTTGCGCTCGGTGAGGGTCGCCTCGGCGAACCGAGCGCCGCGCGACGCGAGCCGGGTGCCCTCGGGTGGCGCGGCCTCGCGCTCGTACTTGCCGGTGAGGAACCCGCCGCCGAGCGGGCTGTAGATCATCGTGCCGAGGCCCTGGCGCTGGGCCGCGGGGAGCACGTCACCCTCGATGTCGCGGTCGATCAGCGAGTACCGGGGCTGGAGGCTGGTGAACGGAGTGCCGTTCTGGCGGGCGGCGGCCCACTGCGCCTCGACGATCTGGCTCCCCGTGAAGTTCGAGCAGCCGATGTAGCGCACCTTGCCGGACCGCACGAACCCGTCGAGGGTCGACATCGTCTCCTCGATCGGCGTGTCGGGGTCCCACGCATGGACCTGGTACAGGTCGACGTGGTCGGTGCCGAGGCGGCGCAGGCTGTCCTCCAACGCCCGGGTGAGGTGCACCCGTGAGAGGCCGACATCGTTCGGCCCGCGTCCCTGCGGCATCCGCCCCTTGGTGGCGAGCACCACGCGGTCGCGCTTCGCGGCGATCGCTCGGCCCACGACCTCCTCTGACTGGCCGCCGGTGTAGACGTTGGCCGTGTCGATGAAGTTGGCGCCGGCGTCGAGGAACGCGTCGATGGTGCGGCGCGCCTCGTCCTCGCTGCACGGCGCGTCTGGGCCGTGCCCGAACATCATGGCGCCGAGGCAGGCCCGGCTGACCTTGAGGCCCGAGTGGCCGAGGTTGGTGATCTCCATGTGCTCCCCCTCGTGTCGAAGCAGGAGGCTACTGGTGTCGCGGCCGTCGGCAGATCAACGCGCCAGGCTCTCGACGAGCGCCTGCATCACCTCTGGCGACGCCTTCGACGGGGCGCCGCTGTCGAACGGGGGCTGGGGGTCGTACTCGATGCCGAGCTGGATCGACTGGGCGACGATCGGCCCGGCGATCTCGGCGACGAGCGTCAGCGCCATGTCGATGCCGGCCGACACGCCGGCACCTGTCACGACCTTCCCGTCGATGACGACGCGCTGCTCGGTCGGCTCCGCACCGAAGGAGGCAAGCTCCTTGTACGCCGACCAGTGGGTGGTGGCCGGACGGCCGTCGAGGACACCGGCCGCGCCGAGCAGCAGCGCCCCAGTGCACACCGATGTCGTCCACGTGGTCGTGGGGTGCGCCCCTCGGATCCACTCGACGACCGGGTTGCCGTCCACCGCCAGCGAGCGGGTGATGTAGCCGCCGGGCACGACCAGCACGTCGGGGTGCGGCACGTCGTCGAACGTGTGGCGCACGTCGATGTTGAGCAACCCGATGTCGTCGCGGAGCAGCCCGGTCTGCTCCGCGCAGAGGACGAGCTCGGAGTCGGGGAGGTGCTGGAGCACCTGGTACGGCCCCATGGCGTCGAGCGAGGTGAACTCGGGGTAGAGGCCGATGGCGATCTGCACGGTGGTCTCCTGGTCAGGCGGTGGTGGGACGGGCGGCGAAGTGGCGGCGGTAGGTGCCGGGGGTGGTGCGGACGGTGCGACCGAAGGCGCGGTGGAGCACCGCGTCGCTGCGGAAGCCGACCCGGGAGGCGACCTGGGCGACGGTGAGGTCGGTGGTCTCGAGGAGCCGTCGGGCAGCGTCGATGCGGACCGACTCGACGTAGGCGGCGGGCGTGGTGCCCAGCTCCCCGGTGAACAGTCGGGTGAGGTGGCGCTCGCTCATCGCCGCGCGGCGTGCCAGGGCGGTCACCGAGAGGTCGGTGCCGAGGTTGGCGCCGATCCAGGACTGGAGGTCGCGCAGCGGCTCGGCTCTCGCCGCAGGGGTGAGCTGCGGGCTGAACTGGGACTGGCCGCCGGCGCGCTGCACGAACATCACGAGCCAGCCGGCGACGGCGTGGGCGAGGTCGGGTCCGTGGTCGTCGGTGACGAGGGCGAGGGCGAGGTCCATGCCGGCGGTCACGCCGGCCGAGGTCCAGACGTCGCCGTCGCGGACGTAGATGGCGTCGGGATCGACATCGACGTGGGGGTGGCGATCGGCGAGCTGGGTGCAACGGGCCCAGTGGGTGGTGGCGCGACGACCGTCGAGACGCCCGGTCGCGGCGAGGACGAGCGCGCCGCTGCACACCGAGGTGATCCGTCGAGCACGGCCGGCCAGGCGGTCGATGTCGTCGACGAACGCGGGGTCGGCGGCGGCGGCGTCGCTCCCGAGGCCGCCGACCACCACCAGGGTGCCGATCGGCTCGTCGCCGTCCGCAGCGCCGGCAACCGAGCCGTCGACCGCGACGGTGAGCCCGCTCGACGACCGCACCGCGCCCCCTTGGCGGCGATTCGCCGGCGATTCGCCGCCGATGGGGCGGGACGGCGACCACGAGCCGCCGGGGCCGAGGATGCGGCTGCGGTACTGGCTCTCGTCGTGGCCGTCCCCGAGCAGGCGGGACGCGTGGTCGAAGACCTCGAGGGGGCCGGTCAGGTCGAGGGACTGGAACTGGTCGTAGACGACGAAGGTGACGTGGTGCACGCCGCGATCGTGCGCCGACGACCGCTATGTCGGCAAGGACGAGGTTCTGATGATCTCGGACACGATGTTGCCGACGGGTACGTCGGTGCGCTCGCCCGTTCGGCGGTCGCGCAGCTCGACCTTGCCGTCTCGCAGCGCCTTGCCGATCACGACGATGACGGGGATCCCCACCAGCTCGGCGTCGCGGAACTTCACACCGGCCGACGCGTCGGTTCGATCGTCGTAGAGCACGTCGAGGCCGCCACGGGACAGGTCGAGGACGATGTCGCTGGCCGTCTCCACCACCTCGTCGTCCTTGCCGGCGACCACGACGTGCACGTCGGCCGGCGCCACCGCTGCCGGCCAGCACAGGCCGAGGTCGTCGGCTGTGGTCTCGGCGATGGCGGCCACCGCACGCGAGATGCCGATCCCGTAGGAGCCCATCGTCGGCGTGACCGGTCGGCCGTCCGGCCCCTGCACCTGAAGCTCGAGCGCCTCCGCGTAGCGACGACCGAGCTGGAAGATGTGCCCGATCTCGACGCCGCGCCGGATGGAGAGTCCCGCGCCGCACGAGGGGCACGGGTCGCCATCGTGGACCTCGGCGGCGTCGATGGTGCCGTCGCCGTGCACGTCGCGCCCGACCACGACACCGACGGTGTGCTGTCCTTCGGCGTCGGCTCCGCTCACCCACGTCGTGCCGGTGGCGACCCGGGGATCGAGGAGGTAGCGGATGCCGTGCTCGGTGCCCAGCGTCGCGGGACCGATGTACCCCTTCACCAGCGCAGGGTGGGCGGCGAAGTCGGCCTCGGTGAACGGCTCGACCGTGGCGGGGTCGACCGCGGCCGTCAGCCGGTGCAGGTCGAGCTCGCGGTCGCCGGGCAGTCCGACGGCGAGCGGCTCGACGCGGCCGTCGGGGTAGGTCAGGCGCACCACGACGTTCTTCAACGTGTCGGCCGCGCTCCACGCCCGACCGTCGACGCGGGGCCGGTGCTCGTTCAGGTGGGCGACGAGCGCGTCGATCGTTGGCGTGTCAGGGGTGTCGACCACCTCGGCGGGTGGACGCTCGCCGCCGCCGGCCGGGTGCGGAAGGGGGGTCGTGACCGCTTCGGTGTTGGCGGCGTAGGCGCACTCGGGGCACTCGACGTAGGTGTCCTCACCGACCGCCATGGGCGACAGGAACTCCTCGCTCGCGGAGCCGCCCATCGCCCCCGACACCGCCTGGACGACGACGTAGTCGAGGCCGAGCCGGCCGAAGGTCCGCACGTACGCTTCACGCTGGCGGGCGTAGCTCGCGGCGAGGCCGTCGTCGTCGAGGTCGAACGAGTACGCGTCCTTCATCAGGAACTCGCGGCACCGCAGCAGGCCAGCACGGGGACGCGCCTCGTCGCGGTACTTGGTCTGGATCTGGAACAGCGTGACGGGGAGGTCGCGGTAGGAGGTGAGGACCTCCTTGGCGAGCAGGCTGAACATCTCCTCGTGGGTGGGGCCGAGCAGCAGGTCGGCGCCGCGCCGGTCCTTCAGGCGGAACAGGTTGTCGCCGTAGTCGCTCCACCGGCCGGTCGCCTCGTACGGCTCGCGGGGCAACAGGGCCGGGAGGTGGACCTCTTGGGCGCCAGCACGTTCCATCTCCTCGCGCACGATCGCCTCGACCCGGCGCAGCACGCGCCAGCCGAGCGGCAGCCACGAATAGATGCCGGGCGCCGCCCGCCGGATGTACCCCGCCCTCACGAGCAGGCGGTGGCTGTGCACATCCGCATCGGCGGGGTCCTCGCGCAGGGTGCGGTGGAACAACGACGACATCCGCAGCACGGTCATGGCGACACGCTAGGTGGCCGTCGGGGCGCGGTCGTCACCGATCTCGGGAGACTTGTGCACCACCACGGTGCACGACCTTCCCGAGATCAGTCGGGGCACTCAGCGGTGGACGGAGACGGCGTAGTCGGCGCCGTCGTCGAAGGGCTGACGATCCCAGGTGGCGTGTCGCTCGGCAAGGTGCAGGCCGACCGCTGTGCAGTAGCCGTCGTAGGTCGACAGCCTGAACCCGCGCCGGATCTGGAAGCCGGCGACCAGGGCACCGCCCGGCGCCAGGTGCCGGGCGCAGCCGTCGACGAGTCCGGCACGGGTCCCCGGTGGCGTGAACAGGGGCACGTTGCCGGCCATGAGCACCACGTCGAAGCGGCGCCCCAGGCGGGCGGCGCTGATGTCGCCGACGATCCACTCCAGCTCTGGTGCCAGTCGCCTCGCGGTCTGGATCATCGACTCATCGAGGTCGATGCCCACCACGTCGACGCCCCGCCGGGCCAGCTCGATCGCCACCCGGCCCGTGCCGCAACCGGCGTCGAGCACTGACGCCGGTTCGAGCCCGGCGACGAAGTCCGCTTCGCCGTGGACGTGCTCGCCGGCGGCCGCCAGCCGGTCGAAGCGCGCCTGGTAGCTCTCCCCGTCCCAGCCCATCGCACGATCATCGCGCCCTTCGGCCGCGTCGAGGTTGGGTCAGCTCGAGCTCGCGGTGCTCCTCGACCCGATCGGTCGTACCGTCTCGGCGGTGACCATCGCCCTGCCCGGCCCCATGGACCCGTCGTCGGACGAGCGCGAGGTGTTCCTCACCTACCTGCGAGCCAAGCGGGGCGATGTCGTCCGATGCGCCGACGGCCTCGACGAGGACCAGCTCCGGTGGACCCCCGACGGTCGCCTGCTGCCGATCATCGGCATCATCAACCACCTCGCCCACGTCGAGGAGCGCTGGATCGACGGCCGGTACCTCGGTCAGCCGTTCGGCCGTCGCACCGACGAGTTCTCGGTCGACCGGTCGCGGACGGGCGTGGACGTCATCGCTGCATATGCCGGTCGAGCCGTCGCGACCGAGGCGGCCGTGCGAGCTGCGCCGGACCTCCGTGCAGCATGCGTCGGCCGTGAGGGCGACGGGCCTCCGGTGCACGAGATCCTCGGGCTGTCGGGCCCGGTCGACCTGCGCTGGGTGCTCCTGCACCTCGTCGAGGAGACCGCACACCACGCCGGCCACGCCGATGCGACGCGAGAGCTGGTCGACGGCCGTACCTCCGACGAGCTCTTGGCGATCGCCCGCGAGCGCGCCGATCGGTAGCGGCCTTCCCGCTCTTGCCGGCGTCGGCGTGCTACTGCTCGACGACCTCGATCACCCGGCCGTCGTCCATCACCACGACGCGGTCGGCGCGCTCGAGGACGTGGGGGCGGTGGCTGACGAGCAGGATCGCCGAGTTTCCGTCGGCCAGGAGGCGTTCCCACACCAGCGTCTCGGTCGACACGT
>CAZBTQ010000024.1:20757-25714 GCA_964494405.1 uncultured Iamiaceae bacterium
GCCGAGTTTCCGTCGGCCAGGAGGCGTTCCCACACCAGCGTCTCGGTCGACACGTCGAGCGCGCTCGACAGGTCGTCGACCACCAGGAGCTGCGGCCGGCGCACGACGGCGCGTGCGGCACCGGTGCGCTGGACCTGACCGCCCGACAACCGCAGCCCACGTGGCCCGATCACCGTGTGGATGCCGTCGTCCATGTGCGCGAGGTCCTCGTCGAGGCCGGTGAGCCAGAGCGCTCGTTCGAGGTCGTCCGGCGGGATGCCGAGCAGCACCGTGTCGGCGAGGGGCTCGCTGAACAGCCGCGGCACCTGGGGGAGGTAGGCCACCCGCGGCGGCACCATGAACGTGGCGGGCTCGGTCACGACCTCGCCGTTCCATCGGATCGTCCCCCGGTCGATCGGGACGAGGCCGAGCAGCCCGCGCAGCAGCGTCGACTTGCCCGCGCCGACCACGCCGGTGACGACGACGAGCTCGCCGTGGCCGACGGCGAGCGACACGTCGACGATGGCGTGCGACCCGCCGGCGTGGGAGATGGTGAGGCCGTCGACCTCGACGCGGTCGAGCGGCTCGACGACCGGGTCGACGAGAGGCAGTGCCGGTGGCCCCTCGCGCAGGTGGGTGGTGACCGGGCGCAGCGCGGCCTGGCGATCGTCGGTGTCCATCAGCACCGCGAGCCGGTCGACCGACACGTCGGCCTGGCGGTGGTAGGCCCCGAGCCGGCCGATCCACCGGGGGAGGCCGGCGACGACGGGCACGTAGGCGGCGAACAGCCCGATGTCGCCGACGCTCAACTCACCGTCGGCGAACGAGCTCGCCACCAGCACCAGCACGACGCCGACGGTGACCTCGCCGGTGCCGTAGCCGAGCGAGCGGATCAGCTCGCTGCCCACGGCGTCTCGCTTGCCGACCACGGCGCGCTCCGCGTTGAGCTGGGCGAACCTGGCGTCGACCTGGTTCTCGGCGGCGCCGGTCTTGACCGCGAGGATGCTGCCGTACATGTCGCCGATGAAGCCCGTGACGCGTGCGGTGGCGACCCGGGCGTCGCGGCGCCAGGTCCGCAGCTTCGGTCCGAGCAGCGCCGACGCGGCCACCGCCAGCCCGACGGGCACCATGGCGGCGAGGGAGGCGACGGGGTCGATCGTCGCCATGACCACGAGCGCGACCGACGCCGCGGCGATGGCACCCGAGACGTCGAGCCACACGTCGAGCACCAGCGAGATGTCCTGCACGTCGTCGCGGAACCGGCTGACCGCCTCGCCCGACGACCCGGGCAGCCGACCCGCGACGGGACCGGGGCCGGTGGCGAGCGACGAGAGCATGTTGACCCGGGGCACGGTCATCCAACCCACCCACGCGCCGTGCCACTGCACGGCCGCCGAGACCAGCAGCGACCAGCGCCCGACCTCGACGCCGACGAGCATGACCATCATGAGCACCGGGATGCCGGGTTCGGGATCGACCAGGTCGTCGAGGACGACCTTGAGGATGAGGCCGACGAGGAGCGGGCTCATGTGGAAGCCGACCCACTGGAGCCACGCGACCGCATAGGCCTTCGGCTCGTTGCGGACCAGGTTCCACGCAGCGCGCGGCGTCGACACCGACCGGGCGGCGGAGGTCGCGGACGTGGCAGCGGAGTCGGGAGGAGCGGTCATGCCCCGAGTCCTTCCTCGTCGACGGTGAGGCTGGCGGCGTCGAGGAGTGCGGCGTATCGGCTGCGCGTGTCGGCGGCGAGCTCGTCGCGCTTGCCGTGTTCGGCGATGCGCCCGTCGGCGACGACGACGATGTCGTCGACCTCGTCGAGCGTCGACAGGCGGTGGGCGACGATCAACGCTGTGCGACCTTCGAGGAGCTCCGCGGTGGCCGCGGTGAGCTGGGCCTCGGTGACCGGGTCGAGTCGGCTCGACGCCTCGTCGAGCACGACGAGGTCGGGGTCGGCCAGGAAGGCGCGGGCCAACGCGAGGAGCTGGGCCTGGCCCGCGGAGAGGCTCAGCCCGCCGTCGAGGTCGGTGTCGAGGCCCGCGGTCTGCTGGGCCAGCCATGGTCCGAGCCCGACGTGCCCCAGCACCTCGATGAGCTCGGGGTCTGTGGCTTCTCGGGTGCCGAACAGGGTCAGGTTGTCGCGCAGCGTCGCCCGGAAGAGCTCGACGTCCTGGGTGACGACGGCGATGCGGCTGCGCAGCGTGGAGATGTGGACATCCCGCACGTCGACGCCGCCGACGCGCACCGCCCCGTCGGTGACGTCCCACAGCCGCAGCACCAGCCGGCCCAGGGTCGTCTTGCCGCTGCCGGTGCGCCCGATGATGCCGACGTGGGTGCCAGCTGGGATGTGCAGGTCGATCGCGTGCAGCGCAGGGGTGGCGTCGGCGCCGTAGGTGAAGGTCACGTGGTCGAAGTCGACCGAGAGCGCTCCAGAGGGAAGCGCCTCGTCGCCGCCAGCACCGTCGGCGATCGCCGGCTCGGTCGACAGCAGGATCGACGCTCGACGCGCCCCCGCCATCGCCTTCTGGAACTCCTTCATCTGCTCGGCGATGCGCTCCAGCGGCTGGCGCAACATCTCTGAGTAGCGGAACAGCGCCAGCACCATGCCCGTGGAGATCGCCCCGTTGTCGTGCAGGAAGAAGCCGAGGACGAGGGTGGCGACCGAACCGATGGCGAAGGTGACGGCGGCCACCGCGTAGCTCCCGTCGCCGAGCCAGGAGGCCCTGCGAGCTGCGGCCCAGGTGCGGGCGGAGTTCGCGTGGAGGTGGTGCACCGCGTACGCACCCGCGCCGTTTGCCTTCAGGTCCTCGAGCCCGCCGAGGCGCTCCTCGAGGTCGCCGTAGAGGATCGCGTTCGCCTCGCGCTCCGCCTCGCGTGCGGGGATCGCCGCGGACCGGACCTTGATGAGCACGGTGGCACCGACGACGCTCGTGATGAGCAGCACCAGCCCGGCGAACGGGTTGATGAAGAACGTGACGGCCAACATGCCGATCATCAGGACGATGTTCCCGAGGACGTGGACCAACACGTTGGCGAAGAACACGCCGAGGGCCTCGACGTCGCCGTCGATCCGCTCGATGAGCTGGCCCGGGCTGTGGCGGCCGTGCCACGACATCTCCAGGCGCATGGCGTGGTGCGACAGCTGCTCGCGCAACCGATTGCCCGCCTTCCACGCCATGTCGACCGCGCCCCACGTCACCAGCAGGGACAGGACCTCGGCGGTGAGCGCGATGACGACGTAGGCGACGGCGATCCTGACCAGGTACGAGACGTCCTTGCCGTCGAGCGCGGCGTCGACGAACCAGCCGAGCATGGCCGGCATCGCCAACCGCAGCAGGAGCGCGACGAGGAGGACTCCCACCACCCCAGCGGCCTGTCGTCGCTCCGGTCGAACGGTGGCGAGCAGGAGCCGGGCTTCGCGACCTCCGAACCTCGGCACAGCTTGGCGAGGCTACGGGCGACGGCGCGTCGACGCCCATGAATTCGCTGGGTGCCGATCCGGTGGAGGGATAGACCAGCCGGCGTGGGGATCCAGATCGATGAGCTCGAGGTACCGGTGACGTCAGCGGTCGCCGACGAGCTCGTCGCGCTGCAGCGTGCGATCGACGCCGTCAGGGATCCGGACGATCCGCCGATGCCGGCCGAGGTGCTGATCCCGGAGCTGGTGGTCGAGCGTCCCGAAGAGCGGACCTGTACGTGGCTCGCACGGAACGGTGGCGAGCTGGTCGGCTACCTGTCGGGCGGGACGCGGATCGAGGGAGAGAACGAGGGCTACGCCGAGGTCGAGATCGAGGTGCGACGCGATCGCAGGGTCGAGGGCGTGGAGCGGGCCCTCGTCGCGGCCGCCCTGCCGTGGTTGCGCGACCTCGGCGCCACGACGCTCTGCTGGTGGGCCGAGGACGGCGCAGATCGGCTCGCGGCCGAGAGCATGGGCCTCACCTTCCGCCAGCAGGAGCGGTGCAGCAGGATGGACGTCGCCGACGTCGACCCTGTCCAGCAGCAGGAGTGGATCGCCGCGCCGCGCGCCCGTTCTGCGGGCTACCACATCGTGTCCTGGCAGGGATCGTGTCCCGACGAGCTGCTCGACGCCTACGTCGTCGCGTTCACGGCCATGACCGACGCGCCCGTCGACGACATGGACTGGGTTCCGCCCCAGGGGACCGCGGAGCGGGCTCGACGTCACGAGCGGTGGGCCGCCGAGGTCGGCCAGACGATCTTCGCGTCGCTCGCGCTCGACGCCGATGGCGCCGCGGCCGGGATGACAGCCCTGTGCGTCCATCCCGCGCGACCGTGGTTCGGCATGCAGGAGGACACCGCGGTCGTGCGCGAGCACCGCGGCCACGCGCTCGGACGGTGGCTCAAGGCCGCCAACCTGGCGCAGGTGCGCGACGCCACGCCCGAGCTCCGCGTCGTCCAGACCTACAACGCCGAGACGAACCCGTGGATGCTCGCCATCAACGTCGACATGGGGTTCCGGCCATACCGCGGCTACTTCGCCCACCAGGCCGACATCGACGACGTTCGGCTCGGCTGAGCGGCCGGAGGGAGCCTCTCAGGCGCGGCAGAGGATCTCGCCGTGCACGACGGCGAACCACCCGTCGGGCTCGTTCGACCACCGACGCCACGCCGCCGCGATCTCATCGAGGTCGGATCGGGTGGCGAGCCCGCGCTCGACCGCCTGGTCGGCGAGCTGGGTGGAGGTGGTGCGCTCCGCCCAGGTGTCGGCCCACCACGTGCGGTCGTCCGGAGTGGCGAAGCACCACGTGGACGCAGTGGCCGTGACGTCGGAGAAGCCTGCTGCTCGGGCCCACGACGAGAGTCGGCGCCCCGCGTCGGGTTCGCTGCCGTTGCCCCGGTGGACCGATCGGTAGAGGTCGAGCCAGCGCGCGATGCCGTCGGACCCCGGGAACCAGGTCATCGCCGCGTAGTCGGCGTCTCGTGCGGCGACCAGACCACCCGGCCGACAGACCCGCCGCATCTC
>CAZBTQ010000025.1:0-25399 GCA_964494405.1 uncultured Iamiaceae bacterium
TTCAGTCGGTGCCGTCGGCGCGTCCGACCAGCTCGCGACACAGCGATGCCGTCGAGCCGGGGAGCTCCTCGATCGTCCCATCGAAGGAGTGGGCGACGGGGCCGGGCATGGGACCTCCCGCCACCTCGCCGACGGTGACGTCACGCCCGAGCACCAACGGGTCCGCAACGTCGAGATAGGTCTCGAAGACGATCTCGTCGTCCACTGTCACCGACAGCTGCCGGAGACGAGGGTCGGCCACCAGCAGCATCTCGACCGGTTCATCGAGAGCGACGTCGAACGGCGCGCCCCTGCTGGTGAAGGTGGGGCTCCGCAACTCGATGAGACGCTGCCCATCGGCTGTGGTCTCCATCACCAGGAGCGTCGGCCCGTCGACGCCGTCGCTGCTGCCCAAGGGCACACGGGTTCCAGGCGCGTTGGCAGCGATCACGACCCTCAACGGCCGGCGTCCTGCATCGATCGTGCGCTCCACCGGGATCCATGACCCGCCCCTCAGGGCATCGGTTGGGTTGCCGTCGTTGAGGTACATCGCCTCGCAGTCCCCGAACACCACGAGGTCGCCTGCGCTCCCGGCCGGCAGCGCGTCGACCGAGTCAAGGCGTGAGGGCTGCAAGGAACCCTGACCGACGATCCGATCAGCATCGATCTGCCAGCCGACCAGTGCGGCAGTCGTCTCCTCGGCATCCACGGTGCTGTAGACGCGCTGGAAGAGGAGCCCCAGGCCGATGTTGACCCACACCCCGAACAGCACGAGCGCACCCAACGCGCCCCACAACGGCCGCACGATCCAGCGATCGGATGTCTCGGCCACCAGCAGGTACCCCTGGACCCCGACGGCGGCCAGCAGGATCATCAACGGCGCAACATCCGCCAAGTAGCGGTTCGACACGTACCCGAACGGGAGGATCGCCAGGGCCGCGGCGACAGCACCGACGAGCGGGAGCACCATCGGACCCAGGGCTCTCCGTGTCGCTGGTCGTCGAACGACCACGACGACCGCGATCAGCGCGAGGATGACGAAGACCGCCATCGCTGAGGGGATGCTGGACGTGCGATCGAGGAAGTCGAAGTCGGTGCTCCCGACGATCGGTCCAGGAGCAGGCGGGAAGTCCACCCACGGGAACACACTCGTGAACCGCACGCCGTCGGGCCGGAGGTAGTTGACGAGGGTTGTGGGCACGAACTCGGGCGCGAAGTAGCCACCGTTCGCCTCGAGGAACGCCGACCGGTCTGGATCCACCAGCGCGAAGTACTGCCACTCGAAGGGGATCGTGAAGAGCGAGCCGAACCGAGCGGCGTATCGATCCCGCTGTGACCGCGAGGGAGAAGGCCTCCACGAGCAGCATCTCGCCCACGCGGACCGCCCGTTCCGGACGCAGGAGTGCTCGTGCCTCCCAGGTGAGGCAACCGGCCAGCCAGCCCGACACGGCAACGGCGATGATCAACGACACCGAGGTGAGTCGCCCGTCGAGATCGTCGGTCACTGCGGCGATGGGCAACCGGAAGAGGGCCGGGACCGGGCCCTGGTACATGTGCGCCGGCTGGTCGCGGAAGAACCCCTGGGCGGCGAGGAGGTCGATCGACGCTCGCCACTCGTCCCGGATGAACTCCTGGGCCTCATCGTCGAGGACCAGGAACGCCTCGTGCCCGAGGGTGTCGATCCCGATCTCCCACGTCCCGTCGAGCCACGAGTGGGCCTGGGCGTCGTAGAAGTCGCTCAGCCGGTTCCAGCGGAACAGATCGAACGAGCCGACGGTCGCGAGCCACACCACGATGAGCAGACCGACCGCGGTGCCCACCGCGGCCGAGTGACGAACCAACGAGTGGGCGCGCGCCGCTTCGACCGAGCGCTCCGCCACAAGCTCAGAACGGCCGGGCGTCGATGAACGCCAGGGCCTCGTCGATGAAGGTGAAGTCCTTGGGTGTGCCGAAGTGGTCGACCTTCGGCAACGGCAGGAACCGCGCGTCGGGCAGCGCCGCCACGAGGGCGTCGGCGGGCCAGACGAAGTCCTGTTCGCCGAGGACCACGAGCACCGGACAGGCGACCACGGCAAGGTCGTCTGCGGACAGCGCGGGGGCCTGCCGGCGCATGAACGCGGCGAGCGCGGTCGGGTCGTTGCCCGTGGTGGTGCCGAGCTGGTGGAAGTGCTCGAGCACCCGGTTGTCGGGTGGGTAGTCGCCCTCGACGGCGCGAGCCACCGCGTCGCCCCCCTCGCGCTGGAAGATGTTGCCGCCGATGCCTGCGACGACGATCCGGCGGAAGCGCTCGGGGTGGCGCGCCGCCAACGTGAGGACGAGACGAGCGCCCATGGAGTAGCCGATGGCGTCGACGGGCTCGGGCGGCAGCTCGGCGAGGACCAGGCCTTCGATGTCGGCGTAGGCCGCTGGATCGTGGGGCTTCGGCGCATCACCGTGGCCCAGCAGGTTGGGGGCGATCACGGACCTCCCCGCCTCAGAGATCAGGTCGATCCAACCCGGTTCGCGCCAGGTGCGCTCGGCGGAGGTCGCAAAGCCGTGGACGAGGAGGACCGCAGGTTCGCTCATCGCGCCGATGCTAACCCTGGGTCTCCTGGCGCTCAGGATGCTCGAGCACGGACCCGGAGCTGGCCGGTCAGCGTCGTCGCCGATCGGCCTCATCGGCGAGGACTTCGAGCATCGCCTCGGCTGCGTTCTCCCAACGAAGCTGGGAGGCGCGCTCGAGCGCCCCGGCCGTGAGCGCGGCGCGGTGCTCATCATCGTTGATCACATCGAGCAGCGCCTGATTGAACTCGTCGCCGATCTCCGCGAGACGTCCACTCACCCCGTCGTCGACGGAGTCGCAGTGGCCACCGATGCGAGTCGCGACGGCGGGGGTCCCGCATGCGGCGGCTTCGGTGAGCGTCATGCCCCAGCCCTCGCGCATGGAGGTGCTGCTGACGACCCACGCTCGCCGGTACAGGTCGACGAGATCGTCCTCGCTGACGCGTCCGGCCAGGGTGACCCAGTCGCGGGCGCCGGTCCGATGGATGTGCCGTTCGAGGCGGTCCCACTCGACGCCGTCCCCCACGATGACCAGACGAGTATCGGGACGCACCCGACGGACCTCGGCCACCGCGTCGATGAGGAGAGCGAAGCGCTTCATGGCGACGAGGCGCCCGACACCGAGCACCAGTGGCGTCGCGTCCTTCTCGCCTCCTGGTGTGAAGTGTTCGGCGATGCCGTTGGGGACGACGGTGATCCGCTTCGCATCGAAGCCCAGGTTCTCGACGAGCTCGTCGCGCGTGGACTCGGAGACCGTGACGATCGGCGTGCGCCGGTAGAAGGGGGGAGCGATGAGACGCTCGACCGCATCGCCAACGCTCGCGAGGTTGGGGGACATCACCATCTTCCAGATCTCGGTGTGCACGTGGTGCACGACGACGATCTTCGGACCCCACTCCCACACCGGCGAGAAGAACGGCATTCCGTTCCAGATCTCGACCAAGGCGTCTCGCTGACCCGATCGTCGCAGGAGGGCCGATGCAGCCGAGCGCGGGAAGACCAGGTAGCGGCCGGCCTTCCGGCTCACGAGGTAGCCGTCCCGCCACACCTCTGTGGGTCGGCCCTGGGCCGCCGAGGTACGCATCGAGACCCACAACCCTGCCGCGGTCCAGTGACGGGCGATCATCGCCGCGTGCACCTCGGAACCGCCGGCCTCCACGTCGTCGAGATCACGCCAGCCGAGCATGTGGATGCGACGGATCCCTGAGCGCGCGGCCCGAGCCGCGATCCGGCGGTGTGGCTCTCCCGGTTCGACCAGGTCGTGCCCGAACGGAGACGACCGGCCGATGGGGCCCGGCCCTGTGCTCGGGGACGCCTCGCCGTCGTCGCGCTGGAACGGTGCTGGACCCCAGTCGGGCATAAGCGCAACAGTATGGACGCACGCGCGGCCATCCGCCAGATCGACGTCTGCCGCCGACGTCGGCCCTCCACGCCGGTCGACTCCGATCGCGCGCCGGACCTCTAGGATCTCCGGTCTCGTCGCCGCGCGCTGCGGCACATCGGAGGAGGAAGAGTGGCAGCCAGCCCAGGGACGGTTCAGACCGGGGAGCGCCTGAGGGGCCTCGAACGCGTGCAGACCCTCTGGCGCCTGTTCCGAAACGAGAAGGAAGATCCCGAACCGTTCTACCGACACATCGCGTCAGAGACGGTCGACGCCCTCGAGCGCCGTCACGGAACACTCGCGGGGCGACGCATCCTTGACCTGGGCTCGGGCCCGGGGTGGTTCGCCGATGAGCTGCGCAACCGCGGCGCGATGGTGGCGGCGATCGAACGGGATCCTGACGAGCTCGGCCAGGCGGGCAGTCTGGCGGTCGGCGACGCTGTGGCGCTGCCGTTCCCGAGCGGCGTGGCGGACGGCATCCTGTGTTCGAACATGCTGGAGCACGCGTCGGACACCCGAGGCGTGGTCGAGGAGATCGCTCGTGTCCTCGCTCCCGGAGGATGGTGCTACCTCTCGTGGACGAACTGGTACTCACCCCACGGTGGACACGAGATGACGCCGTATCAATACCTCGGCCCGAACCTGGGACCCAAGTTGTACGAGCGCCTGCACGGAATCCCCCGCAAGAACCGCTTCGGCGATGGTCTCTACGCCGTGCACGTCGGCCCGACCGTCAAGCTGGTCCGGTCGACCCCGGGCATCACGATCGATGCGGTGGAGCCCCGCTACTGGCCTTGGGCTCGGGCGGTTGCATCGGTACCGCTGGTGCGGGAGGTCGTGATGTGGAACTGCGTGATCCACATGCGCCGGTCGGGGGCGACCGCATAGGCCCTGCGGTTCGGAGCCGTCCGTCCGGCTCGGCCAGCAGATCGATCTAGGAGTCCGTCGATTCCGGCTCGGGTCGGGTGGATTCGGTCCAGGCCAACACGGCCATGAGGATGGGGCCCACCATGACGATCCGGTGCATCCGAGCGAAATGCCGGGGCCAGTAGAAGCCGGCCGAGTATCCCCAACGGATCTGCAGCGCAAGTAGGTACATCGCGCCCACCGCCACCAACAGAGCCGGGAGGACCCGAAGGATCGGCCGCGTCCGGGGAACCGCCATCGTGAGGCCGATCACCGCCGCAAGGGCGACGCCGGCGATCGGGACGACGAAGAGCCCGGCCGCGACCAGCCCACCGAGGAGGGTGGCGCGGGTGGGGCGGAACGGGGTTGTCAGCACCGCCGGTGAGGTCCCCCGCAACGTCGGGGCCGGGCGACGGCGCCTGACGAGGAGCAAGACGCCGCACGCGATCGCGGTGGCGAGCGAGACCGCCAGGGCCGGGTCGACCCACCCCTGGGGTGTCCAGCGGATCTCGACCGAGATCGGACCGTCGTCGTCTGGTTCGATCAACCAGCCCATTCCGAACGCGTCGTGGAGCTCGGGCGGGCCAAGGTCGACGCCGTCGATCGTCGCGGTCCACGCCTCGTTCCAGCTCTCGGAGACGACCAACCAGAAGGGCTCGTCGTTCGCCGGTGTGGCGACGACGTCGATGGCGGTCCTCGAGGGGCGGGACCACTCGATGGTCGGGAGCTCGTCGAGCATCGGGTCGGGAGGTGCGGGATCGGCGCCGGTCTCAAGGACCAAGCGGTCGATGTCGAAGCCGGTGTCGGCTCCTGGCCGGGTGCGCAGCAACGACTCGTCGGCGGCGAGATCGACCTGCTGGTCACAGGCGGTGACGTCGAGTCCGAGTCGGTCGAGTGCGTCGTCGACGGCACCTTCGACCCTGACAGAGATCGGTTGGCCGTCCACGTCAACGAGATCGCGGCACTCACCGTCGAGACCGACAGCCGGGGGGACCACGACGTCACCGAGATCGACCTCGGCGACAGCGATCGGCATCTCCAACTCTTCGCCGCTGTACCAGTCGGTGGTCCACCGGACGTCGATCTCGGGGAACGACATGCGGAACGTGTTGCCCGTGAGCGTCGTCCCGAGCGGGAGCTCGAGGGTCGTCGTTGCACCCAGCTCATCGGAGTCCGCGATGTCGGGGACGTCCAGACGGATGGTCTCGCCTCCATCGACCTGGACCTCGATCTCCGAGGGGACGCTGTGATGTGGGTCGGTGACGAGCTCGACATCGAGCGAATCGATCGTGAAGGGTTCGGCGCTGGTGAGCTCCAGCCAGTTGCCGGTCTGGAGTCCGAACGGCGAACGCCACTCGGTGCCCGAGTCGCCGTCGAACGCCGCGGACGCGCGGCTGCGAAGATCGCCGCCGATCCTCTCCCGTGAGGTCACGGTGACGCCACCCTCCTCGGCCGGGGCGATCCCGACGAGGCGGTCGATCAACGTGTCGGGGGCGTGAGCGGACAGACGCGCCGTGCCGGTCAGCTCGGCTGTTGCTGGACCGGGCAGGTGCACGGCACGTGACATCGACGTCTCGGGGTCGTAGCGCACGACTTCGGCAGGGTTCGCCCGCTCCCTGGTGAGCACGATCGACACGGGGTGATCGAGCATCGACGCTCCCACGGTCTCGGTGAGGTCCGTGGGAAGGTGGACGATCTCCTCGACCTCCACGCCGGGGATGTCGATGCTGGAGAAGCCGGCTGGAGCGACGCCACCGGCGACGTCGCCGAGCTCGATCGTCAACGACGAGAACGGTTCACCGTCGAGCGGGACGACCTGCCCCGGCAGGGTCATGGAACTGTCGTCCATGTCGACGTCGAGGACGCGGTCGTCGAGGTGGATCCGGATGTTCTCGATGCGCTGGCGGCCTGGACGGTCGAAGGGCTGACGGAGGACGATGTGATCGGCGTCGGAGGGTGAGTCGAGCTCGATGCCGATCTGGGTCGGCTCCTCGAAGCGGGGAACGGTCATCCACGCCGTGCGCGTATCGCCGTCGAAGGCCATTGCAGCACGGTTCTCCGGCGTCAGGGTCGCGTCCGCTCCGTAGCTCGATGCCCAGACGCGGGCAGCGCCGCGGTGCTCGACGGTCGTCATCGAGCGGTCGAGCTGATCGGCGATCGCGGGGAGCCGCGCGTCACTCACGTCGCGGGGCATCTCGAGCTGGCCCAGCGGCTCGGTCGCTCCCATGTTCTCCCGGAGGGAGTACCAGTGGTGTGCGCGGTTGCGGTTGGAGTCGGTGAGGATCAGCTTGGTCGCGGGCGATAGGGCTCGGTCCAGCGCCTCCGGTGAGCGGGTCACCTCGGCGGCGTACCGGAAGGGTCCGACCCGGTCATCGAGGAGACCGGCTGCGGCGGCGGCGACCACGCCATCGCCCGACCCGGACAGGATCACACCGCCGTTGGCCGGTTCCGCTCGCACGAAACTGTCCTCGCGGATCACGGGGAAGACGGCGAGCGCTGGCGGCTCGTCCACGTCGTCACCGATGCCCAGCTCGACCTCGTCGATCATCGGCAGAGCGGGGTCAGCCCGGTTGATGACGCCGTCGCCGAACGTCGTCGGGTCCCCGAGCCCCTCGGGAGTGGGCGTGAGAGCGTCCCACAGGACACGCGGCCTGACGGTGCGGTAGTGCTCGTACCGGAGGTCGGACCGCACGAGGATGTCGGTGATGCCGAGCATGTCGGCCACGACGGGGAGGGCTTCGGGTTCGAACCAGCCCTCCTGGATCGAGCGGTCGAGAGCCCCCATCAGGTCGATGCCGGGCTCGGTCCCCAACGGGATGAGCTCACGCCACACGATCGGTCGTTCGATGAGGTCGGAGCTGATCGGATCGAGGGTGTTGCCCCATCGGTACGAGGCGAAGTCGATGCCCGGCATCTCGAGGATCCGGCCCTCGCCCTCATCGAGGTGCTCGGCGGCGGCGAGCCAGTAGTCGGGAAGTTCCTCGTCCCGATGGAACCGGTCGGCGACCATGCCCGAGGTCCAGAACGATGGGAACGCGATCGCGCCGCCGACGAGCAGAACCACCGCCGCCGCTCCAGCCACCTGTCGCCGGCGCACGGCCAAGGCGTGGAGCGCCGCGGTGACCAGCACGGCGAAGCCGAGGATCATCAGGGGACCCGCACGCTGGTGGTTGCGGAGGGAGAAGACCAACGGCGATGCGTCCGAGGCGCGGTGGTAGAGCTCGCCGTAGGGGGATCGGCCAGACGCGGTGAACGATCCGACAGAGAGCACGAACCCGACGACCGCCAGGACCGCGAAGTAGGTGCGGTGCGACCAGCGCACAACGCTGCCCGCGACGAGCGCGGCCAAGGGGAACACGAAGCTCGCGGCGATGACCGCGAGCCGCTCCTGGTGGGCCGGTGCGATGTTGGACAGCCAGGGTCCCGTGATGTCGTTTCCGTAGAAGAACCAGTACCCGAGCCCTCGGACGATCTCGAGGGACGAGGTCGTCCCCGACGTGGCATCGAGCTGCTCGGTCATGTCGAGGATCGGCAGCGCGTAGCTGCCGCTCACGGCGTAGGTGACCATCCACCACAGCTGGGTGGCGAGGGTGAGGACCCCGGTGCGGACGAGCGCTGTGAGGGCCGACCGATAGCCGATGTCGGGTTCGCTCCGTACGAGCATCGGCGCCCACAGCGCCGATCCGACGATGACGAAGAAGATCGAGCTGCCGTTGAGCGAGCCGCAGGTCGTGACGACCAGGGCGTATGCCGCCGGCCAGCGCCATCCGCCCTCGCGGGTGGCACGCCCCATGAACAGCACGAGCCAGGGAAGCGCCGCGTAGGGCATGAGGAGCGCGGACTGGCCCGTTGCATGGCCGAGGATGAAGGGCGTGACGCCGTACAGCAATGCCCCGACCAGGTTCCACCGCCGGACGGGGAGGACCTCGTCGAGCAACCGGAGCGCCCCTGCCCCCGCGACGAAGAGGAGGGAGGCCATCCAGAACCGCTGTGCCAGCCAATCCGGCACACCAAGCGTCTCCATGGCCCAGTAGTACGGACCCATCGGCCAGAGGTACCCGATGGTCTGGTGGGTGATCGTTCCGCCACCCACCGAGGGTTCCCACACCGACCGTGCGCGCTCGAGGAGGCCACCTGGGTCGACGTAGAGGTACGACTTGGTGTCGGCGGCCACGTCGCCGGGGCGGGCGATCAGGAGCGGGACGTAGATCACCAGCGCCAGCACGACGTAGCGGCGCCAGCCGTCGGTGAGTCGCTCCCACGCCCGGTCGGGCCCGCGGGAGGTTTGCGTCGTTGTGTCGGGGATCAACGTCGTCGACGCCCCGACCGTGAGCGCCGTCGTTCGCTGTCTTCGCACAGCGCGTCGAGGACCGCCGCTGCCGTGGTGTCCCAGGTGAAGGAGGCGGCGACCTCCAGCGCCGATGCCGACAGAGCCGCCAGTCGGGCGTCGTCATCGAGCAGGTCGACGACCACATCGGCGAACTCCACCGGTCCGTCCACGAGGTGCCCTGTGCGGCCCTCGACGACGGCGTCGACGTGCCCGGAGATCCGCGACGCGACGACCGGCGTGCCGCACGCTGCCGCCTCGGTGAGCGTGAGCCCGAAACCCTCACGACGCGAGGACGACACCGCGAGCCAGGCTCGCTGGTACCAGGCCACCAGCTCGTCGTCAGTGAGCCGACCGGGTAGGTCCAGCCACTCCGTCGCTCCGTGGGCCCGGCGAAGCGCCTCGAGCTCTGGGCGTTGGGGCCCGTCGCCGATGATCACAGCCTCGAGGTCGGGCACCCGCTGCCGTACCGCCGCCAGGATGGGGATCAGGTCGGCGAGCCCCTTCTGGGGCATCATCCTGGCCACGGCGACGACCAGGGGCCGGGCGTTGCGAGCCCCGCCAGGTCGGAACCGGGGGTCGATGCCGTTCACGACGACTCGCACGTTCTCCGCGGGCAGCCGTAGGCCCTCGATGATCTCGTGCTTGGTCGACTCGGCGATCGTGAGGATGATCTCGTCGCGGTACACGAGTGGGACCACGCGCTGCTCGACGAAGTGCCCGAGGCGGTCGGCCGGCGGGGGCAGCAGGTGGTGCCAGGTCCCAAGGTGGACGTGGTGGACCATCGACACCCGGGGTCCGCGGACCCACAGCGGCGTGAAAAACGGGACGCCGTGGAAGACGTCGATCATCGCGTCCCGGGGACCCATGCGACCGCGGAGCTCATCGGTGACGCTGGTGCCGAACACGCCGACCCTGCCGCCGCGCCGCACCACTCGGACGCCATCGCGCACGATCTCGTCCGGGCCGCTCGGCAGCTCACCGGTGTGGTGCACGACCTCCAGGCCGGCGAGCACCAGGTGGCGGCCGATCTGGGTGGTGTGCTCTTCGGCACCGCCAGCCTCGGGGTGGTCGAGGTCGCGCCAGCACACCATGTGGATCCGCGAGATCCCGGCTGCCGCCGCGGCCTCAGCCATCTGTTGGTGCACGGCAGTGGTCGGAGCGGGAGAGGTGGTCTGGGGCTTGTTCACTGGTTCCGGGCGACAGGTGGATCGTTGCAGGTGGACGGGCGCAGACCCTACTATGCGCGCTGCCGCCTGCGGCTTCATGCGCTGGCGCATTGACACCGCGCGCGAACACGCCCGTCCAGGCGCGTCGAAAGGACCCGCAGGATCCATGGTCGACCCTGTCCCATCTCAGGAGGTTCCGGCGCGCTCGGTCGTGCTCCCGATGCACGACGAGGCCCAGCGCATCGGCCGCACGCTTGCACTCATCGCAGATTCCCCGCTGCGCGAGGCCCGGTACGAGATCCTGCTGGTGGACGACGGCAGTTCGGACGGCACCGCGGACCTGGCGGAGAAGCACGCCGCCGACCTCGGCCTCGCCAACGTGAAGGTGATCCGCGCCGCAATGAACCGGGGCAAGGGCGCCGCTGTGCGCGCCGGCATGCTCGCGGCCCGTGGCACGCTGCGGGCGTTCGCCGACGCCGACCTCTCCGTCGGGATCGCCGACATCGAGGACTGCTTCGACCGCCTCGACGCGGGTCAGGCCGAGGTGATCTACGCCAGCCGAGCCCATCCCGACAGCGAGATCACCGCTGAGCAGCCAGGTCACCGGGTGATGACGGGTCGAGTCTTCAACTTCGTACTGCGCACGCTCGGGCTGACCGACGAGCGTGACACCCAGTGCGGCCTGAAGGGCTTCACGGGCGAGGCCGCCGACACGCTCTTCGCCGCGGTGACCATCGAAGGCTTCGCCTTCGACGTCGAGGTGCTGGCGCTCGCGAGGCGTGAGGGCATGCAGGTCTCGCCGATGCCCACGAGCTGGGCGCACGTCGATGCCAGCAGGGTCCGACCGTTCCACGACGGTGTGGACATGTTGAAGGACGTCCTCGTGCTCTGGCGGGCGCTCCACAGGGCCGGGCCCTCACCGCACGTGCGGAGGGACGACGCGGCCGAGGGCGACGTGTCGACCTGAGGCGGAACCGATCGGCGTGGCCCGAGCGGTCGCTATGAGGAGGGTCGGTAGGGATCCTCGCTCGGCACGAACAGGAAGTTGTTGATGTAGTCAGGTCCCAGGAGCGCGTCGAGGTGGTCCAGTTGGTGGCGCTGGACGTCGAAGTCGCTGAGCGGGTGCCACGTGCCGCGGTGCAGGAACCACCCGGTGTAGCCGAGGTTGGCGAGCAGGTCGAACATCGCGCTGAGCGGCACATCCAGGTGGCGCTGCTCCGCCTCCACGATCAGACGTGGTCGTTCACGCGCGAGGAGCTCGCGCGCACCCTCGAGGACCTCCCGCTCCCGGCCCTCGACGTCGATCTTGACGAAGTCGACCTCGGTGAACCCCATGTCGTCGAGGCGGACGACGTCGACCTGGTGCACGGTGTCGCCTTCCTGGACCTCCCGATCGAGCGAGGCCAAGGCGTTCTGCCCGTGGCGCGCGCCGGGAACGACCAGCGGGAGCGATCCCGCGACATCGCTCACCGCCTTCTCGTGCAGCGTGACGTTGTCCGGGATCACCTTGCGGAGGAAGGCCGCCAGACCAGGCTGCGGCTCGAACGTGTGCACCGTCGCGCAACGCCGGGACAGTTCCCGGGTCCAGGGACCGAGCCACCCTCCGACGTCGATCGCTGTGCGCGCTCCGGGGAGATAGGCGTCGAGGGCCGCCAGCTCCGGCTCCTGTCGCCGGTACAGGATCGGTGCCACTCGGTACACGATCGGAGGCGGCAGGATGTCGACGAGCCTCGCCTTCAGCTTCGCTGTGGTGCTCACGATTCACTCCGAGGGATGATCGGGGCATCACGCCCGGTGCCTGGCCGCGGCGAGCGAGAGGTCCCGGACGATGTGGTGTCGGCGGGTGTGCCCTCCTCGTGGTAGTCCTCTTCGACGTTGACAGACCAGACATCGGAGTGGGTGCCCTCGACGATGTCATCGACCGTGAGCATCGCCGTCAGCATCGAGTGGTCCTGGTTGTTGTACCGGTGCATGCCGTTTCGGCCGACCGGGTGCACGTTCGGTGCGTGGGCCTCGAGCCAGCCGCGCAGGGTGTCCACGTTGCACTCGTAGAACTCGTCGTACACCGGGTAGGCCTTCGGCATGCGCACGACGTAGCCCGACTCGACCCGTCCGGCGTCGACGAGGCCCAGCCGTTCCAGCTCGACCTTCCCGAGCTCGACCAGATCGGCGTCGCTGCTCGACCACAGGCCGTCGCCCTCGAAGACGAAGTACTCGAGGCCCAGACAGGTGCGACCCTCCTTGATGAGGTAGGGCGACCACGAACCGAAGTTCTGGATCCGACCGACCTTCACGTCGGGGGAGTGCACGTAGATCCAGTTGTCGGGGAACGAGTACTCCTGGGGGACCACGAGGGCCACCGTGAGGAAGTCACGGAAGTGCAGATCGTCGGCCGCCGCACGCACGTCGTCGGGAACGGGAGGGTCCATCGCACGCAGGAGCGACGACATCGGCATCGACGAGATCACCTCGTCGGCTCGGTAGGTGGTCTCGGTTCCGTCGGTGCCGACACCGACCACGCCGGTGGCTCGGCCGCCATCGTGGAGGATCTTCCGGACCTTGGTCTCCATGTGGATCTTCGAGCCGCTCGCCTCGACCTCGCTGGCGCAGACCTCCCACATCATCCCTGGCCCGTACTTCGGGTACTGGAACTCCTCGATCAGCGACGTGATGTCGGTCTGGTTCCGCTTGGGCATCAACGAGTTGACCACCGCGTTGAACAGCGAGAGGTTCTTGATGCGCTGGGCGGCCCAGTCGGCACTGATCTCGGTGGCGGGGACGCCCCAGACCTTCTCGTTGTAGGTCTTGAAGAAGTGCTCGTAGAGGCGCCGCCCGAAGCGGGCGGAGATCCATCCCTCGAGGTTCGACTGGTCCTTCGGAGGACGGACGCGCGCCCAGCCGTAGGACGCGACGCACCGGATCGCCTCGATGATCCCGAGGTTGCGCAGGGCGTTCGATGCCTTGAGCGGGTAGTCGTAGTACTTGCCGTCGTAGAAGATCCGGCTCATGCGAGGACGCATGAGGAAGTCCTCGTCGGGCAGCACCTCGTGCCAGAAGGCTTCGACGCGCGGCACCTTGGTGAAGAACCGGTGACCACCGATGTCGAAGCGCCATCCGTCGCGCTCGACCGTTCGGCTGATGCCGCCGACCTGATCGGTCCCCTCGAGCACCGTCGCCGTGTAGCCGTGGCGCGCCAGCTCGTAGGCGGCGGTGAGCCCGGCGGGTCCCGCTCCGATGACCACCACGTCGGGCGCGTGGGTGGGGGGCGATGTCACTTCGGTCATCGAGTGTGGTGCTCCGGGGTGCGTCGGGGACGTCGCAGCGTAGACGACGACGGTCATGACCTGGTGTCTCCAGGCCCCCGTGGCAGTCCCACTAGGGTACCGCAGTGCTTCGATCAGATCGACCGCCCCTGGACCCCGAGGGTGTCCCCGCCGAGCCGCTCGGACGCAGCGAGATCTTCCTGCTCGTGGGGGTGCTCCTCTTCGGCGTGGTCCTGAGGTTCGTCGCGACCTCAGATCTGTGGCTCGACGAGGCGCTGAGCGTCCACATCGCCCGGCTGGGACCCGGAGAGATCGTTGACGCGCTCCGCCAGGACGGCCATCCGCCCCTGTACTACTTCGTTCTCCACGGCTGGATGAACGTGGTCGGGGAGTCGGACCTTGCCGTTCGGGCGCTGTCGGGACTGTGTGCCCTCGCCACGCTGCCGCTCGCGTGGCTCCTCGGGACGCGTCGACGCGGACCAGTCGCCGGAGCGGCTGCGGTGCTGGTGTTGGCCGTGCTGCCGTTCGCGGCGCGCTACGCGACCGAGGCGCGCATGTATGCGCTGCTCATGCTCCTGGTCGCCGGAGGCTGGGCGCTCATCGATGCCGTGCTCGACGACGAGGCCGGATGGCCGGCCCTCGTCGGCATCGTGCTCGTTGCCGCTGCGATGCTCTACACCCACTACTGGAGCATGTGGATCCTGGCTGCGACCGGCACCGCCGTGCTGATCTGCGCGTGGCGCTCCGACGGTCGACGCCGCCGAGCATCACTCTCGATCGCAGGAGCGATGGTCGTCGGGGCGCTGATGTTCATCCCGTGGGTTCCCGTCATGGCCGACCAGCTGGCCCACACGGGTACGCCGTGGGGGGATCCGCAGCGCCCGAGCATGTCGGCTGCCGTCGCCCTGATGGACTTCGCCGGGGGGACCGTCGCCACCGAAGCGGTGCTCGGCGCCGTGCTCCTCGCGCTGCTGGTGCTCGCCTCGCTGACGGCTCGCGCCGATGGCACCGACCGTCTTGCGGTGCACCTGCGCACCGTTCCGGGCATTCGTCCGGCCGTCCTCGCCGCGGTCGCTGCTCTGTCGCTCGGCACCTGCGTGTCGTGGGTCTCGGGTGCCACCTTCGCCAGCCGCTACGCCGCGATCGTGGCGCCCGTCGTCGCTGTGGCGGCCGGTCTCGGGATCGCCACCATGCCGACACGCGGCATCCGCCTCATCGCGTCGACGGTCACCGTCGTCATGCTCGGAGGCGCCTCGGTCATCGTGGCCGTCGACCAACGCACGCAGGGCACAGAGGTGGCGTCAGCTGTCGACGCCGGCGCAGCGCCGGGCGACATCGTGATCGTGTGTCCCGACCAGCTCGGACCTGCCTTCAGTCACACCCTCGATGCCGACGTCACCGTCCTCACGCACCCGTTGCTCACCGGTCCCGACCGCGTCGACTGGCGCGACTACGGCGAGCGCAACGAAGCGGCCGACCCACAGGCCACCGCCGATGCCGCGTTGGCCCAGGCGGACGGTCGCGCCGTGTGGCTCGTGTGGTACGGCGGCTACAACACCTATGGCGCTCAGTGCGAGGCGATCCGCACGGCGTTGGCCACGGTGCGCACCCCCGAGATCGTGGTGGTCGCCCGACCTGCTGAGGTGTTCGAGCCCATGTGGCTCGAACGCTTCGTGCCCGCCACCTGACCCTCGAACCCGAGCCGGCGGACGCTCAGGATCTCCGCGGTGCGGTAGCTCGCGACACGGGTGGCCCACGAGTCGACGACGCCACGACGGGTGGCGAAGAACGTCGTCATCTGGCCTTCCTGCTGGTAGGCGTCGGCACCGTCGACCACCTCGATGGTCCGGTCACCCATCCTCACCTCGAAGCTCGCCACTGGATCTCTCCTTCGCTCGTCCTGGCGAACCGTACGACGGGGTGCCTGTGGGGAGGAAGGGGTGCAACCCTGTGGATCTCGCGCGGGATCCACAGGCGGGTGTCCACAGGTGCGCCAAGATGCACCCATGGACCCGACCCCGCTGAACCCGCCGACCGACCTCGTCGACATCACGTGTCCGCGCTGCGGCTCGACGGTGGGCGAACGCTTCTACGGGCCGTGCGCCTCGTGTCGCGACGCCCTGCGGGCCTCGCTCGGTGGCGAGCAGCGCGAGGTCGCAGCGCAGGACTACGAGCCGAAGATGAACGTGACGCCGAACGCCGTCGCTCTCAAGGACTGACGGGCCGAGCTGCCGCTCTCGGCACCGGCAGCGTGAGCCGGGCCATCGTCAGGAGTCGGCCGGATCGACGTCGACCTGGGCACGAGCCCAGCGGTAGTCGGGTTTGCCGGCGGGGCTCCGCTCGATCGCGGCCCGGCGCACGATCGCCTTGGGCAGCTTGTAGCGAGCCAGGTGCGGCTCGCAGATGGCGATGATCTCGGCGTCGGAGACCTCGACGCCCTCCGTCACGGCGACCACGGCGACGACCTCCTGGCCCCAGCGCGGCGACGGTCGCCCGACCACGACCGCGTCGATCACGTCCGGATGGCGCTTGAGGGCGCCCTCGACCTCCTCGGCGAAGATCTTCTCGCCCCCGGAGTTGATGGTGACCGACTCGCGGCCGTGCAGCTCGATGGTGCCGTCGTCGAGCAGCCGGGCCCGATCACCTGGCACCGAGTAGCGCACCCCGTCGACGACGGGAAACGTGCGCGCGGTGGCGTCGGGCGCGCCGAGGTAGCCGCGCGGGACGCGACCTCGCTGCGCCAGCCAGCCGACCTCGGGGTCGCCGGGATCGAGGACCCGGGAGGCGGCGTCGTCGAGCACCACGGTCGTGGCCGACCGCACGAAGCGACCTGCACCGTCGCCTGCTCCACGACGGGTGCCGTGTCGGCCGCTCTCGGACGAGCCGAGGACGTCGAGGATCGTCGTGCCGGGGATCAGCTCGACGAGCGCGTCGGCGAGGTCAGGTCCGAGCGCGGCGCCACCGGTCATGACGAACCGCAGCGCCGAGAGGTCGCGAGGTCGCCGACGCAGCTCGTCGACGAGGGGCCTGGCGAACGCGTCTCCGACGATGAGCAGCGAGCCGACCCGTTCGCGCTCGCAGGTGTCGAGGATGTCGGCCGGGTCGAGGCGGTCGGTCTGATCCTGGATCACCACGGTGCCGCCCGCGATCCAGGCGCTGAGGGCGTTCCAGTGCGCCGCGCCGTGCATGAACGGGGGAGCGGGGAGCGCGCGGAGGGACCCGCCACGGGCTCGTTCGACCAGCGGCTCGAGCGAGTCGTACTCGGACCCGTCGCGGTCGGTCACACCGAGCGCCGCGACGAGGAAGTCGGCTTGGCGCCAGCAGACCCCCTTGGGGGACCCGGTCGTGCCCCCGGTGTACAGCAGGTAGAGGTCGTCGCCGCTCCACCCGTCGCGCACCGCGTCGGGGAGCTCGGGCGCACCTCCGAGCAGGTCCTCGTAGTCGACGCTCCCAGGCAGGGGAGCGTGACCGCTGCCGTCGGGCACCCGCACCAACACCTCGAGCTGGGGAAGGTCTGCCAGGACCTCGGCGAGGACGGGGGTGAACACCTCGTGGTAGACGACCGCACGCGCGGCCGCGTCGGCGAAGAGGGACTGCAGCTCCTCGGCGACGTAGCGGTAGTTCACGTTGACCGCGGCAGCGCGCGCCTTCATCGTGCCGAGCATCGCCTCCAGGTACTCGACGCCGTTGTGCAGGTACAGCGCGACGTGGTCGTGGAGGGACTCCCACGGTGCGGTGCCGGCCAGCTCACCCGGACGACGGCCGAGCCCACGCGCCGCGAGCGCTCCTGCGAAGCGGGCGCTGCGCTCGTCGATCTCTCGCCAGCTCAGACGGCGTCCGCCGTGGACCAGGCACTCCCGCTCGGGGACGGCCGCGGCGATCGCGGAGTGGATCGCCGGGAGGTTCAGCTCCACGCCGTCGCGCTCCGCATCACGCCTTCGGGGTCTCCTCGACGACGACCGATCGCATGACGTCGCCCACCTCGGTGCCGAGGGCGTGCTCCATGCCGCTGGTGACCTTGCCGAAGTAGTTGTAGTTCTTGTCGAGGCGACCCTTGAGGTTCTCGATGCAGATGAAGAACTGGGAGCCGTTGGTGTCGGGCCCGGCGTTGGCCATCGCCACCGCGCCGAGGTGGTAGTCGCCCTTCACCGGCTCGTCGGCGAAGCGGTACCCCGGCCCGCCACGGCCGCTGCCTTCGGGGCACCCACCTTGGATCACGAAGCCGGGCACCACCCGGTGGAACGTGAGACCGTCGTAGAAGCCGTCGCGAGCGAGCGACACGAAGTTGTTGACGGTGACGGGAGCGAGGGCAGGATCGAGCTCGAGCACGATGTCGCCGCGGTCGGTGGTGATCGTCACGGCGTACAGCGCGTCGGTGTCGATCGTCATCTCGGGAGGAGTGGCCATCGGCGCATGCTCCCACGCGCCGGCCACGAGAGGCGAGACGGGGTCCGAGCGTGCGCGGCCCCGAGGCAGCGTCAGCCCGCGCGGGAGCTGTCGAACCCTCGCGGCGACACCGTGGCGATGCCCGCGGGGATCAGCTGGCCCAGGCCCTTCCACGCCAGGACACCGAGCAGGTTCACCAGCTTCTCGAACTCGAGCGGCTCGTCGAGCTCGTCTTGTTCGGCCATCCCCGCCTGGAGCAGGCCGCTGAACGCCGCCGCCAGCACTCGGACCTCGGGGCCGCCGCCCCACCGCTCGGTGATCGTGCGGACGCGCTCTCGACGAGCTTCTTGGACCGCCGGGTGCTGGCTGGCCGTGGCCGAGGCGATCATGCTCCACTCGTCGGGGTTGTCGAGCGCGAAGCTCAGATAGCGCGTCACCCACTCCTTCGCCTGCTCCGCGGGTCGCAAGGAGCGGTCGAACGCAGGCGCGATCGCCGCGTCGAGGTGGTCGAAGCAGTGCAGGCACACCGCCGCGAGGAGCCCGCCTCGGTCGCCGAAGTAGTTGTAGACGAGCGCCCTCGAAACCCCTGCCGCTTCGGCGATCTCCTCGAAGGTCACCGACGACGGGTCGCGGCCCGCGAACACGGTGATCGAGGCCTCGACGATCTGCGCCTTGCGCAGCTCCGGGGCGAGTCGCGTCCTCGGTCCGCGGCGGCCGCTCATCTGTTGCTCACGCGGTGGCCACTGCGTCGTCGATGACGGGCACGAGGGGGAAGTGGCAGGCGACCCAGTGGTCGTCGCCGACCTTGCGCATGGTGGGCTCGTGGTGGGCGCAGCGGTCCTCTGCCTTGGGGCAGCGGGTGCGGAACCGGCAGCCGCTCGGGGGGGCGATCGGCGACGGCAGCTCGCCGCGGATCGTGTCCATGTCCTCGGGGCGTACCGAGGGATCGGGCACCGGGATCGACGACAGCAGCGCCTCGGTGTAGGGGTGTGCCGGCTCGGCGTAGATGTCGTCGGGGGAGCCGACCTCGCACAGCTTGCCGAGGTACATGACCGCCACGCGATCGCTGACGTTCTTGACGACGGCGAGGTCGTGGGCGATGAAGATGAGCGTCAAGTTGTACTCGGCCTTCATGTCCTCGAGCAGGTTGAGGATCTGGGCCTGGACCGAGACGTCGAGCGCCGAGACCGGCTCGTCGCAGATGATGACCTTGGGGTCGAGCACGAGCGAGCGTGCGATCGAGATCCGCTGGCACTGGCCACCGGAGAACTCGTGCGCACGCTTGGAACGAGCCACCTCGGGATCGAGGCCCACCGAGGTGAGGACGCGGTCGACGAGCTCGTCCTGTTCGGCCTTGGTGCCACGGCCCCAGATCGCCAGCGGCTCGGCGATCAGGTCGCCGATCTTGCGCCGCGGGTTCAGCGACGAGATCGGGTCCTGGAAGATCATCTGCATCTCGGGACGAACCCGGCGCAGCGCCTCCCCGTGCAGCTTGGTGATCTCGGTGCCCTTGAAGACCACGCGACCGGCGGTCGGAGGGGGGAGCTGCATCAGGGCGCGGCCGGTGGTGGACTTGCCGCAGCCGGACTCGCCGACGAGCCCGAGCGTCTCACCGTCGAGGACGTCGAGGCTGACATCGCTCACGGCGTGGACGACCGCACCACGAGCGAGCGGGAACTCGACCGTCAGGTGCTCGACGGTCAGGAGCGGGTCCTGGTCGGGGCGCAGGTGGGCGGTACCGCTTCCGGCCATCGGTCAGACCTCCCTCGTGCCGGCACCGGCACCGTCGATCGTGACCAACGTCTGGGGGAGCTGCGCCTCGACGTTGCGCTCGTACGCCAGACGGTTCTCGGGGGTTCCCACCGGGAACCAGCACGCGAACTCGTGGCCGGGGGTCTCTGCGGCGGTCAACGGTGGCTCTTCCTCGTGGCACTGGGGCTGGGCATAGGGGCAGCGGGGGCTGAAGTTGCAGCCCTTGGGCGGGTTGATGAGGTCTGGCGGACGTCCGCCGATGACCTTGAGGCGGGTGTGGCTGTGATCCTCGAGCTTGGGGATCGAGCGCATCAGCGCCTCGGTGTAGGGCATCTTCATGTGGCGGAAGAGCACCGAGGTCGGGGCCTTCTCGACCACCTTGCCGCCGTACATGACGAGGATCTCGTCAGTGCGGCCGGCCACGACGCCGAGGTCGTGGGTGACGAGCACCAGCCCCATGTCGCGCTCGCGCTGCTGGCGGGCGAGCAGGTTGAGGATCTGGGCCTGCACCGTCACGTCGAGGGCGGTGGTGGGCTCGTCGGCCATGAGCAGGCGCGGGCCGCAGGCGAGGGCGATGGCGATGGTGACGCGCTGGCGCATGCCGCCAGAGAGCTGGTGGGGGTACTCGTTGATGCGCTTCTCGGGCTCGGGGATGTTGACCGAGCGCAGCAGCGCAACGGCGGTGTCCAGCGCTTCCTTCTTGTCGAGGTCGAGGTGGAAGCGCAGCGACTCGGTGATCTGGCGGCCGATCTTGACGACCGGGTTGAGCGACGTCATGGGGTCCTGGAAGATCATGGCGATCTCGATGCCCCAGACGTCGCGCATCTCCTTGGCCGACAGCCCGGTGATGTCGCGGCCTTCGAACAGGACCTGGCCCGAACGCACCACGTTGTTGCGGGGCAGCAGGTTCATCACCGACCGCGAGAGCACGGTCTTGCCCGAACCGGACTCGCCGACGATGCCGATCGTCGTGCCGCGCTCCAGCGAGAAGCTGACGCCGTCGACGGCACGCACCCGCCCTCGTGGTGTGATGAAGTGCGTCTTGAGGTCGTTCACCTCGAGGAGGTGCGCCGAGTCCCCACCCTGTGGGGCTTCGAGCTTGCTGACCGACCGCGTGCGGCTCATGGAGTGGACTCCTGGAGGTCGAACGACGTACGGGTGCCCGCGGGTGCGGTCGTACGTCGACAGATGGTGGCGAACGGGAAGATCGGTGCGACGGTGGGGCTCGCCGAAGGGTGCAGTCGCGTGCCTGGACCCTCGGTCCCCATGGTCGTCGTCACCAGGTCGTTCCCCCCTCGTTCGCTCGCTGCAACTGCATTCCTGCAACCCCCCGAGTGAAGGCCGTCACAGGTCGGACAGACGGTACGCAGCGGGCTGTCGGCATGTCAATTACCGTCTGGGGAGAACCCGATCGGGACCGGCGTCGGCGTCCGGTTCGACACCGGCCCCCGGACGCGGCGGGGCCCCGAGTAACCGTTCGGCGAACCGTTCAGCTCCTCGGGGCCCCAGTTCGGTGGACCAGCGACCTGGCCCTCCTCGCACCCTCCGCCGAAGCGGTGGGCGGTCGTGGGCTGCGTCTGACCCGAAGGCCTGACACGGGGTCTGCTCCGAAGAGCTGACCCGGCTGGAACCTCGCGGCTCCGACCGTCCTGGACACCTGCTCCGAGCGCTCCGTCCCGTCGTGCACCTCGGGCGGCGGTCTCCGGTATGACCCGGTGGCCTCCTCCTGGGGTGCCGGTGCGATCCGTTCTCGCTCGGCCTGTGACCACCGTCTCTCGTCCGAGCCGCCAGGTCAACGGGTTCTCGACGATCCCCAGCCTTCTCCCCAGACATCGGCGCGCCATCCCCAGTGCATCCCAGGTTCTGCACACCGTCACCCACAGGTCAGGCCGATTCTTGGCTGAGTTGTCATGACAACTCAGTGTCCGCTCGGGCTCTGCGACGTCAGCCGGGGAGCCCCAGCCGGTCGTAGCCGCGCCGGTAGCCGAGGACGGTGTCGACGTAGACCTGCGACTGGTTGTACGACAGGATCGCCCGGTTGAGGTTGGCCGTGTTGCCGAGCCCGCCGCCGAGGCGGCACAGGTACGCGGCGGCAGCCGCAGCGGCGTCATAGAGGTTGTGCGGGTCGGCGCGGCCGTCGCCGTTGCCGTCGCGAGCCATCGAGCGCCACGTCCCGGGGATGAACTGCATCGGACCAACCGCCCGGTCGTAGGTGGTGTCGCCGTCGTAGGCACCACCGTCGGTGTCGGTGATCGTCGCGATGCCAGGGCGGCCGTCGAGTGCGATCCCGATGATGCGCGGACTCGTGGTGCCGTCGGCCCGCGGCCGGGCGCCCCCGTAGGTACCGTGACGGCTCTCGGTGCGGCCGATCCCGGCCAGGATCGTCCAGGTCAGCCCACAGGCGCCCTGTCCCGCAGCCGCCCTGGCGTAGGCGTCGTAGGCGACGACCGACATGTCGGACCCACCCACCGTCGCGACCATGAACGCCTCGCGGAAGTCGCCCTGCGCCACGGGCAGGGCCGGTTCCGCGCGGGCGAGCTCGGCCTCGGCAGCGTTGCGCCGGGCTGTCGTCCGATCGATCTCGACCACGACGGCGTCGAGGTCCGATCGGGCATCTGCGGTCTGGGCGGTGGCGTCGGCGATCTCGGCCTCGGCGTCGGCGAGACGACGCCGCACGGTGGAGTCGACCACGTCGACCAGCACCCGCTGCCGTCCGGCGTCGTTGGTGGCAGCGGCGTCCAGGGGGAAGGTGGTGTCATCGGGTCCGCCACCCACGTAGGCGGCGACGGCGAGCGCCTCGAGCTCGCTGCGGTGCTGCGCGGCCCGGACACCCGCGTCGCGTCGCCGCGCTCGCTCGGCGTCGATGCGGTCACGCTGGGCCTGTCGCTGACCGGCGAGGGCCACGAGCGCGACGTTCGCCTCGTCACGGATCGTCCGGTTGGTGACGATCGTCTGCTCGAGCGACGTGATCCGCGCTTCGGCCGCTCGCACCGCACTCGAGCTGGCCGGCACGGTGCGCACCCGCTCGGGCAGACCCGCCCTCGCCTCGTCGAGCGCTCCGAGCGGCGAGGCGGGCGCGGACTCCTGCGCTGGGTCGTCCGCCTCTTGGGCCTCGGCCCACGACAGCGGCGCGACGACCGCGAGGAGCGTGCACAGCACGGCGACCAGGCCCAACGGCCGACGGCTCAGCAGCCACCGGCCCAGCAGTCGGGGGCCCAGCGGCTGGGGGGTCGGCGTCGAGGCGCGCGAAGAGGTGGGGGAGTCGTACCGCATATCGGGGTCCATCATCGTCCCCCATCGGCCAGCAGAGGTGGACGCACCCCGTCGACGGACCGATCGGTAGGGTGCGGACACCGCACGACGAGAGGGGCCGATGATGCCGACGCAGGTGATCCAGGACAGGGTGACGATCGACGTCGTCGATGGGGTCGCCGATGTGCGCCTCGCACGTCCCGACAAGATGAACGCGGTCGACGGTGCCATGTTCGAGGCCCTCGTCGAGGCGGGCGACGCCGTCCGGGCCGACACCTCGATCCGGGTGGTCGTGCTGTCGGGCGAGGGCCGGGGCTTCTGCGCCGGTCTCGACCTGAGCAGCTTCCAGGCGATGTCCGACGGTCCACGGCGCTCGGGAGCCCAGCCGCTGCTCGACGCCGGCGATCGCATCACGTCGCGCGCCCAGCAGGCCGTCTACACCTGGACCGAGCAACCGGTTCCGGTCATCGCAGCGGTGCACGGACCGGCCCTCGGTGCCGGCTTCCAGCTCGCCCTGGGCGCCGACATCCGCTTCATCCACCCCGAGGCGACGATGAGCGTGCTCGAGATCCGTTGGGGCCTGATCCCCGACATGACGGGTTCGCAGATGCTGACCCGCCTCGTGGGCCTCGACGTCGCCAAGGAGCTGGTCTGGACGGGTCGGATGGTCCCCGGTACCGAGTGCGTCGAGCTCGGCCTGGCCACCCACCTGAGCGAGGACCCCCGGACCGACGCCATGGCGCTCGCCACCGAGATCGCGTCGAAGAGCCCGGACGCGATCCGCGGCGGCAAGCGCCTCGTCAGCATGGCCGGCCAGGTGTCGCTCGCCGAGGGCTTCGCCGCGGAAGCATCCACCATGGCGTCGCTGATCGGCTCGCCCAACCAGACCGAGTCGGTGAAGGCCTGGTTCGACAAGCGCGCTCCCGTGTACGCCGACCCCGACGCCTGAGTGACGACGGACCCGCTCGTCGACGACCTTCGGGTCGTCGTCGGAGCTGACCACGTCCTCGTCGACGACGAGCTCACCGTCGGTCACCGGACCGATTGGACGGGGCGCTGGACCGGCGAGTGCCGCGCGGTCGTGCGGCCGGCCGACCGATCCGAGGTGGCCGAGGTCGTCGCACGCTGCGCGCACGCCGGTGTCGCGATCGTGCCCCAGGGCGGCAACACCGGGCTGGTGGGCGCGACGGTCCCTGCGGAGGGGTCGGTGGTGATCTCGCTGCTGCGGCTCGACCACATCGGTGCCGTCGACGACGCCACCGGCCAGGTCACGGTCGGCGCGGGCGCCACGATCGCCGCGCTGCACGACGCCACGGTCGGCTCCGGCTGGCACTACCCGGTCGACTTCGCGTCCCGCGGATCGGCCACGGTGGGCGGCAGCATCGCCACCAACGCCGGCGGACACCACGTCGTGCGCCACGGCATGACCCGCCGTCACGTGGTCGGCATCGAAGCCGTCCTCGCCGACGGAGCGGTCGTCTCGCACCTGGGCGGCCTGGTCAAGGACAACACCGGCTACGACCTCGCCGGCCTGCTCTGTGGCAGCGAGGGGACCCTCGGCATCATCACCGCCGCCCGCCTCGCGCTGGTCCCCGACGAGCCCGAGACGGCGACCGCGCTGGTCGCCCTCGACTCGGTCCATGCTGCGGTCTCGGCGCTCGGCCCCCTTCGCCGACAGGTCACGGGGCTCGACGCCTTGGAGCTGATGTTCGCCGACGAGCTCGCGTCCGTCGGCGAGGTGCTCGACGTGAGCCTTCCGGTCGCACCGTCGCCTGCGGTGCTGCTCGTCGAGGCATCGGGGACCGCCGCGTCGGTCGAAGCGCTCGGGAGCGTGCTCGCCACCCTCGACGGGGTGGTCGACTCCGCGGTCGCCGTCGACGCGCCGAGGCGGGCAGCGCTGTGGAGGTGGCGAGACCACCACACCGAGACGATCAACCGCATGGGAACCACCCCGCCCCACAAGCTCGACGTCACGCTCCCGCCAGCCCACCTCGCCGAGTTCGTGGACGAGGTGCGGGCCACCGTCGGGGCCCTCGCTCCAGCTGCGCGGCTGTGGCTGTTCGGCCACGCCGGTGACGGCAACCTCCACGTCAACATCACCGGCCTCACCGCGGATGACGAGTCGGTCGACGACGCGGTGCTGCGTCTCGTCGCCTCGATGGACGGCTCGATCAGCGCGGAGCACGGCATCGGTCGGGCCAAGCGGGCGTGGCTGCACCTCGCGCGCAGCCCCCAGGAGATCGCCGCGTTTCGCGCCATCAAGGACGCGCTCGACCCTCAGGGCATCCTCAGCCCAGGGGTACTCGTGCCCGATCCCGACGTCGACACCTGACACCGCCGAGGCCGTCGTCCGCTCTGCTGTTCAGCGGTCGTCGTCCGCTCTGCTGTTCAGCGGTCGTAGTCCGCGGTGCGCCAGTGCTCGGGGGTCAGGCGGATGCGCACG
>CAZBTQ010000026.1:0-25235 GCA_964494405.1 uncultured Iamiaceae bacterium
CGGCGGGCCGAGATCATCCAGGCGGCCAGGGCGGTCTTCCTCGGCGCCGGCTACGAGGGGGCGGCACTGGCCCAGGTGGCCGCAGCGGGTGAGGTCTCTCGTGGGTCGATCTACCGCTACTTCCCCTCGGGGCGGGCCGATCTGGCCGAGGCGGTCATCGAGCAGATCGTCGGTGAGCTGCACGAGCGGCTGCGCTACGCCGCGTCGGTCCCGTTCTCGGCGTCGACGCGCATGGAGCACCTCGTCGGCGCCCTGTTCGCGTTCTTCCGCGACGAGCCAGACGCCTACTCGTTCGTGTTCCGCGAGGTGTGGGCGGCGGGAGAGGACTCGATCGAGGCGGCCGGGCTCGCTGCCCGAGCGGCGCTCACCGGCGAGATCGCGGGCGTGCTCGCCGACAGCGAGCTGCCGGTCGACGAGCTGACCGCTGCCGCGACCGGCATCCTCGGGTTCGCGCTGGCGAACGTCGAGCTGGTCATCGCCGGCGAGGTCGACGCCGAGACGGCATGGAAGGTCACCTGCCGCTACGCCGCGTCGCAGCTGTCGTAGCTACGACGGATCGGCGACCAGGCGAAGGGCCGGGCGGGGTCGTTCGGGCAGGGCGTCGAGCGCGAACGAGGCGCTCACCAAGGTGCCCGCGCCCGGCACCGAGGTGACGACGAGGTCGCCGTCGAGGAACCGGGCCATGCTCCGCATCGTGTCGATGCCCCTGCCCTCGTCGATGCGATCGGCCCCGATGCCGTCGTCGTCGACCTCCAGGCGCAGCACCCCCTCGTCGACCGCCAGGCGCACCTGCAGGGTGCTCGCGCGCGAGTGCCGGCACACGTTGCCGATGGCCTCCTGCGCGATGCGCACCAGGATCGCCTCGGTGGTCCAGTCGAGCACCAGGGCGGAGTCGACCGTGACGTCGACGTCGGGGGCGTGATCGTGGCAGTAGAGGCTCTCGACGTAGCCGCGGATCGTGGCCGACAGGCCCTGGCCGTCGTGGTCGCCCGACGACAGCGGCTTGACCGCCACCGCGATCCGCTGGAGCCCGTCGGCACGACGTCCCAGGTCGCGGCGCAGCTGTTCGGCGGCGCGCGTGACGCGCTCGGATGATCCGTCGCCGGTGGAGCGGTCGAGGGCGCAGGTGAGCGTGGCGAGCGAGGTGTAGAGGCTCACAGCCTGTCGGTGCAGGTGGGCGGCGACGCGGTGCCGATCGGCATCGACGTGTGCCATCACCTCGCCGAGGAGCTCGCCGCGATCGTCGGCGGCGCGCTCGACCGCACCGTAGAGCCGGATCGTCTCGCGGGCGGAGAGGAGGTGCCGGATCGACGACAGGACGAAGAGGACCGCGACCGAGGCGAGCGCCGTCGCGACGACCCAGCTCTCGTCCCGTCGGATCCACACCTCGACGCCCACCAGCGGTAGCACGGCCAGGACCCCGATCAGCACGTAGGACTGGTGGCGGACCTGACCGGCGGCGGGTAGGCGATCCAGGCCCCGTGGGGCGTACTTCGACGACGACAGGAAGAACGCGGTGAGGACGGCGAGGAACGCGGCGTAGGTGGCGAGTGTGGGGCCGGCCGGCGCGGGGAAGCCACGAAGACCGTGCACGAGTCCGGCCGTGGATGTCGTCAGGGCGGCCAGCGCCAGCGCGATGCCGAGGTTCGAGGTGGCGCGCTCGTCGGGCAGGACCCGAGCTCGCATGACGAGGGCGACGAACAGCCCGTGCACGGCGGCGATCCACCACAGGGCGCACGAGATCGTGAACCACGCGTGTTCGCTGTCGACGATGAGGTCGGCGGTGAGCAGCGCGAACGGCAGGGTCACGGCGATCGTCGCCATGAGGATGTCGATCGCGTCGACGAGGGCTGCCCGCTCGCCGAGGCGCCGTCGCAGCATCAACATGTTGGCGACGACGAGCACGCCGAGGCCGAGGATCGAGCGAACGATGCTCATGTCGGTGTCCTGATCAGCGTCTCCCGACCAGAGGTAGGCGAACGCGGCGACGCCGCCGAGGAGCCAGCCGAGGCTCCACAGTCGCCAGATCGGGCGGTCGCCCGGCGCGGCGCGGAGGCTGGCGACCACCGCGAGCACCGCGCCCGGCAGCGTGTAGACGACCGACGTGAGCGACATGGCGCGCATGTAGCCGTCGGGACCCGTCGCCGACCACATGGCCAGCGCGCAGAGCGGCACGGCGAGGACCGCGTACAACGTGACGGCGTGCCGTAGGCGCGTGGGGAACACGAGGGAGTCGGTCGGCAACCTGGACCTCCTGGGAGCGTGTCACCCTAACGTGACCGACGTCACCTCGTCACCCTGGGCACGCTCCCCGTCACGTGGCGTCACCATCACGGCACGATGAGGTGGACGTCGCCGAACTCGTGCCACAGATACGACTCGGCGATGCTCGCCTCGTACGACGCACCGAGCAGCGCGCTCCCGGCGATCGCCTCGAGCGCCATCAGGTGCGACGCCTCGGGCTCGTGCCAGCCGGTCAAGAGCCCGTCGACCACCGCGACGCCCCTCTCGGGTGTGACCACCAGGTCGGTCCACCCGTCGAAGGGCCGCACCGTGCCGCCCTCGTCGGCGGCCGTCTCGACGGCGCGCACGACCGTCGTACCCACGGCGATGACCCGTCCGCCTGCCGCCCGCGTCGCGTTGATGCGCATCGCCGTCGGCGTGTGGACCTTGACCCGCTCGGGGTACGGCAGCTCTTCGGCCTCCAGCGAGGCCACACCCGAGTGGAGCACGACCGGTGTGATCCCGACGCCCTTGGCGACGAGTCGGGTGATCACCTCGGTGCTGAAGGGCCGGCCCGCGCTCGCCATCTCGGCGCTGCCCGGCTCGGAGGCGTACACGTTCTGGTAGGCCTCGAGCGGGAACGGACGGTCGACGTACTGGTAGCGGATGGGCCTGCCATGGGTCGACAACCAGGGAAGCGGAGCCATGGGCAGGGAGAGCTGCGCCACCCAGAGCCGATCGCCGCGGTACGGCTCGACGAGCCGGAGGACGCCATCGTCCGACAGTCGCACCGGTGAGGCTGCTGGCGGGCCCTCCCACCGCAGCGTCCGGGCCGAATCGACGTCGATTCGGCGCGGCTCGACGACCCAGTGGTCGCCGCCGAGGTGCGTCGACAGGTGGACGACCAGCGGTTCCCCCCGGTCGTCCACCGCGTCGAGCGCGGCGGGGATCGTCGCCGAGGTGTTCACCACGACCAGATCGCCCGGGTCGAGGAGCTGTGGCATCGCTTCGAAGGAGGTGTGCAGGATCTCGCCGCTCGACCGGTGGGAGACCAGCATCCGCACCTGGTCCCGCGCGATGCCGCGCGCCTCCGGCGGTTCGTGGGCCTCGAGCTCCGGTGGCAGGTGGAACGACAGACGGGGCCCGCTCATGGCGCGACCGCCAGCAGATCGGCGGCGGCGATACGTCCGCTCGGTGGACGGTCTGCGATCAATCGCAGGACGGCGGGTGCCACGTCGTCGGGGTCGGCGCGGTCCGAGATGTCCTGGCCGGGGAACGCCGCCTGGTGCATGTCGGTCCGCATGTCGCCGGGGTCGAGGCTCCACACCCGCACGTCGATGGACTGCTCGGCCAGCTCGGCGGCCATCACCCTGCTGGCGTGGTCGAGCGCTGCCTTGCTGGCGCCGTAGCCGCCCCATCCGGGGTACGCCTCGACGGCCGCATCCGAGGTGACGTCGACGATGGCGCCGCGACGAGCCGCCAGCAGGGGGAGCGCCAGGCCGGCGAGCGCGACCGGAGCGATGACGTTCACCGCCAGGATCCGTTCGAGGTCACGATGGCCGAGGGCACGGTCGTCGAGGTCGACCAGGCGGGGGAGCGGCGACGGCCCGAGCTCGCTCGCGTTGTTCACCACGAGGTCGAGGCCACCCGTCGACGCCGCGGCCTCGATGAGCCGCCGCCGGTGGTGGGGGTCGATGACGTCGCCGGGGATGCCGACGGCGCTCGGCCCGAGCGAGTCGACGGCCGCCGCGAGGCGACGCGGGTCGCGTCCGTCGAGGACGAGCTGCCATCCGTCGGCCACGAGGAGGCGCGCGACGGATGCGCCGAACCCCCGGGAGCCGCCGGTGACGATGGCTGTTCTGTTGGTGGTCATGCAGTCGACGGTATGACCTCAACCTCACTTGAGGTCAAGGGTGAATGAAGAGCCTCAGATCAGCGGCGGTGCGTCGATTCGGCCCAGGGGAGAGTCGACGGAGCCGAACCGCTCGGCGCCGGCCGCCCAGGCCTCTCGTGCCGCCGCCATCTCGGCCCGATCGCGACCGACGAAGTTCCAGAACATCGTGATCGGCTCGGGGAATGGCACGCCGCCGACGAGGACGGCGTCGGTCGCCTCGGTGGTGGCGACGTCGAGCACGTCGTGCCCCGGGGCCAGGTAGAAGAGCGCGCCTGGGCGCGCGGTCGTCGTGCCGATGTCGACCGAGCCGCGCACCACCACCAGTCCGTGCTCGAACGTGGGGTCGAGCGGGAGCCGGGTGCGGGCATCGCCGGACGCCGCGAGCGCGCAGCCCACGAGCGGCGAGTCGGTGCGGGCGGGGGACAGGTCGCGCCCGAGGGCACCCGTCAGCACGGTCGTCGTCCAACCACCTGACGACGAGACGGGGAGGTCGGCGTGGTGCTCGAAGGCAGGGTCGCCGTGGCGGGTCGCCTCGGGTTGTGCCACCCAGAGCTGGACTCCGAGCTGGGTCGCGGCCGAGCCCGTTCGGGTCTCCTCGGCGTGGCTGATGCCGTGGCCGGCCGTCATCAGGTTGAGCTGGCCGGGTTCGATGAGCTGTTCGGTGCCGAGACTGTCTCTGTGCAGCACCTCGCCGGTGACGAGCCAGGTGACGGTCTGGAGCCCGGTGTGGGGGTGCGGGCCGATCTGCATGGGCGCACCGGGAGCGGTGGGCCCGAAGTGGTCGAGGAAGCACCACGCCCCGACCGTGCGGTGGGCCCGCTTCGGCAGCGCTCGCCGGACGGGGATGCCGGCGAGATCGACCTCGCGGCTGGGGAGCACCTCGACGTCGGGACCATCGGAGCCCAGCCCGGGGTCAGCAGCCGGCCAGACATCCGAGGCGATCGGGGCATCGTCGCGCGTCACGGGGCCGCTCACGGAACCCAGTCTGCTCCTCTGCCGTGGACGTTGCCACCCATACCCCCGATGGGTATGGTGACGGCACGAGCGACCCCGATCGAGGAGGACCCATGGCCATCACCACCGTGCAGGTGCAGGGGATGACGTGCGAGCACTGCGTCGCCGCGGTGCGCGGCGAGCTCTCCAAGCTCGACGGCGTCAGCGACGTCGCCATCGATCTCGAGTCCGGCGCGGTCACCATCGACTCCTCGGGCCCGCTCACCGACTCCGACCTGCGGGCCGCCGTCGACGAAGCGGGTTACGAACTGATCTGAGGAAGGTCGTCCATGACCGATCTCGACACACCTGAGGCCATCCGCCTCGACATCGGCGGCATGACCTGTGCGGCCTGTGCCACGCGCGTCCAGAAGAAGCTGAACCGCCTCGACGGCGTCGAGGCCACGGTCAACTTCGCCACCGAGCAGGCGCGGGTCACGGCCGACGCGGGCGTGTCGGTGGACGACCTGGTCGCTGCGGTCGAGTCCGCCGGCTACACGGCGTCGCTGCCCGAGGCGAATGGCCCACCGGCCTCCGCCGACGACGAGCGGACGCCGGAGATGGTCGACATCCGCCAGCGATTGCTGATCTCGCTCGCCTTGACCCTGCCGGTCGCTGCCATGTCGATGATCCCGGCGCTCCAGTTCGACAACTGGCAGTGGCTGGCGCTCACGCTCGCATCGCCGGTCGTCGTCTACGGCGCGTGGCCGTTCCACCGAGCGGCGTGGACGAACCTGCGCCACGGCGCCGCGACGATGGACACGCTCATCTCGATCGGCGTCCTCGCGGCCTACGGCTGGTCGCTGTGGGCGCTCTTCGTCGGTGACGCCGGCATGCCGGGGATGACGATGTCGTTCGAGATGACCGTCGAACAGGGCGCGGGGGCCGACGAGATCTACCTCGAGGTCGCCACCGCCGTCACCACGTTCATCCTGGCCGGGCGCTACGCGGAGCTGCGGGCCAAGCGGCGCTCTGGCGCTGCACTGCGGGCCCTGTTGGAGATGGGCGCCAAGGACGCGGCGGTGCTGCGGGACGGCGCCGAGGTGCGCGTGCCGATCGACGACCTCGCCGTGGGCGACCGCTTCGTCGTGCGACCGGGCGAGACCATCGCCACCGACGGCGTCGTGGTCGAGGGCAGCTCCGCGGTCGACGAGTCGATGCTGACCGGCGAGCCCGTGCCGGTCGAGGTCGGCGAGGGCGACTCGGTGGTCGGCGCCACCACCAACGCCGGCGGTCGGATCGTCGTGGAGGCCACGCGCGTCGGCGCCGACACCCAGCTGGCCAGGATGGGCCGCCTCGTCGCCGACGCCCAGGCCGGCACCGCGCCGGTGCAGCGGCTCGCCGACCGGATCTCCGCCGTGTTCGTGCCGTTCGTCATCGTCCTCGCGGTGCTCACGCTCATCGTGTGGCTGGCGCTCGGCGAGGGTGCGACCGCGGCGTTCACGGCGGCCGTCGCCGTGCTGATCATCGCCTGCCCGTGCGCGCTCGGCCTCGCCACGCCCACCGCCCTGCTGGTCGGAACCGGTCGGGGAGCCGAGCTCGGCATCCTCATCAAGGGTCCCGAGATCCTCGAGTCGACCCGCCGGATCGACACCGTCGTGCTCGACAAGACCGGCACGGTCACCACCGGCCGCATGTCGTTGGTGGACGTCGTCGTGGGGTCTGGGATCGAGCGTGGCGACGCGCTCCGCACGCTGGGAGCGCTGGAGGACGCGTCGGAGCACCCCATCGCCCGGGCGATCGCCGACGGGGCCCGGGCCGAGGTCGGCGACCTGCCGGCGGTCGAGTCGTTCGCCAACCACCAGGGCCTCGGCGTCTCGGGCCTCGTGGAGGGTCGGGAGGTGGTGGCCGGGCGGCGAGCCTTCGTCGCCGACCACGCTGTGTACCTCGACGACGTGCACCCCGACGACGCACTCGCCGTCGCGATCGACGAGGCCGAGTCGGCTGGACGCACCGCGATCCTCTTCGGTTGGGACGGGGCGCTGGCCGGCGTCGCGGTCGTGGCCGACACCGTGAAGGAGACCTCGGCCGAGGCCGTGACCGCGTTGCGCGGCCTCGGGCTCGCTCCGGTGCTGCTCACCGGCGACAACGAGCGCGCTGCCCGTAGCGTCGCCGAGTCGGTCGGCATCGACCGTGTCGTCGCCGAGGTCCTCCCCGAGGACAAGCTCGCCGAGATCCGGCGCCTCCAGGGCGAGGGCCACGTGGTGGCCATGGTGGGCGACGGCGTCAACGACGCAGCTGCGCTCGCGGCCGCCGACCTCGGCATCGCCATGGGTGCCGGCACCGGTGTGGCCATCGAGGCGAGCGACATCACCCTGGTGCGCGACGACCTGCGGGCCGCCGCCGACGCGGTCCGCCTGTCGCGTCGCACCCTGGCCATCATCAAGGGCAACCTGTTCTGGGCGTTCGCCTACAACGTCGCGGCCCTGCCGTTGGCCGCACTCGGGATGCTCAACCCGCTCATCGCGGGCGCCGCCATGGCGTTCTCCAGCGTGTTCGTCGTGACGAACAGCCTGCGCCTCCGTCGCTTCCGCTGACGAGCCGAGCCTGGCCACGCCCGCCCCGTTAGCCTGTCGATCCAAGCACGAGACGGCGTGGCCGCGGGGGGCGCGCATGGCTCCAGGGGGGAGCGTCATGTCGACCATCGAGGACGGGATGTTGCGGGGACCTGTCCGCACGCCCATCAACGCGCACCAGGACGCGCCCAACAGCATCCACAACGACGACGTCGCGGGGCCGCTCGGGTTCCGCGGGGGCACGGTCGCGGGGTCGGTCCACATGGACCAGTTCCCGCCCGTGCTGCTGGAGGCGTTCGGGCCGGCGTGGTTCGAGACCGGGTCGCTCTCGCTGCAGTTCCGCAACGCCACGACCAGCGGCGAACCGGTCATCGCGATGGTCGGGCGTCCCGACCCGAGCCAGCTCGCGGCGGGGGCCGTGCAGGTCCCCGCTCGCATGGAGACGCCCGATGGTGGGCTCGTCGCCGAGGGCACGGCCAGCATCGGCGACCACGGCCTGCCCACCCGCCTCGAATCGGTCGACCTCCGCCCCGCCGACCCGTCCGAGCTGCGCATGTTCCCGCACCTGCGCACCGGACAGGAGATCGTCTCCTACCAGGAGGCGATCGCGTCCGGTCCGGCGGTGGGCAGCGACGGATCGAGGCTCATCACCGAGCCGCTCGACTGGTACTCGGGCCTGTCGCCGTGGGGAGGGCCGGTCGCCAGCCCCTCTCGCGCCGTGGCGCTGCTGTGGCGGCGCACGTCCGCCGAGCTCACCCGAGCCACCGGCGGCGCCGTCGGCCTCTTCGGCTCGATCGAGGTCCGCCACCACGACGGTCCGCTGCTCGCCGACCGCGAGTACCGCGTCACCAGCCGCGTCGCCGCCGCCGGCGCCAGTCCCAAGACCGAGTACGTGTGGTTCGACAGCGACGCCGTCGACCTCGAATCGGGTGACCGGGTGGCATCGATGCGGATGCAGCTGCGCTGGATGAAGGCGTCCTCCAGCCTCTACGCCGACCCCGCGGGCTGAGACGACCAGATCGCCCACCACGTCGCCGATGACCGACCCCCGCCCCCGCTTCCACCTCGCCGTGCCAGTGGATGACCTCGATAGCGCCCGTGGGTTCTACGGCGGGGTCATCGGCTGCCCCGAGGGGCGGTCGGCGCCCACCTGGGTCGACTTCGACCTGTACGGCCACCAGCTCGTCGCCCACCTCGACCCCGCGGGCCGCACCGACCGCGACGCGGTGCGCAACGAGGTCGACGGCGACCACGTTCCCGTCCCGCACTTCGGGCTGCTGCTCTCCGTGGCCGAATGGGTGGAGCTCGCCGACCGGCTCCGTGCCGCGGGGTGCACCTTCGACATCGAGCCGCACGTGCGCTTCGAGGGCCTCCGCGGCGAGCAGCACACGATGTTCCTTCGGGATCCCGCCGGCAACGCGCTCGAGTTCAAGGCGTTCCGCGACGACGACGCGGTCTTCGCCCGCGACCTGAGCTGAGGGTCTGGGCCCTCGTCGCCGGCGGGTGCTGGGTTGCCTCGGCGGGTCAGGGATGTGATAGGTATCCCTAACACAGTCTCCGAGGACCGGTCACACCATGAGGGTCACGGCCCATCACATCCAGCCCGGGGGCATGGCGTGACCGCTGTCGAGACGCGCTCTCCTGAACCCTCACCAGGACCCGGCGCCGACACCGAATGGGCCCCCGTCAAGCCATCACGCCGCACGGGAGTGCTGTCGGGCGGGTGGACGCGCAGCGCCGGTCTGCTCGTCGCCGTCGTCCTCCTGGTGGTCGTCTGCTTCGTCTCGCTCGCCGTCGGCTCCAAGCCGATGCCGCTGTCCGCGGTGTGGGACGCGATCTTCCACTTCGACGGAACGATCGACAACCACCTGATCGTCCGCGACCTCCGGCTGCCCCGCACGATGGTGGGCCTGCTCGTCGGCATCGCGCTCGGCCTCGCCGGCGCGGTCATGCAGGGCGTCACCCGCAACCCCCTCGCCGATCCCGGCATCCTCGGCGTCGACGCTGGCGCGGCCCTCGCAGTCGTCATCGCCATCAACTCCTTCGGGATCACGAGCTTCACCGGCTACATCTGGTTCGCGTTCGTCGGCGCGGGCGTCGCAAGCGTGGTCGTGTACCTGCTCGGATCGCTCGGACGGGCCGGTGCGACGCCGGTGAAGCTGGCGCTCGCGGGCGCGGCGTTGTCGGCGTTGTTCAGCTCGTTCACCTCGGCCATCCTGCTGCTCGACATCGCGACGCTCGACCAGTTCCGCTTCTGGGCGGTCGGGTCGCTCGTCGGGCGCGACATGGAGGTCGTGGCTCAAGTCGTGCCGTTCATCCTGGTCGGCACGGTGCTCGCCCTGTCCACCGCGCGCTCGTTGAACACGCTGGCGATGGGCGACGACGTCGCCCGTTCGCTCGGCCAGCGCGTCGGGATGGCTCGTGCCACGTCGGCACTCGCCGTGATCCTGCTGGCCGGCGCCGCGACCGCGATCGCCGGTCCGATCGGCTTCGTCGGGCTCACCATCCCCCACGTCGCCCGGGCGATCACCGGACCCGACTACAAGTGGGTGCTCCCCTGGTCACTGGTCCTCGCACCGCTGCTGCTGCTCACCTCCGACGTGGTCGGCCGCGTCATCGCCCGACCTGGTGAGATCCAGGTCGGCATCATCACCGCCTTCGTCGGTGCGCCCTTCTTCATCATGCTGGTCCGGCGCCGGAAGCTGGCCGAGCTCTGATGGCCGAGGCCACCGCGATCCCACACGGTGCGATCAGCCGCAGGCACGGCGGCATCGTGGTCGTGCGCGTGCCCGGCCTGGGGGTGTCGAGCCGACTCGACCTCCGTGCGATCACGGTGACCCTGGTGATGCTCGCCCTCACCGCGGTCATCTTCGTGGTGTCGATCTCGGTGGGCGACTTCAGCATCCCGTTCTCCGACGTGATCGCCACCTTGTTCGGCGGCGGCACCGAGGACAGCGAGTTCATCGTCCGCACGCTGCGGCTGCCCCGTGCGCTCACCGCCCTGTTGGTGGGGGCGGGCTTCGGCCTCTCGGGTGCGATCTTCCAGCGCCTCGCCAACAACCCCCTCGCCAGCCCCGACATCATCGGCGTCAACGCAGGTGCCGCCACCGCCGCGGTGTTCGTCATCGTCGTGATGGCGGGCACCGGGCTCATGGTCACCTTCGGTGCCCTGGCGGGTTCGGTCGTCACCTCGCTCGCCGTGTACCTGCTGGCCTACAAGAAGGGCGTCACCGGCTACCGGCTCGTGCTCATCGGCATCGGCATCACGGCGATGCTCGGGTCGATCACCCAGTACCTGCTCATCCGGGCCGAGATCTTCCAGGCGCAGGCGGCGATGGTGTGGCTCACGGGCAGCCTCAACGGCCGCACCTGGGACACCGTCCGACCGATGGTCGTCGCGATGGTCGTCCTCGGCCCGCTCACGATCTCCCTCGCCCGGCACCTGCGCATGCTCGAGCTCGGTGACGACACCGCGAAGGGACTCGGCTCACGGGTCGAGCCGGTGCGTGCCGCCCTGCTGCTCACCGGTGTCGCCCTGGCTGCGATCGGCACCGCGGCCGCTGGACCGATCGCGTTCGTCGCGCTCGTGTCGCCCCAGATCGCCCGCCAACTCGTCGGGTCGCGCTCGCTCGCCCTGGTGCCTGCCGGCGTGTTCGGGGCGCTGCTGCTGCTGGCGTCGGACCTGGTCGCCCGCCGGGTGTTCGCGCCCACGGAGCTCCCGGTGGGAGTCGTGACGGCGGTGATCGGTGCGCCGTACCTCCTCTACCTGCTCGCCCGCGCCAACTCGATCGGAAGAGGCTGATGACGACGACCCAGCACGATCCCACCGCGGACGCCCACCTCCACCCCGAGGCCGCACCGCCGGTCGACGATGCCGAGCTCGGCGCGGCGCCGCACTCGCTGTCGGCCGACAACATCTCGCTCGCGTACGACGACCGCCTGGTGGTCGACGGTCTGTCGGTGACGATCCCCGACGGCCAGATCACCGTGATCGTGGGAGCCAACGCCTGCGGCAAGTCGACGCTGCTGCGCGGCCTCGCTCGCCTGCTGAAGCCGAGCGGCGGCGCGGCGATGCTCGACGGCGTCGACATCCAACGCCTGGCGACCAAGGAGGTGGCGCGGCGCCTCGGCATCTTGCCCCAGCAGCCGATCGCCCCCGAGGGCATCACCGTCGGCGATCTCGTCGCCCGCGGACGTCACCCCCACCAGAAGTGGTTCCGCCAGTTCTCGGTCGAGGACGAGCAGGCCGTGCAGGAGGCGCTGGCTGCGACCGCCACCGCCGACCTCGCCGACCGATCGGTCGACGAGCTCTCGGGCGGCCAGAAGCAGCGGGTGTGGATCGCGATGGCGCTGGCCCAGGGCACCCCGCTGATGCTGCTCGACGAGCCGACCACCTACCTCGACCTCGCGCACCAGATCGAGGTGCTCGACCTGCTCGCGGCGCTCAACCGCGACGAGGGGCGCACAATCGTGGCCGTGCTCCACGACCTCAACCTGGCGTGTCGCTACGCGCACCACATCATCGCCATGCGCGACGGCGCGATCGTCGCCGAAGGCTCCCCCGTGCAGGTCATCACCCCCGACATCGTGAGGGCCGTCTTCGAGCTCGAGGCCCAGGTCATCCCCGACCCGCTGTCGGGAACGCCCCTGGTGATCCCGGTGCCCGCCGCCCACCGCTCGACCTGACCCGGATCAGACCATCCGCAGCGGATGGTCCGACGCGTTGCGCATCCGCGATCCGCTGAAGTCGAGCGTCGATGCCGCGACCGCCGACCACCAGGGCCATATCGACGGTGTGACGCGCAGGTCGATCTCGGCTTCGGCGTGGAGGCCGACCAGGTCGTCGACCTCGAAGCGCTCCGTCGGCGTGACCGCCTCGACGCTCACCCAGTAGCCGCCGACGTCGTGGCGCTCGAACGAGGTCTCGGGCAGGCGGTAGAGCGACAGGGTCGTGGTGGACATCGCTCGGGCCCATGACGACTCGATCACGTGGATCCGGGTGGCGTCGGTGTCGCCGAAGAACCGCTCCCTGTCCTGGTCGGACTCGCGTCCGGACAGCCACGTGCACCCGCGTGGGCAGTCGCGCGGGAACCAGAACGTCGGCAGGTGGCGGGTGTCGATCGCCCACACCGCGGGCGGCGCCGTCGGGTTGGTAGCGGGGACGTGCGGCTCGAAGCGCTCGATCGACGGGTCCTCGCTGACGTGCCACAGCGCGTGTGGCCCCTCGTTCGCGTACGGCGGCGCTGGCGGTCGGCGGTCGACGTCAGCGCTCACTCGGTCGCTCCGGCTCCTCGTGCGGCCTCTTCACCTCGATGTCGTTCACGCTGCCCCCTTGGCGACCGTGTGCACATTACGAGGACTTGGTCACGACTCACCCGGGTTCATCGTCGCGGCGTCTACGACGGGATCTCCGTTGTCGCTCGGTCTTGTGGCGGTGGTGGGGTGTGCACAGGGGTTGGCCGTTGTCGGGGTCGGTGCGTCCGCCTTCCTCCCAGGGTTGGTCGTGGTCGATCTGGCAGTGCTCGGAGGGCACGCGGCAACCGGGATGGACGCAGGTCGCCTCCACGATCTCGACGGCGCGGCGGGTGCCGCCGACGAAGAAGCGGCTGCGTCGGCCGAGCTCGATGACCCGGCCGCCCGGCCCGAACACGGCCCGTTCGATGTCGCACTCGCACAGCAGCGGCAGCACCTGTCCGGGGGTGAGCACGGCGCCCGTCGACAGCTGGCAGATGCGACCAGCCAGGGTGTCGTGGTCGACGTGCACCGTGACGAGCGGTCGTGGCCGCTTGGCGTCGGCGGGTGCGGATGAGCCACGGATGGCGAGCTCGATGAGCGCGTCGTAGCGGCGTTGGCTGTCGGTGCGTGCGAGGTCGGTGCTGTGGGCAGCGCCGCCCAGGCGGTCGCGGACCTCGGCCCAGTCGGCTTCCCACAGCTCGTGTTCGATGCGACGCAACGCCTCGACGAAGGTGGCCCATCCGATCGGCTCGAACCGCAGGTCGACGAGGCCGACCCCGTCGATGCCGTCGGACAGATCGAGTCGGCGTCGCTGGTAGCCGTCGGTCGCGTCGCGCTCAGTCCCGTCGGGGTCGACCGCGTGACGCCAGTAGGTGATGACCTGGGAGAACCCGTCGTGGTCGAGCTCCTGGGCCCACTGGACGAACAGCGCCTCGTCGTGGGCGACCTGCTCTGGGTACCGACGGTGGAGCTTGGCGACCTGGTCGACGTGCCACGCGCCGATCCGCCCAGCCTCGAACGCCGCGGCAACCTGGCCCAACGCCGCGAGGAGCAGGCCTCGCCGCATCGCGGTGCGGCACTCGCCGGGGTGGCGGCCCGAGTGACGGCCCAACCACGCCGACGCGGAGCGGGACCCGTCGCCGCGCCACACACCCGACCGCTCGACCCGTGATGCGAGCGTGGCGATCGCCGCGTCGAGCCGGGTCTGGACGGCCATGAGCTCGACCAGGCAGTCGGCCGCCTCGGTGTCGACCAGCTCCAGCAGGTCGGCGCGGGCCAACGCGTCGACGTCCTCGGCAAGCTCCTTCACCACCGTGGCGTACGAGACTCCTGTCATGGGCCAATGCTAGCCGAACAGGTGTTCGATCACAACAGCAATGTTCAGGTTGTTTCACGTCGTCATGATCCTGAAGCTCGGGCTCGCGAGGGTGTCCTCTGGGAGGTGCGACGCGTACGGCGGCCTGGCGGTGGCGCACCGACTGCCATGATCGTGCGACGCGCCGCATGGGCGCCCCACGCACGAGGGGGAGACGATGAGCGACCGATCGTTCGAGGTCACCGACCACGACGGGGTCACGATGCTGTCGCTGGGCGACGACGAGAACCGCTTCAGCGGCCCGTTCGCGTCCGCGCTGCGCGACGCGTTGAAGGGCACCGCCGAGACGGGCGGCCCGCTCGTCCTGACCGCCGACGGCAAGTTCTTCAGCAACGGCCTCGACCTCGACTGGCTCGGGTCCCAGGAGCCCGATGCGGTTGCCGCGGCGTTCGTCGACATCTACGGCGTGCTCGCCGACCTCCTCGAGTACCCGGGTGTCGTCGTGTCGGCCATCAACGGCCACGCGTTCGGTGCCGGCGTCATGGTCGCGGCGGCATCGGACCTGCGCATCCAGCGCGAGGACCGTGGCTTCTTCTGCCTTCCGGAGGTCGACCTCGGCATGGCGCTGTCGGTCCAGCTCGACGCCCTGCTGCGAGCGAAGTACCCGACCAACGTCGTCTTGCGGGCGCTGCTGTCGGGCGAGCGCCACGGCGGACCGCGAGCTGTCGAGGCCGGTCTCGTCGACGAGGCCGTTCCCGCCGAGGAGCTGCTGCCGCGCGCGCTCGAGGTGGCTCGGCGCTACGTCGACAAGTCGCCCGAGACGATCGGACGCATCAAGGCGGTCCAGCACGCGGAGGCGATCCGCATCATGCGGGGTGGGTCCGTGGATTGATGGAGATGGGCATCGGTGCCTTCGTCCTGATCGCGGCCACCGTGCTCGTGGGGGCTGCCATCCAGGGCGCGATCGGGTTCGGGATCAACCTGTTGTCGGTGCCGATCTTCGCCCTCGTCGCACCCGAGCTGCTGCCGGTCGCGGCGATCATCCTCGGCATCCCGATCTCGATCGCGATGCTGCGCCACGAACACGCCGACCTCGATCGCGAGGGGCTCGGCTGGCTGATCGGCGGGCGGGTCCCCGGTTCGGTCATCGGCGCCTGGTTCGTCGCGGTCGCGTCGACGTCCAGCCTGCGCATCGCCGTCGCGGTGTTCGTGTTGGTCCTGGTCGCTGCCAGCATCGCCGCGCCGGCCATCCCGGTCGCCCCGGCGACCCAGGTCACCGCGGGCGTCGTGTCGGGGATCACCGGCACCACGGCCGGCATCGGCGGACCCCCCGTCGCGCTGCTCTACCAACGCCACCGCGGGCCTGCGATGCGTTCCACGCTCGCGGCCAGCTTCGTCGCCGGAACCATCATCTCGCTCACGACCCTTGGGCTGTCCGGTTCGATCGAGCTGGAGGCGGTGGTCGTGGGCGCAGCGCTCGCACCCGTCGTGCTGCTCGGCACCGTGCTCGGTCGGCGGATGCACGGCCTGCTCGAACAGGGCTGGCTGCGTCCGGCCGTGCTGGCGGTCTCGGTCGGCTCGGCGGTCGCCGTCCTCATCGACGCTGCCGTCTAGACCTCGTCGGGCACAGCGAGCGGCACCTCTGCCAAGATCACCCTCGGGGACGGCTCAACGGGGGGATCGCAGGTGGACGAGGTCGCGGCACGTGTGGGAACCCAGGGTCCGTTGCACGGGCTGCGGGTCGTCGACGCCAGCACCGGAACGGCGGGGCCGCTGGCGGCGATGGTGCTCGGCGACCTGGGTGCCGACGTGGTCGTGGTCCCGCCACTCGACGGTGGGGCCCGCGACGACGCGTCGCCGGGGGCGGCGGTGTGGCAGCGCGGCAAGCGCGTCGGCACGCTCGACACGGTCGGGCTGGGCCGACGTGGGCCGGCCGAGCACGTCGACGTGGTGATCAGCCACGGACCGCTCCCAGCCGACGTCACGCTCCCGGACCTTGCGGTCCACCTCCAGGTACCTCCCTACCTCCCCGGAGTCGGGTGGCCGGCCGACGTCGAGTCCGATGCCCTGGCGTCCGCCCTCCTCGGCGTCGCGCTGCGACAGCACTCCGACGAGCCGGGTCCGGTCGATTCGATCGTGCCGGTGCTCCCGGTGGTGCACGGTGTGTGGGCGGCGGCCGCAGCGGTCGCGGCGCTCGTCGAGCGGGAACGCTCGGGTCGCGGCCAGACCGTCACCGTCGCCGGCGCTCATGGTGCGATGGTGGCGTTCGCGGCAGGGCTCGAGATCGACACCAGCGCACCGCCTGCGTCCACCAAGGGGGGAGACGGAGGCGGGCGGGTGCCCTTCTACCGGACCTATCGGTGCAGCGACGGCGCGTGGCTCTTCCTCGCCGCACTCACGCCGCGCTTCTCCGAGATCGCCTTCGAGGTGCTCGGGATCGACGACCTGTACGACGACCCGCGCCTCGGCGGCCGCGGGCGGGCGGCCATCATCGAGGCCGACAACCTCGGCTGGGTCACCGACCGGGTCGCGTCGGCGTTCGCCACCGCGACGCGCGCCGAGTGGTTGGAGCGGCTGCACGATGCAGGGTGTCCCGCCGGGCCGGTGCTCGATCGTGGCGACTGGCTCGACCACCCCCAGATCGAGGCGATCGGCATGCGGGTCGAGGTCGACGACCCGGTGCGCGGGCCGGTGGTGATGCCCGGCCAGCCGCTCGAGCTGCACGACACGCCGGCGCGGGTGCACGGACCGGCCCCCGACCCAGCGGTGGTCGACGAGCGGGGCTGGCTCACGGACCCGTGGGTGTTGCCGGGGGACGACCTCGGCGTGGGCTCACCGGACGGCGTGGACGGCGAAGGGGAGGGGATCGGGCCGCTCGCCGGCGTGCGGGTCCTCGACCTCGGTGCGGTCATCGCCGGGCCCTACGCCGGCTCGCTGCTGGCGGAGCTCGGTGCCGAGGTCATCAAGGTCGAACCGCCCACCGGCGACAGCTTCAGGGGCCCCGGCTTCTCCGCCTACAACAAGGGCCAACGCAGCCTGGCCATCGACCTGCGGAACCCCGACGGCCGTGACGCGCTGCTCGAGCTCGTCCGCGACGCCGACGTGGTGATCGACAACTACCGGCCGGGCGTGCTGGCCCGCCTGGGCCTCGAACGCGAGGACCTCGACCCGCTGAACCCGGCGATCGTCAGCCTGTCGAACACCGGCTTCGGCACACGTGGCCCGCTCGGCAGCGACGCGGGCTTCGATCCCGTGCTCCAGGCGATGAGCGGGATGATGTCCTCGCAGGGCGGCGACGAGCGGCCGGTGTTCTTCAGCGTGCCGGTCAACGACGTCACCACCGCCGCGACGGCGGCGCTCGGTGCTGCCACCGCGGTCCTGTCGGCACGACGAACCGGCCGCGGACAGGCGATCACCACGTCGCTGGCCGCGGTGTCGGCGTTCGTGCAGTCCGAGGCGCTCGTGCGATACGCCGGTCGGCCCGAGCCACCGGTCGGCGGCCGCGACCACCGGGGTCCCTCGCCGCTCGACCGCCTGTACCCGGTGTCCGACGGGTGGATCCGGCTCCTCGCCGGCGACACCGATCCCGCCGACGTCGTCCTCGACGGTCTGGATGTCGCCTCCGTTGAGAGGATCGCGGGCTGGATGTCGTCGCGCACGCGCGACGAGGCGGTCATCGGGCTCCTGGCCGCGGGCCTGCGTGCGGTGCCGGTGCGCGAGCCGGCCGAGCTGTTGGAGGACCCCGTCGCCATCGAGCACCAGATCGTGCGGCCCGACCCACGTCCGGGCCGTTGGACCGCAGGGCGGTTCGCCGTCTTCGACCGGACCCAGCCGGAGCCGACGAACGCCGCGCCGCGCCTCGGCGAGCACTCCGTCGAGATCCTCACCTCCGCCGGCCTCGCCGCCGACCACGTCGCCCGCCTGGTGGCCGATGGCGTCGTCGTGCAGTGGCAGCCCCGCCCCGGCTGACACCGCGGGTGTGAGGGTCGGGCGCGGTTGTGCCCGGCGGACGGGATGAGCCGCGCCCAACCGGGGCGGTTCACGGGGAGTTCTCACCTGGTTCTGCACCTTCCCGCGGGTGTTGCCGCGACACTCCACCCCCATGGACGACCTCACCTCACAGACCTCACGCACCGATCGGCCCTCGGCGACGGTCCTCGAAGAGGCGCTCTTCGAGGCCAAGCGGGTGCTCGTCGGCCAGGACGCGATGATCGAGCGGCTCTTCGTGTGCTGGCTCGCCCGCGGCCACTGCCTGCTCGAAGGCGCGCCTGGCCTGGCGAAGACCCTCGCGGCCGAGACGATCGCCACCATCCTCGGCGGCGAGTTCCACCGGGTGCAGTTCACACCCGACCTGGTGCCCGCTGACCTGGTGGGGACCAGGGTCTACCGCCCGTCGAGCGAGGAGTTCACGACCGAGCTCGGCCCGGTGTTCACCAACGTGCTGCTGGCCGACGAGATCAACCGCGCACCGGCGAAGGTGCAGTCGGCGCTGCTCGAGGTGATGGCCGAGCGCCACGTGTCGATCGGCGGCACGACCCACCCCGTGCCCGATCCCTTCCTCGTGCTCGCGACCCAGAACCCCATCGAGAGCGAGGGCGTGTACCCGCTGCCCGAGGCGCAGCGCGACCGCTTCCTGCTCAAGGTGCTGGTCGACCATCCGAGCGCGCAGGAGGAGGCCCAGATCGTCCGGCGGATGAGCGTCGACCGTCCGGTCGCACGCCGCATGCTCGACCCTGACTCGTGGCGAGCCCTCCAGGAGGAGGCCGACTCGGTCTTCCTGCACGACGCGGTCCTCGACTACGCGGTTCGCCTCGTCATGGCGACGCGCGAGCCGGCGGCCCACGGCCTCGCCGACATCGAGACCCACATCGCGCACGGCGCGAGCCCCCGAGCCACGCTTGGCCTCGTCGCCTCGGGCCGTGCCCTCGCGCTGATGCGCGGCCGCACCTACGTCTTGCCCCAAGACGTCTACGACGTCGCCCGCGACGTGCTCCGCCACCGTGTGATCCTCAGCTACGAGGCGCTCGCCGACGGCGTCGACGCCGAGATCGTGGTCGATCGCATCGCTCGCACCGTGCTGGCGCCTCGGGTCAGCCCGGGCCAGGACGGTCCCGTGGTGGAGATCCCTGCCTCGCCTGCTGCCGCGGCCTCGTGAACCAGCGCACCGCCCCGGGGGCCGCCGCCGTGGCGAGTCGGGCCGACGCCCTGCGCCACCTCGAGATGCGCGTCACGCGCATGCTCGACGGCCTGCTGACCGGCGATCACCAGGGCCTCGTCCGCGGCGCGGGGAGCGAGGCGGGCGACGCCCGCACCTACCAACCGGGCGACGATGCCCGTCGCATCGACTGGAACCTCACGGCCCGCAGCGGCGAGACGTACGTGCGCGACACCATCGCCGACCGCGAGCTCGAGACCTGGCTCGTCGTCGACGGTTCGGCGAGCCTCGACTTCGGCACCGCCGACTGCGAGAAGCGCGACCTCGCACTCTCGTCGGCCGCCGCGTTCGGCCTCCTCGCCGCCCGCGGGGGCAATCGGGTGGGTGCGGTCGTCTTCGACGGCGCCGACTGCCAGGTCGTCCCCCCACGTGCAGGCCGAGACGCCGTCATGGCCCTGCTCAGCCGCCTGGAGCGTCGCCCGCGCGACGTGGCCGGTGCGGGCGATCTCGCTGCGGCGATCCGACGGGTTCGCCTCGTCACGCGGCGCCGTGGCGTGCTCGTACTCGTGTCCGACCTCCTCGACGACAGCGACTGGGAGGCCGAGCTGCGCGTCGCGTCGGCGCGCCACGACGTCGTCGTCGTCGAGCTGCGTGACCCCCGCGAGGACGAGCTGCCCGCCGTGGGGCTCCTCACCCTGGTCGACCCCGAGACGGGACGCCGGGTCGAGGTCCAGACCGCGACCGACCGGGTTCGCGAGCGCTTCGCCGCGGCCGCCGTCGCCCGACGTGAGATGCGCCGCCACGCGGTGCGCGCCGCCGGGGCCGATCACGTCGTCCTGTCCACCGATCGCGACTGGTTGCCCGAGGTGGCCCGCTTCGTGTCGACCCGTCGGAGGTACCGATGAGCTTCCTGTCACCCGCCTGGCTGCTGTTCCTGTTGCCGGTCGCCGCGCTCGCCGCTGGCTACGTCGTGTTGCAGCGCCGCCGCCGCCACCACGCCGTTCGGTTCACCAACATCGATCTGCTGGAGTCGGTCGCGCCGTCACGACCGGGGTGGCGACGTCACGTCCCTGCTGGGCTCGCCCTGCTCGGGCTGGGAGCACTGGTGCTCGGGCTGGCAGGTCCGGTCCGCGATCACCAGGTGCCCAAGGACGAGGCGACCGTCGTCCTCGTCATGGACACGTCGATCTCGATGGCCGCCGACGACGTCAACCCCAACCGGATCGAGGCGGCACAGGTCGCGGCGGCAGCGTTCGTCGACGCGCTGCCCGACACGTTCGACGTGGGGTTGGTGTCCTTCGACGGGACCGCACGACTCCTCGCCACACCCACCGACGACCACGCGACGATCGACGCGGCCATCAGCTCGTTGCAGCTCGGTGAGGGCACTGCCGCCGGCGACGCGCTCGCCCTCGCGGTGGACACGGTCGAGGCGCACTTGGCCGAGACCGAGACGGAGGCCACGACCGAGGCAGACGACTCGACCGACGCCGATCCCGCGGACGAGGACGGGGGCGTTCCGGCCACGATCGTCCTGTTGTCCGACGGCGAGTCGACCATGGGGCAGCCGCTCGACAGCGGTACCGACGCCGCGGTCGAGGCGGGCATCCCCGTCACGACGATCGCCTACGGGACGCGAGACGGCACGGTGGTGGTCGGCGGCGAACGAGTCCGCGTGCCCGCTGACGTCGAGTCGATGGCCGCGGTCGCCGAGGCGACCGGTGGCCAGGCCTTCACCGCTGGGTCGGCCGAGCAGCTCGCGTCGGTGCTCGACGACATCGAGACCCGCATCGGCACCGAGACCGAGGAGCAGGAGATCGACGACGTGTTCGTCGCGGCGGGGCTGGTCGCCCTGTTCGCAGCGGTGGGTGCCTCGATGGTCTGGAACGGCCGCTTCCTCTAGCTGCCGCTCAGCGGAGCTCGTCGAGGGTGTGCTCGATCTCGGCGACCACGACCTGCGGTTCGCTCAACATCACCATGTGACCGGACCGCCGGGCCTCGACGTGGCGGCCCTGAGGCAGCGATGCAGCCCGAGTCCGGTGGGAAGCGACGAGCGCCTCGCGGACGCGTCCCCCGAACCTGCTCGTGGCGGTGCCAGAGATGAGGGTGACCGGCACGTCGGGGATCGTGAGCGGCGCGTCGCGCAGGCTGGTGAGGTCGACGCCGAAGTGCTCGAGCTCGCGGAGCGACGCCTGCGCGGTGGCGACCGACGCGTCCTCTTCGACCATCTCGGCCCGCACACCGGTCGGCAGCCGGCGGGCCGTGCGGGCCGTGATCACGCGCAGCAGCCGCAACCTGGCCAGCCACGGCAGCGACGCGGACATGATGCGCTGCTGGCGCATCGTCGACTCGTCGAAGTAGATCGCGCACCCTTCGTCGGATTGGTCGACGAGCACGAGGGCGGCCACCAGGTCGGGATGCTCGTGGGCGAGGGCGCGGACGATCGGCCCGCCGTAGCTGTGGCCGACCAGGACGAACGGCCCGTCGCCGAGGTGTCCCAACAGGTCGGCGAGGTCGTCGACGGCGCGCTGGAGGGTCCGCTCCTGTGGATCCCTGGGGCTGCGGCCGAGCCCGGCACGGTCGTAGACCACGGCCCGGGTGCGACGCGCGACACCCGGAGCGACTGCGCCCCACGCGTTGCGCGACCCGCCCATCCCCGACTCGAACACCACGGTGGGCCGTCCTTCGCCCAGGACGACGTGGTGCAGCCGACGGCCGTCACGGGTGGGCGCCCATCGGCCCTGGCCGAGAGCGGTCCAGCCGGCCTCCGGGGTGGCATCCATCAGATGACCTCGGCGGCGACGGTGCTCAGGGCATCGAGGTGCTCGTCGACCGATCCGAAACCGGCGCCCATGGTGTTGAGCGAGAGGTGGGTCGCGCCGGCGGACTCCCAGCGCCCGATGTGGTCGAGCGCCCGCTCGAGGCCTCCGTCTGCTTGCCAGGAGGCCCGCCCCTCCATGCCGATGGTCGCGGGGTCGCGCCCGGCCTCGGTGGCCGCGGCGGCCACGACCGCGCGGGCGGCGTCGAGGCGGTCGCCCGGTGGCACCTGGGGGAACCACCCGTCGGCGAGCCGACCGATGCGGCGGTACGCGGCGTCGCTGCTGCCGCCGACCCAGATCGGGATGGGCCGCTGGACCGGCATCGGCGACAGTCCCGCCCCGACGATCCGATCGAACTCGCCCTCGAACGTGACGCTGCGCTCGGTCCACAGCCGGCGGAGCAGCTCGATCTGCTCCTCCTCGCGCCGGCCACGGGTGGTGAAGTCTTCACCGAGGGCTTCGTACTCCACGTGGTTCCAGCCCACGCCGACGCCGAGGCGGAACCGCCCACCGCTGAGGAGGTCGATCTCGGCGGCCTGCTTGGCGACGAGCGCCGTCTGTCGCTGGGGGAGGATCACGATGCTGGTGACCAGCTCCAGGTCGCACAGCGCGGCGACGAACCCGAACGTCACGAACGGCTCGTGGAACGTCGTGTCGATGTCGTAGGGCCCACGCCAACCCGTGTGCACGGCGGGGTCGGCCCCGAGCACGTGGTCGTACGCGGCGAGGTGGGCGAAGCCGATTCGCGCGACACCTTCGACGTATCGGCGCAGGTCGGCGGGATCGTCGCCGATCTCGGTCTGGGGAAGGACGGCTCCGAGTTGCATGGCCGAACCCTACGGGCATGCGCGGAAAGGCTCGCATGCACTCCCTCTCTTCCCGCTCTTGCCGCCTTCGGCGGCGGGCCGCTCGGGCCACGGCCTCGCCTATCCGCTCGGCCTCTCAGACGCTCACGCTCAGCTGGCTGAGGGGTTGGCGGGCCCCGTCGCCGAGTCGGAGGCCTCGTCGTCATCGTCGGTGGAGCGGCGGACGAACGCGATCGCGCCGTCGGCTTCGAGGACCGCCGCGTCGATGGACTCCAGGTCGGCGATCCCCTGGCTGCGCGCGGCCTCCCGGAGGTCGCTGTGGCTGACGCGCTCCCGGCGCAACGCCTCCTCCTGGATGTCGCCGTGCCACACCAGCACCACCGGCTGGCCGGTCAGCACCCGCCGACTCGCTGGCAGGCGGTGCTGCACGATCGACAGCACCACCACCCAGGCCGAGATGGTCGCCGTGGCCAGCAGCGCCCCGACGACCGAGTAGTCCTCCTGGGTCACCGCCTGCTGCACGATGTCGCCCAGGACGACGACCAGCACCAGGTCGAACGCCGAGAGCTGGGCGAGCTCCCGCTTGCCAGACCCCCTCGTGATGAGCCAGAGGAGCCAGAAGACGAGGGTCGAGCGGACGACGATCTCCATCAGGGCAGCACCCAGGTTCGGTGCGCGACCTCGAGGAGGGTGGTCTCGTCGATGAGGACCTCGGTGTCGCCGTCCTCAGGCCCGTGCCACCCAGGCTGCATCCGGGCATCGAACACGATCGTCAACGCCGAGGACTCCTGGGGATCGAACTCCCACACGGTGTGGTCGGCGCCGGATGCCCGCTCGCCGTCGGGGACGGGGGAGAGGCCGTTCTCGTCGAAGAGGTCGAAGTAGTCGTTCGGCACGGTGACCTCCAGCCCGGGCAGCGGCGAACCGTCGGTGGAGGCGATCGTCAGCCGCCACGACACCGCGAGGCCGGGGCGCGTGATGCGGTCGTAGCTGACCGTCGCCGTGAACCCGCCCCCGGTGGCCGTGGCCGTGGAGCGGACCGGTCCGGTGAGCCCGATCGCCGCCGCTGCGATGGCCATGGCGATGACGGCGAGGAACACCACGCGCACGACCCGGTCGGCGCCTCGGCGGGCGCCGGGGTCGAGATCGCTGAGCGCCCACGGCACCTCGCCCGTGGGCGACGGCGGCTCGGGGCCCGATTCCACGTTCGTCACGGCCCGTCCTCCTACCGCGTTCGGAAGGCGGCTGAACCCTGCAGCCCCGGCCCAGGACGGGAGTGCGTAGTCTCGGATCGTGCCAGGCGTGGGACGTTGCAGGGCGTGACCACTGCCGATTGCGAGGAGTGGGGGTCGGGGCTTCTCGGTCAGCCGGTCGCCACCGCGACCGCGGTCGCCTACGTGCTCGCGGGCCTGCTCGTCGCGTGGTGCGCGATGCGCGGCCGGTGGAGCAGGTCGTTCGTCTGGTTCGGCGCCGCGGTCGCGGTCGAAGGTGTGGGCAGCGTGGCGTTCCACGGGGAAGGCGGTGACGTCGCGCAGGTGCTCCACGACGCCCCGCTGATGGGCGCGCGGTTGCCTGTCGGCGATCCCCGCGGCCCTGCGAGCCCGCCTGCCGTGGCGGACTCGCCTGCAGTACCTCTTGTCGGCCTCGTACTTCCTCACCGGTTGGACCGTGCTGCTCTACATGTGCCTGCCGGTGGTTCGCATCCTGACCGGTGCGCAGCCGGTGGCCGGGGCCGACGCCGACCAGTTCTTCACCCACTTCGCGCCATACTTCGGGCTGGCGCTGCTGATGGTGGCGATGGCGGGCGCTGGCGCGTACACGTGGCGGGCGTTCGCGCTGCAGTTCGCGTCGTGGTGGATCCACGTCGACGCGACGATTCCGGTCCTGCGTGGACGCCCGGGCCGCTTCGTCGTGACACCCAAGCGCGGCAGTGGCGGTGTCCAGCTGCGGGCGGTGTGGCCGAGCGTGCTGGCCGTCGTGGTGCTGGTGGCGGCCGCGGCGGTCGGCTTGGCCGCCGACCGCTCGCCCGGGACGTTGAACAACGTCGCGTTCGTCGCCGTGCACCTGGTCGTGCTCGGCACCGGCATGCGGTCGGCGTGGCGGTCACCGGTGCGTGCCAGCGCCGTGGCGCGACGAAGCAACGACGTGGTCGTCGCCGCCTGACGCCGCACCCGCGCGGTCGTACTGTGCCGCCTGGGGCCTGGCGTTCGGACCCTCTCGGAGTGGAGGTCACATGACGAAGGTGGACGAGTTCCGGGCGTTGCACGCCGACGGCTGCT
>CAZBTQ010000027.1:0-24925 GCA_964494405.1 uncultured Iamiaceae bacterium
CCGGTCATCGACCCGTCACCGATCACCGCCACGACGGTGCGCCCATCGCCCCCCTCGGCCTGCTGCGCGGTGGCGAGGCCGTGGGCGTAGGACAGCACCGTCGACGCGTGGCTGTTCTCGATCCAGTCGTGGGGCGACTCGGCCCGACTGGGATACCCCGACAGCCCACCGGCCTGGCGCAGGCGGGTGAAGTCGTCGCGACGCCCGGTGACGATCTTGTGGACGTACGCCTGGTGCCCGGTGTCCCACAAGATGATGTCGTCGGGCGAGTGGAACACGCGGTGGAGCGCGAGTGTGAGCTCGACCGCTCCGAGGTTCGACCCGAGGTGGCCGCTGCCGCACTTGTTCACCGCGTCGACGACGAACTGTCGGATCTCGCCGGCGAGCTGTTCGAGCTGCTCGTCGTCGAGCGCTCGCAGGTCGTCAGGGCTGTCGATGCCGTCGAGGAGCATGTCCTCCGGGTCCTTCCGTCAGTGGGCCTGAGAGGCCGAGCCGAGAGGCGAGGCCGTGGCCCGAGCGGCTCGCCGGACCACGCTACTCCCGCCTCGGTGCGTGGACCACGCGCCCAGGTCAGGGGCTCAGGTGCATGCGCTGACCTCGTCGACGACGGTGGTGGCACCGAGCCGTCGATCGTTCCAGCGATCGAGGCGCGACCCGAGGAACCACCCGACGCCGAGGACGAGCGCCCCGCCGACCGCGTCGAGCCAGAAGTGGTTGGCGGTCACGACGATGGCGAACAACGTGGCCGTGGGGTAGATCGCCGCGAGGACCCGGGCCCAGCGCTTGCGGGTGCGGCCCCAGATCGCCAGCGCGCACCACAACGACCACGCGAAGTGGAGCGACGGCATGGCCGCGTACTGGTTGGAGACCTTGGCCATCGTCCCCTCGTTGAACGACCACAGGCCGCCGTAGTCGGCGAGGGTGTCGACGAAGCCGTAGTCGTCGGTGAAGTACGGGTCGCCGTCGCCTGCGCCGAACTCGCAGTGGCAGAGCAGGCGGGGTGGCATCAGCGGGAACAGGCTGAACCCGAGCAGGGCGAGGCCCGTGGTGAACGCAAGGGTGTTGCGCCACACGGCGTACTGCGAGCTCCAGCGGAAGAACAGCCACAGCAGCACGCCGATGGTGACCACGAAGTGGAACGTGCCGTAGAAGACGTTCCAGAACTGGATGAACCAGGTCCAGTCGAGGAAGAACCCCTGCAACGACTCCTCGTGGAACAGGCCGAGCGAGCGCTCGAAGTCGATGACGAGCAGGGCGTGGTCGTAGGCGACGCGGCTCTCGACCGAGGCCGAGCCGAACTGGTTGCGGATCCACGTGTACACCGCGTAGAAGGCCGCGATGTACAGCACCTCCTTCCACCAGCGCAGCCGCGACGTCGCGATCCCGTGGCCGGCGGCTTCCAGCGGGGTGCGTCGTGCAGCGGCCCGATCGAGGTGGTGGTCGGCGCTCATGCGACCGCGGGGGCCTGGGGTTCGTCGTGGGGGGTGGTCCGTCGTCCCCCGACCGCGAACACCCCGGCGCCCGGGAGCGACGTGACCAGGTTCAACAGGTAGAGGAGGAGGCCGAGTGCGATGGCCTGCTCGGGCGGCACTCCGAGGGGGGTCAGGAACAGCACGAACGCAGCTTCGCGGATGCCGAGCCCGGAGATGCCGAGGGGCAGGACCTGCAGGATCAACACCGCCGGCATGAACACCAGCAGCGCGGTGGGGCCGACCCCTGAGATGTGCAGCGCCCGAGCGGCGCACAGCGCCGCGGTGACCAGGACCAACTGGTAGCCGACGCCCACGCTGAGCACCCCGAAGGCCGACGCAGGGTGCTCGCGGAAGCGGGCGACGCCCAGGTGGACCGCTCCGGCGAAGCGCTGCCACCCCTCCGAGGAGGCGAAGCGTCCGAGCACCCGCCGGTCGCCGACCAGCGCGAGGACCCCCACGAGCGCGACGAGGGTGACGAGGCCCACCGTGGCAGCGATGGTCGAGGCGCGCCCGAGCTCGCGCAGACCCGGGTTCAGGAGCAGCCCGGTGAACGTGATGATCGGCAGGACGATCCACCCGCTCAGCCGTTCGAGCACCACCGAGGCGAACGTGGTGGGGCCGCTGCCCGTCTCCCGCGACAGCCGCGAGACGCGCAGGACGTCGCCCCCGATCGTGGTGGGCAGGACGTTCGAGACGAACTGCCCGGCGAGGTAGTGCGAGAACAGGTGGCGCCAGCGCGAGTGCACGCCGAGGGCGGTGAGGACCTGGTGCCAGCGAGCGGCCGACACCCCGATGCTCGCGAAGGTGAGCACCGCCGCGGCGAGGAGGTAGAAGCCCGTGCTCCACGTGAGCGGCGGAACCACTGCGGAGAGGTCGACATCGTCGACCTCGACGAAGAGCACCACGAGCATGACGAGGCTCAGCGCGATGCGCACGACGAGGACGACGAGGCGTCTCCTCCGCTCGTTGGTGGTGGGCTCCATGGGTCTCCGCGGCCGCAGATCGCACAGTGCGATCCGGTCAGGTGAGTCTACGGGGGCCGAGGTGCACAGGACCGTTCAGCCCCTTGTCCGCGTGCGACCCGTCTGGCACCCTGGTCCCGACCTGCCGTCGTCGACGGCGCCTCGCCGGTCGGTCCCGGCCTCCCGCCTGCTGCTGCCCGGAGGTCCCAGTGGATCGTCACCGCCGTCCCATGCCCCTTACCGCGCGCCGTCGCGCGCGGCGTCCCATGCGCGTCGTCGCGTGCTGCCTCGGCGCGTTGCTCGCGATCGGCGGATGTTCGCCGTCGTCCGCCGATCGATCACACGGCGCGGCCGGCTCTGCACTCAGCACGGCCGGTGCAGCGACGGTCGAGGACGCGCTCAGCGCCGCAGAGGTCATGGCGACGCTGACATCAGCGCGGACGGCCGAGGTCGACGAGGTCCTCACCCTCCGCGTCGGCGAGGGCATGGGCGGTGACATGGTCCACGAGCTCTCTGCCAGGTTCGACCGCGACGCCGGTCGTGCCGAAGGCACCTTCGACGCCCACGACACGCAGCCCGGCGGTCCGATGTCCACCTGGCCCGACCACATCCCGACGGTGTCGTCGACGCGGATCATCGGCGACACGGTGTACCTGCGCACCGGCGACCTCGAACACGGCAGCCCGTGGCGCGACGTGACGGCGCTCGGCGACGCCCACCAGGGGATCGCGCACCTGTACGCGCTCGGTCCGCTCGTCGAGCTCTTGTCGGCGGCCGTCGCGGCCCGACCCCCCGATCAGGTGGGCGGGTCGGCGATCTGGCGCGGCACGATCCCGCCCGAGCTGCTCGGCGAGGTGTGGACGTCAGGCGGGCCGGTCGGCCTGGTCCTGCGGTTCACCAGCGGGATGCCCACCGAGCTGATCGACGACGTCCACGCCTACGAGATCGAGGCGGCGGACGACGGTTCGGTGCGGATGTCGGTCTGGCTCGACGTCGTCACGTTGGCGCGAAACGTCGGTGAACCCGAGCCTCCCGAGCCGTGGTTGGCACGCGTCGACAGCACGTGGAGGGCCATCGGGCGGCCTGTCACGATCGACGAGCCGGTGCTGGAACAGGAGTCGGTTGCAGATTGAAACCGACTCTGGCTAGGGTCCGCCGCCATGGGTCCCTCCGAACCTCCCTGCTCGATCGCCGCCACCCTCGACGTGGTCGGCGACCGTTGGACGCTGCTCATCCTGCGCGACCTGTTCCGGGGCGTGCACCGGTTCAGCGAGATGCAGGGCGACCTCGGCATCGCCCGCAACCTGTTGACCGATCGCCTCCACCGGCTGGTCGAGCACGGCCTGGTCGAGCGGGTCGAGTACCAGCGGCGGCCGGTCCGCCACGAGTACCGGCTCACCGGCAAGGGGGCCGACCTCTCGCCGGCGCTCATCTCGCTCATGGCCTGGGGCGACCGCTGGTACGCCGACGCCGGACCGCCGGTCGAGCTGGTCCACGACCGGTGCGGCACGCCGATCGAGCGCCAACCACGCTGTCCGGCCTGCGACGAGGTCGTGGCCCCCGGCCACATCCGGAGCCGTCCCGGCCCCGGCTCGCCGGTCGCCAACCTCGAGGTGGTCGACGCATCGTGAACGACACCGCCCTCCACCTCCCGTCCGCCGAGGGGGCACGCCTCATCGCCCTGCCCACCGACGAGCTGACCGCGCAGGCCCGCTCGGCGCGCGACGGCGCCTTCGGCACGCGCATCACGTTCTCGCCGAAGGTCTTCATCCCCCTCACCCACCTCTGCCGAGACCAGTGCGGCTACTGCACCTTCGCCCAGCCGCCGGCCCGGGCCGAGGTGCCGTACCTGTCGCCCGACGACGTGCTCGCCATCGCTCGTCAAGGCGCCGACCAAGGGTGCCACGAGGCCTTGTTCACCCTGGGCGAACGCCCCGAGCTGCGCTACCCCGTGGCCCAGGAGTGGCTCGCCGACCGCGGGTACTCGTCGACCATCGAGTACCTCGCCGCGATGTGCCGCCTCGTGCTCGACGAGACGGGCCTGCTGCCCCACGCGAACGCCGGCGCCCTGTACCCCGGCGAGCTCTCGATGCTCCGGGCGGTCAGCCCGTCGCAGGGGATGATGGTCGAGACCCTGCGCGACGACCTCGACGCGCACCGGGGCGCGCCCGACAAGGACCCCCAGCGACGCCTCGACACCCTGGAGGCGGCCGGCAGCCTGTCGATCCCGTTCACCACGGGCATCCTCGTGGGCATCGGCGAGACCGAAGCCGACCGGGTCGCCGCACTGGAGGCCATCGCCGCGTCGCACCGTCGCCATGGTCACGTGCAGGAGGTCATCGTCCAGAACTTCCTGCCCAAGCCCGGCACCGCCATGTGGCGCTCCGAACCGTGCCCCGAGGAGGCCTTCGTGCGCGCGATCGCCCTGGCGCGCCTCGTCCTGCCCGCCGACGTGCACCTCCAGGCACCGCCGAACCTCTCCGACGACCTGTCGCCGCTGATCGCAGCCGGCATCGACGACTGGGGTGGCGTCTCGCCGGTCACCGCCGACCACGTCAACCCCGAACGGCCGTGGCCCGCGCTCGACGTGCTGCGCACCGCGTCCGAAGCCGACGGGCACACGCTCGCGCCCCGGCTCACCGTCCACCGCGAGTGGGCGCTCGATCCCGATCGTTGGCTCGACCCGGCCCTGTGGTTCGCCGTGCTCGACCGGTCCGATGCCGACGGGCTGGCCCGCGACGATCCCGGGTCGCACCTGCCCGAGCGCACCCGGGACCGGCTCCACGCCGGGTCGGGCGCCGATGTCGAGGTCGACAGCCGCTCGACCGCCTGGTACTCGGGTGCGGCGGTGGACGCTCCCGCGCTCGTGGTCGGTGCAGCGGGCCCCTTCGGCGGACCTGTGGCCGAGGTGCTCGACGGCGTCGCGCTCGGCCAGGAGCCGGGGTTCGACGAGCTGCTCACGCTCTTCCGCGCTCGTGGGCCCGAGGTCGCGGCCGTCTCGGCGGTGGCCGACGCGCTGCGCGCCGACGCCGTCGGCGACGACGTCACCTTCGTCAAGAACCGCAACATCAACTACACGAACGTCTGCACGTTCAAGTGCCGGTTCTGCGGGTTCAGCAAGGGCCCGCTGTCGCTGAACCTGCGGGGCAAGCCGTACCTCCTCACCCTCGACGAGATGGCCGGCCGGGTCCGCGAGGCCGTCGAGATGGGGGCGACCGAGGTGTGCCTCCAGGGCGGCATCCACCCCGACTTCGACGGCGACTACTACATCGACGTCGCCCGGGCCGTGGCCGAGGCCGCGCCCGGCATCCACATCCACGGCTTCACCGCGCTCGAGGTGACCGAGGGCGCCAAGCGCCTCGACGAGCCGCTGGCCGACTACCTGCGGCGGCTGATGGACGCCGGGCTGCGGACCCTGCCGGGCACCGCCGCCGAGATCCTCGACGACCCGGTCCGGGCGATCCTCTGCCCCGACAAGATCGACACCGAGGAGTGGCTGTTCGCCCACCGCACCGCTCACGAGGTCGGCTTGAAGTCGAACGTGACGATGATGTTCGGCGCCGTCGAGCAGCCCGAGAGCTGGGTGCGACACCTGCTCGTCACCCGTGACCTCCAGAAGGAGACGGGCGGGTTCACCGAGTTCGTCGGGCTCCCCTTCGTCCACATGGCGTCGCCGATCTACCTCCAGCGCAAGGCCCGTCGTGGGCCGACGTTCCGAGAGGTGCTGCTCGTCCACGCCGTGGCCCGGATCGCGTACCGCGGCCTCATCGACAACGTGCAGGCGAGCTGGGTGAAGATCGGCGTCGGAGGGGTGCGCCAGCTGCTCGAGGCCGGCTGCAACGACCTCGGCGGCACGCTCATGGACGAGAACATCTCCCGCGCCGCCGGCGCCGAGCACGGCCAGGCCCTCACCGCCGACGACTTCGCCGACATCGTGGCCCCCCTGGGCCGGCCCCTCCGCCAGCGTTCGACCCTCTACGCCGAGGTCCCAGCGCCCGCCTGAGAGCCCAGGCAAAACGGTGAGGCCGTGGCATCATGCCGGCCAGTGGACACGACCTCGTCACCGCCGCGAGCCGAACCGTCGTGCGACTCGGACGAGGACCTGGCGGTCTCGCGTCGATCGGGTGACCCGGAGTGACCCCCGGTGCCGTGGCCGTCGTGGCCGCGCTCGTCTTCGCGTGGGCCGTGGTGTCTGCCGCGCTGGCGAGGCGCAACGTCACCGGTCCGCTCGTCTTCGCCACCGCCGGCTACCTCCTCGCCAACCCCGACTGGGGCCCGGTCGCGATCGACGTCGACACCACCTCGGTGCACGTGCTCGCCGAGGTCACCCTCGCCCTCGTCCTGTTCGCCGATGCCGCGCGGGTCAACGTGCAGGAGCTGCGCGCCGACGTGGCGCTTCCGGTACGGCTCCTCGGCATTGGCCTCCCGCTGTCGATCCTGGTCGGCGCGGTGGTCGCGGGGCTGCTGTTCGACCTCCCGTGGGCCCTCGCTGCGTTCGTCGGCGCGACCCTCGCCCCGACCGACGCGGCGCTCAGCGTGCAGGTGATCAACGACGAGCGCATCCCGATGCGGCTCCGACGATCGCTCAACGTCGAGAGCGGGCTCAACGACGGCATCGTCACGCCGATCGTGTCGATCACCCTGGCGGTCGCCGCGAGCCAGCTGGGCGCGGTGAGCGAGAGCGCCTCGTTCGAGTTCGGGGTGGCCCTGAGAGAGCTCGCGATCGGTGCCGCTGTCGGCGCGGCCGTCGGCGTCGGAGGTGCCCTGGTCCTGAACGTCGCGTCGCGGCAGGGCTGGATCGCCCCTGGGGCGCGGATGCTCGCGGCGCTCGCCCTGGCGACGAGTGCCCTCGCCGCGACACTCGCGCTCGACGGCAACGGGTTCATCGCCGCGTTCGTCGCAGGCATCGCGTTCGGCGCCGCCGCCGACCGCCAGGCGATCGACGTCGACCAGGTCAACCAGGTCACCGAACTGAGCGGCGAGCTGCTCGCGCTCGTCGTGTGGTTCCTCTTCGGTGCCACCCTCGTACCGATCGGGGTCGAGCACTTCGGTGCAGGTGTCGTCGTCTACGCGCTGCTCAGCCTCACGGTCGTGCGGATGGTGCCGGTCGCGCTCGCCATGGCCGGCACGCGACTCGACGGGCCGACGACCGCCTTCCTCGCCTGGTTCGGGCCACGCGGGTTGGCGTCGGTGGTCTTCGCGCTGCTCGCGATCGAAGAGCTCGGCGAGGGGGACGACGCGGTCGGCCTCGCCATCGGCGCGGTGGCGCTCACCGTGGCACTCAGCGTCCTGCTCCACGGGATCACGGCGGGCCCGGGTGGGCGGCGCTACGTCCAGATGGAGCGCGACGCTGCCGCCGCCGGTCCACGCGGCCGACACGTGCGCCTGATGGGCCACGGCGGATCGCAGTCGCCGGGCACACCGCTCGTGTGACGAGGCTGCCGCGAGGGCGCATCCGGGCTCACGCCACGGTGGCGTCGGCGCACACCGGCAGGAACCCGCTCGCGAGCGCGGTGCGCTGGGAGCGGATGTTGTTGGCGCTGCAGCCGTAGAAGGGCACGGCGCCGAGATCGAGGATCCGGCGGACGGCCGCTGACACGATCGCCTGCCCCAGGCCCTGCCCCTGCCGTGCGGGCACCACGTCCACCCCGATCTCGTGGAGGCCGTAGGTGGAGAACACACCGGCCAGGGCAGCGATGTCGCCGTGCTCGTCGACCAGCGCGACGCCGTGGAGGTTGCGGAAGCGTCGACCGTCTGATCCGTCGGAGGCGCCCGCGCCGTTCTCGAACAGCCCCGAGCCGATCAGTTCGTTGAGGCGCTCGGCATCGACGACCTCGAGCGTGAGGTCGTCGGGGAACGGTGGCGGTGGCGGCACGGCCGACAACCCCCAGCAGATCGCCGCCGGTTCCACGCTGGCCGGTCGGCCGTCGTCTCGCACAGCGGCCGATGCGAGCCGGGCGAGGAACGGCAGCGAGAGCGCCTGGCGGTGCACCTCGGGTGCGTGGTCCCGAGCCACGTCGGCGAGCTCGGGAGCAACCGCCAGCACGGTGCCGCTGGCGAACGACACCGCCGAGGCGAGGTAGCCCCAGTGGTCGTCGGGGCGATCGACGACGGTGAGGCGTCCCGTCTGGAACGCGTCCTCCGCACAGCCGAGCCCTTCGACGTACGCCGCAGCGATGGCGGACTCGCTGGATCGGAGGAGGCCCGTCGACACCGTCACAGACTGCCATGCACAGTGACGGGCTCGGGTACGCGATCGCCAGCCGGTTGGAGCGATCGTCCCCAAGTCGTGGGCCGGATGGGAGCATGGCGGATGGTCAGCTTCGAACCCGTCGTCGACGAGTACGACGAGCGCTGGTTCGACTCCTCGGCGCGCGACGAGACCTGGCTCTGGACCGCCGCGCTCGATCCGGTGGTCCGACCCTCGTGAGCGACGGGTCGGCGGGGGCACCGTGGAGGAAGCGCGCTGCGCCGCCGTCCCGATCGTTGCTGGCGTGGATCGAGGGGAGGTGTTCGGCGCGGGTCACCGGCACGCGGCGGTTGCAGGGCGGCATCTCGACCCCGGTCCACGCGGTGTCGCTCGCCCGGTCGGGCACGGTGCTCGCTCCCGTGGTCGTGCGCCACTGGACGGGCCTCGACCACGACGAGGGACGCAAGGACGTGGCGGTGGAGGCGGGCGTGCTCGACCAGCTCGGTCCGACGCCGGTGCCGAGCCCGACGCTCCTCGGTGTGAGCGACGGAGCGGCGACCGATGGCGTGCCTGCCGTGCTGATGAGCCGCGTGCCCGGGAGGGTGCACCTGGCGCCCGCCGACCTGTCGAGCTGGCTGCACCAGATGGCGTCGACGCTGGCCGAGATCCACCAGGTGCAGGCTGACGCCGTCGCTCACCCGCCAGGTCGGCGTCCGGCTCCCGACGAACCGCCGGCGTGGTCCACGCGTCCGGCGTTGTGGCGCGCGGCCCTGGATGTGCTGCAGGGCGATCCGCCGCCGACACCGGAGGTCTTCCTCCACGGTGACTTCCAGCACTTCAACCTGCTCTGGTCGCGGGGCCGCCTCAGCGGCGTCGTCGACTGGACCCAGCCGCGCCGCGGTGCGCCTGCCGCTGATGCCGCTCACTGCATCCTCAACCTGACGATCCTGTTCGGCCACGAGACCGCCGGTCGGTTCCGGGTCGCGTACGAGCAGGCGTCGGGTCACGTCGTCGAGCCGTGGTGGGAGCTCCACCGGCTCACCATGTACGGCCCCGCCTGGCAGCGCTTCATCCCGGTTCAGGTGGCCGGTCAGGTCCCGGTCGATGTCAGCGGGATGACCGACCGCGTGGAGGCCGGGCTCGAGGACGCGCTCCGTCGTCTCGGGTCGACGCGGTGAATGCGGCGACGGGCGCTCCCCGATGTCAACCCTGGGTCAGGTCAGCTTGTCGAGGAAGTGCGCTCGGTCCACGACCACGCGCGTGACCTTGCCGGCGCCGACCAGGCCGCGGTGGTCGCGGGCAGCGACGGTGAAGATGAGGCGCCGTCCTTCGACCTTTTCCAGCGTGGCCTCCGCCGAGATCGTGTCGCCCACCGCGGTGGGGGCCAGGTGGTCGACCTGCACCCGCATGCCGACGCTCGTCTGGTCGTCGCCGAGCTGGTCGCCGATCGCCGCGACCGAGGCACGCTCGAACAGCGCGACGAGCCGGGGCGTGGCCAGGACCGGGACGTCGCCTGAGCCGATGGTGAGGGCCGTGTCGGCATCGGTGACGGTGTGGTCGACCGATGCTGAAGAGCCGTGGCGTATGGGCATCGGCCGGTACCCTACGAACACCAGTGGGTACCGGGCCAGCCTGGCGACCCGTCAGGCCGAGACTCCGGAGCCGCCGTGATCGAGCCAGATGTCCTTCGACGCACCCTCGGTGTGGCCACGAGCACGGGCGCCGGGTTCGCCGAGGTGTTCGTCGAGGACCGCCGCTCGACGGGCGCGGTGCTCGACGACGGTCGGGTGGAGGACCTCAGCTCCGGGCGTGATCGCGGGGCCGGCATCCGGGTCGTCGCCGGCGACACCACCGGGTTCGCCCACACCTCCGACCTGTCCGATGCGGGTCTCCAGCGCGCGGCCGAGGCCGCTGCCGCGGCAGCGTCGACGGGAACCGGAGGGACGCGAGTCGTCGAGCTCGAGCCCAGCCGGACATCCCGGTCGGCCCCCGCGCGGATCCTGCCTGGCGACGTCGCCAAGGGGGCGAAGGTCGAGCTGCTGGCCCGCGCCGACGAGGCAGCTCGTGCCGCAGGGTCCGACATCAGCCAGGTCACCGCCCGCTACGGCGACACCCGCCGGCGCATCCTCGTGGCCAACACCGACGGCGTGCTCGCCGAGGACGACCAGGTGCGCACCTTGTTCGCGGTGTCGTGCGTCGCCAGCGGCGACACGGGTCTGCAGACCGGGCGCGAGTCGATCGGTCGCACCATCGGGTTCGAGCTGTTCGACGAGTACGACATCGAGGACCTCGCGCGGCGTGCCGCGCGCCGTGCGATCACCAAGCTCCAGGCGGTGCCGGCGCCGAGCGGCGCGATGCCGGTGGTCATCGGCAAGGGCGGTGGCGGCGTCTTGTTCCACGAGGCGTGCGGCCACGGGCTCGAGGCCGACCTGGTCGCCAAGAAGGCATCGGTCTTCGCTGGCCGCCAGGGCGAGCAGGTCGCCAGCCCACTCGTCACCCTGGTCGACGACGGCACGATGTCGGGCGAGTGGGGCCGCGTCGCCATCGACGACGAGGGCCGGCCGGCGCAGCGCAACGTGCTCATCGAGGACGGCGTCCTCACCGACTACATGTGGGACAGCCTCCGGGCGCGCGCCGAAGGTCGGGCATCGTCGGGCAACGGTCGCCGCCAGAGCTACCAGCACCTGCCCATGGTGCGGATGACCAACACCTACATCGGCAACGGCACCGACGACCCCGACGACATCATCGCCGACACCGAGCGCGGCGTGTTCGTCGCGCACCTGGGCGGTGGGCAGGTCAACACCGCGACGGGCGACTTCGTGTTCGGGATGACCGAGGCGTACCTCATCGAGGACGGCCGGATCACTGCGCCGATCCGCGACGGCAACCTCATCGGCAACGGCCCTGAGGTGCTGCGGCGCATCGACATGCTCGGCGACGACTTCGAGATGGGCGGCCCCGGCACGTGCGGCAAGGACGGCCAGGGCGTGCCGGTGGGCGACGGGACGCCGACGCTGCGGGTCACGAGCCTCACCGTGGGCGGCACCGCCGCGTGACCAGTGCTGCCGGTCGCACCGCCGGCTCCACCGCCACCTCGACATCGGCCGACGCTGACGTCGATCTCCTTGCGCTCGCGTCCGCGCTCGTCGAGCGGGCCGAGCCCGGCGAGCAGGTCGAGGTGGCCATCGGGGAGGGGCGGCGCACCACGGTCCGGGTCCACGGCGGAGCGGTCGAGTCCTTCACATCGGCGACGTCGCACGGCGTCGGCATCCGCGTCATCCGCGACCACCGCGAGGGGTTCGCCCACGCCGGGTCGCTCGATCCCGAGGTGCTCGACGAGACCCTTGCCGAGGCGCGCGACAACGCCGCCTTCGCCACGCCCGACGAGCACGTCGGCCTTGTCGAACCCGACGGCGTGCCCGCCATCGAGGTCGACCACTGGCACGACGCGCTGCTGGAGTACGCCGACCAGGACAAGATCGCCAGGGCGATCGAGATCGAGCGGCGGGTCCTCGCCGGCGATCCGCGGATGCGCTCGGTGCGCACGACGGCGTGGTCCGACTCGGCGGCGCGCTTCGCGCTGGCGGCCAGCAGCGGGATCGTGCTCGACACCGCCGGCACGTCGTGCTCCTTGTCGGTGTCGGCGATCGCGGGAGAGGGTCCCGACACCGCCACCGGGTTCGGCGCCGACGGCGCGCGCGAGCCGGCCGACCTCGACGACGACCGCGTGGTCGACGACGCGGTGCGGCGCGCAACCGAGCTGCTCGGCGGCGCGCCGGTGCCGTCGACGCGCCTGCCGGTGCTCTTCGAGCCTCGCCTCGCGGCGACCCTGCTCGGCATCGTCGCCGGCACGCTCACGGGCGACGTGGTGCTGAAGGGCCGCTCGCCGTTCGCCGAACGCCTCGGCGAGGTCGTCGGGCCGAACTGGTTGACCCTGGTCGACGACCCCACCGATCTGCGTTCGCTCGGCGCCGACAGCCACGACGGCGAGGGACTGGCCACCCGGCGCAACGTCCTCGTCGACGGCGGTCGGCTGGCGAGCTTCCTCTACGACGGCACCACCGGCCGGCGGGCCGGCACCAGGTCCACGGCGTCGGCGCTCCGTGGCTCGCGGGGTCTGCCGTCGCCGGGGGTGCAGGTGCTCGCGGTCGCCCCTGGCTCGTCGAGCGCCGACGAGATGCTGGCGGGCATCGAGCTGGGGTTCGCCATCCGGTCGATGAACGGGCTCCACTCCGGCGTCAACCCGGTCTCGGGCGACCTGTCGGTGGGCGCCGAGGGCCGCATGATCCGTGACGGGGCGCTCGCCGAGCCGGTGCGCGAGGTCACGATCGCCGGTTCGCTCCAGCGGATGCTGCTCGACCTGCGCGAGGTCGGGTCCGACCTGACGTGGCTGCCAGGTGGTTCAGGGATGGCGTCGCTGATCGTCGACGACGTCAGCCTGGGTGGCCGCTGACGGCCAGACCCTGGATGGGCGCCAACCCGCGGCCATTAGGCTCGTCCGACGTGAGCGACAGCCCCGCCGGGCCGCCCGAGCGGGCGGTCGACCGCCATCCCCACCTCGCCCGTCCCCTGCGGCCCGGGTGGGTGCGCGTCGACATGCACAGCCACACCATGTGGTCGGGCGACTCGACGACGACGCCTGACGAGATCCACGAGGCCATGGTCGACTGCGGCATCGACGTCGTGTGCATCACCGACCACAACGCCATCGCAGGAGCGATCGAGCTCGCCCGGACGTTGCCGTGCCGCGTGATCGTCGGCGAGGAGCTGCGCACCCAGCTCGGCGAGATCATCGGGTTGTTCCTCACCGAACGGATCCCGTTCGGCGTCGGCCCGCGCGAGGCGGCGCAGCGGATCCGTGACCAGGGCGGTGTGGTCTACGTGCCGCACCCCTTCGACCCCATGCGGTCCAACCTCCGGGCCGACGTCATCGACGAGTTGGTCGCCGAGGGCCTCGTCGACGCCATCGAGGTGCGCAACGGCAAGACCAGCCTCGACCACCTCAACCAGCAGGCCGCCGACTACGCCACCGAGCACGGTCTGCTCGCCGGCGCCGGCAGCGACGCGCACGTGCCGTCCGCGTGGGGCTGCACGTACGTCGAGATGCCCGACTTCGACGGACCCGAGTCGTTCAAGGAGTCGCTCGCCCAGGGCGAGGTCGTCGGGCACTTCTTCGACCGGGCCCGCCCGTGGTCGGCCCGCATCCTCCCCTCGATCCGGACGACCTGAGTGCCGATCCTGCACGCCATCGTCCTCGCCATCGTGCAGGGCGCCACCGAGTTCTTCCCGGTCTCGAGCAGCGGACACCTCGCCCTGGTGCCGTGGCTGTTCGGGTGGGACGACTTCGCGGGGCAGCCCGAGCTCGAGAAGGCGTTCGACGTCGCCCTCCACCTCGGCACCCTGATCGGTGCGGTCGCCTACTTCCGCCGCGACCTGTGGCGCTACGCGGTCGCGGGCATCGCCACCGTCACCGACGCCGAGCAGCGACGGCGCCCCACCACCGACGGCCGCATCGCGTGGCTCCTGGTCTTCACCGCGGTGCCGGGCGCGATCACCGGGCTCCTCTTCGGCGGGGTGCTCGACTCGCTCGACGACGACTACTGGCTGATCGGCGTGATGCTGATCGCGTTCGGCCTCTTGCTGGCCTGGGCCGATCGGCTGGCCGGCACGCGCCCCACCGAGGCGTTCCGGCTGCGCGACGCGGTGCTGATGGGCGCGGGCCAGGCGTTCGCGCTGCAACCGGGTGTGTCCCGCTCGGGTGTCACCATGACCGTCGGCCGCTGGCTCGGGTTCGAGCGGGAGGCGGCGGTGCGCATCTCGTTCCTGATGTCGATCCCGATCATCGCCGGCGCCGGTCTCTACAGCCTCGTCGACGTGTTGGGCGCCGGCGGTGTCCCTCCTGACATGCGCCCCGCGTTCCTCGTCGGCATGGCCACGTCGGCGGTCACCGGCTGGCTCGCGGTGTGGGCGACGATCGCCATCGTCAAGGCACGGAGCTTCGACGTCTTCGTGATCTACCGGATCGTCCTCGGCCTGGCCGTCCTCGGCCTCGCCGCCTCGGGCTGGCGATAGGCGAGCGGCGGCGTCGCCCGAGCTGCTCGGCGCCTATCCGCCGACGACGGCGACCGTCACCACCGCGGAGGCGAGGGCGGTGGCCAGGGCGCTGGCCTCGTCCGCGGGGATCGCGACGGTGATGCCGCCATCGTCGACCTCGACCACCCGTGCCGCTCGGGAGATCGTGCGCGTGGCTCCGGACGGACCCGTCAGGGAGGGGTCGGTCGTAGCGAGCAGGTCCACGCGGTAGCCGACCGCGATGGACGCCCGGTGCCCGTCGATGGGGATCGCCACGGCCCGCTCACCGGGCTCCAGCGCGGCGGCCAGCCCGCGCAGCCCCTGTGGCGCGAGCCGGGACGAGACGACGGCCTCACCGGCGACGAGCCGCTCCCTCGCCACGGCGTCCTCCGGAAGGACCGCCAGCGCGCCGTCGGGCACGAGGTCGCCCGGCACGACCGCGAGCGTCACGTCGTCAGGGCCGACGGCCATACCGGCGGGCACGTCCCGCGAGGCGACGACCACCTCGACGAGCGACCCGTAGGCGTCGGCCCGATCGGCCAGGCGGGCGGTGGTGGCGGAGGTGGCCCACCACGTCGCCGCGGCGGTGGCGAGGACCGCGAGCCAGAACGCGACGGGCTGGCGGCGCAGGAGCGTGCGCACACGACGGCGGGGGCGCCGGGCGAGCGAGGCTCGGCCGGGAAGGGTGCCAGCAGGCGGCACGGGGGATTCCTCCTGGAACGGCGTCGAGGAGGGGAAGGCCGCCGACCCTACCGGCCGGCGATGGGTGCGTCGAGGGTCAGGACGCGGCGGCGGCCGTCGATGAGCCGGAGCCCGTGCTCGAGCCCGCCGAGGAGCTGCCGGATGAGCCGCTGTCGGACGACGAGCCGCTGGACGACGAGCCCGATGAGTCCGACGACCCGCTCGATGACGAGCTGCTGTCGGACGACGAGCTGGACGAGCCGTTGTCCGAGGTGGACGCGGCTGCCGGCGTGGTCGACGAGCGAGAGCCGCGGGCGTCGTTGGCGTAGAAGCCCGATCCCTTGAAGCTGATCCCGACCGCGGAGAACACCTTGCGCAGCGAGCCACCACACGACGGGCACTCGGTGAGGGCGTCGTCGGTGAACGCCTGCACGATCTCGAGGTCGTCGCCGCAGTCGCGGCAGCGGTACTGGTAGGTGGGCATCGCTCGGGCCTCCGGCTCCGGGTGGGGATGACGGGCTCACCAGTCTGGCAGTCGAGATACATGAGTGCCAACCTCCCGGCCCGATAGGCCAACCTTCCGGCCCGATAGGCTGCAGCCGTGGACGACGTGCCCCTCGCGCTGGCGTCGGCGATGGTGGCGGTCGCCTACTTCGTGGGCACCATTCCCACGGCCCACCTCGTCGGACGCAGGGTCGGCGTCGATCCGTCTCGTTCGGGTTCCGGCAACCCCGGGGCCAGCAACGTCTACCGCCTCGGTGGCCGCCGCGCAGGTGTCGCGGTGCTCGTGGTCGACATGCTGAAGGGCGCGGCTCCCACCGCCGTCGGCCTCGTCGTCGGAGGTCGTGAGCTTGGTGTCGCCTGCGGCATCGCGGCGGTGCTCGGACACGTCCTGCCAGCCACCCGCCGGTTCAAGGGCGGCAAGGGCGTCGCCACCGCCAGCGGCGCCGCGGTCGTGCTGTGGCCCATCCCGAGCCTGGTGCTCGGCGTCGTGTTCTTCCTGGCGGCACGGTTCATCGGGATCGCCTCGGTCGGCTCGCTGCTCATGGCGGCAGGGCTGCCCGTCCTCGTCGCCCTCACCGGTCGGCCAGCATGGGAGGTCGTGGCGGCCTCGTTGCTCGCCCTGATCGTCGTCGTCCGCCACGGGGAGAACATCCGCCGCCTCGGAAGGGGTGAGGAGCGCTCCCTCAGGTCCGACCCACTCGTCCCCCCACCCACGGAGCCACGTCCATGACCGCGCAGCGAGTCCGCAAGGCCGTCATCCCCGCCGCCGGCTGGGGCACCCGCTTCGTGCCGTTCACCAAGTCGGTGCCGAAGGAGATGCTGCCGATCATCGACCGGCCCGCGATCCAGTACATCGTCGAGGAGGCCGTGCGCGCCGGGATCGACGACATCCTGCTGATCACCAGCCCGTACAAGAAGGCGATCGAGGACCACTTCGATCGCACGACCGAGCTCGAGGCGCTCCTCTCGGCGACCGGCAAGGACGCGGCGGCCGCCGAGGTGCGCGCGCTCGCCGACCTTGCCGAGGTGCACTCGGTCCGCCAGGGCCAGGCGCTCGGGCTCGGCCACGCGGTGGGCATGGCTCGACGCCACGTCGGCGACGAGCCGTTCGCGGTGCTGCTGGGCGACGACATGATGCACCCGGACTCGCCGCTGCTATCCGACATGATCCGCGCCACAGAGGAGCGCGGCAGGTCCACGATCGCGCTCATGCGCGTGCCCAAGGAGGACGTGTCGAAGTACGGGTCGGCCGCGGTCGAGCCGATCGACGGTGAGAACGCGCTGGTCAAGGTGACCCGGTTGGTCGAGAAGCCGCCGGTCGACGAGGCGCCGTCGGATCTCGCCGTGATCGGCCGCTACGTGTTCACGCCGGAGATCTTCGACCACATCGATCGGACCGAGCCCGGCAAGGGCGGGGAGATCCAGCTCACCGATGCCATCGCCTCGCTCGCCGCCGGGTCGGGGGTCAACGGACAGGTCTTCGAGGGCGGTCGCTACGACGTCGGCGACAAGATCGACTACCTGCGGACCATCCTCGACCTGGGTGCTGAGCGCGACGACATCCGGCCGGGCCTCCTGCGGGTCGTCCGCGACTTCGCGTCCCGTGAGGGTCTGCTCGCCGACGGTGCCGAGTGATCTCCCTCGGTGATGCCAGAGACCGAGTCCTACGCGACTGCCGTCCGCTCGACATCGTCGAGGTCGCCGTCGACGACGCGCTCGGGCTCGTCACCGCGGAAGAGGTGCTCGCGCCTGACGACGTCCCGCCCTTCGCCAACACGGCCATGGACGGCTTCGCCGTGATCGCAGCCGACACCGCTGGTGCGTCGGAGGCGGCGCCGGTGCGACTCCCCGTGGTCGGCACCGTGGCCGCTGGGACGCGCGACCCCGTGACCGTCGCGTCCGGCCACGCGGCTCGCATCATGACCGGTGCTGCGATCCCGCCAGGGGCCGACGCGGTCGTGATGGTCGAGCTGTGTCGTCCCTCGGCCGACGGCGACGAGGTCGAGGTGCTGGCCGAGGTGGCACCAGGCAACCACGTGCGGCCCGCTGGCGACGACCTGCGCGCCGGTGACGTGGTGATCCGATCCGGTGTCGAGCTCACGGCGGGTCACCTCGGGTTGCTCGCAGGGGTCGGACGCTCCCGGGTCCGGGTCGTGCGACGCGCACGCGTCGGCGTGATCTCCACCGGCGACGAGTTGGTCGACGTCGGCGCTCGGCTGGCCCACGGTGAGATCCGCGACGCCAACCGTCATTCGCTGCTCGCGCTGCTCCGGGAGCTCGGGTGCGATGCCGTCGACCTCGGCATCGTGGCGGACGACCTCGATGCCATCCGGGCGGCGATCGTCGACGGGGTCGACTCGTGCGACGCGCTCGTGACATCGGGCGGGGTCAGCATGGGTGACTTCGACTTCGTGAAGGTCGTCCTCGACGAGCTCGGCGAGATGGACTGGATGCAGGTGGCGATCCGGCCGGCCAAACCCCTCGCGTTCGGCACCGTCGACGGCGTGCCCGTGTTCGGCCTGCCCGGCAACCCCGTGTCGTCGATGGTGTCGTTCGAGCTGTTCGCCCGGCCGGGCCTGCGGCAGATGATGGGACACGAGGGCACCGGTCGCAGCGTCGTGACGGCGATCGCCGACGAGGGCTTGGCCCGTGAGGCCGATGGGAAGATCCACCTCGTGCGGATCGTCGCGTCGGTCGTCGACGACGGCAGGATCCACGTGCGCTCAGCGGGTGGCCAGGGCTCCCACCAGCTGTCGGCCATGGCGGCGGCCAACGCGCTGGCAGTCGTGCCCGACGGCCCGGGCGTGGAGCCCGGAGGTCCCGTCGAGGCGATCCTCCTGCAGTGGCCATGAGCCGAGCAGAGCTGCGAGGCGTGGGGCCGAGCGGCCCGTCGCCGAAGGCGACAAGAGCGGAGAAGGAGCGGCGTGCGACCATTGTCAGGCGCACGTCATACCCTGGGTCCATGACGGTCCCGCTCGTCGACACGTTCGGGCGTGTCCACTCCGACCTGCGCATCTCGGTCACCGACCGGTGCAACTTCCGCTGCACCTACTGCATGCCCGCGGACGGCCTCGAGTGGTTGCCCCGAGACGAGGTGCTGACGTTCGAGGAGATCGAGCGGATCGCCGCGCTGTTGGTCGACCGCTACGGCTTCCGCAGCATCCGCCTCACCGGCGGTGAGCCGACGGTTCGGGCCAACCTCCCGCACCTCGTCGAGCGACTCGCTGCGCTGGGTGTCGACCTCGCCCTCACGACCAACGGCGCCACCCTCGCCCACCTCGCGCAGCCGCTGGCCGACGCCGGGTTGTCGCGCATCAACATCTCGCTCGACACGTTGCGGCGCGACCGCTTCATCGACATCACCCGGCGCGACCAGATTGACGACGTCCTCGAGGGCATCGACGCCGCGGTGGCGGCGGGCCTGGCGCCCGTGAAGATCAACGCCGTCATGATGCGCGGCGTCAACGACGACGAGCTCGTCGACTTCGCCCGCTTCGGTCGCGAGCGGGGCGTGCTCGTGCGATTCATCGAGTTCATGCCGCTCGACGCGACGGGGCAGTGGACCGACGACCAGGTCGTCACCCACGCCGAGATCGTTCGCCGGATCGACGAGGTGTTCCCGATCGACGCGCTCGGAGCCGACGAGCGCGGCGCGGCACCCGCCGAGCGGTTCCGCTACCGCGACGGCGGCGGCGAGATCGGCGTCATCGCGTCGGTGACGCAGAACTTCTGCTCCAGCTGCGACCGGGTGCGGCTCACCGCCGAGGGCCAGCTGCGCAACTGCCTGTTCGCGCTCGACCACACCGACCTGCGGGGGCCGATGCGCGCCGGCGCCAGCGACGACGAGCTGGCGGCGCTCGTCGAGTCGACGGTCGCGGCGAAGTGGGCCGGCAACAACATCGGCCAGGTGCAGTTCATCCGCCCGTCCAAGTCGATGAGCCAGATCGGCGGGTAAGGGTTCGCGCCGGCCGGGTTCGGCCGAGGGCTTCGGTCGGCCGCGGGGCGTGACGCGTACACTCTCGCCATGTCAGACCACGGCCTCACCCACCTCGACCCGCTCGGGCGGGCCCGCATGGTGGACGTCACCCCGAAGGAACCCTCCCACCGTCGGGCGTTGGCCCGTGGCCGGGTGCACATGCAGCCAGAGACCGCCTCGCTGGTGGCTCGTGGAGCGCTCGCGAAGGGCGATGTGCTGTCGGTCGCCCGGGTGGCGGGGATCCAGGCGTCCAAGCGAGCGGCCGACCTCATCCCGCTGTGCCATCCGCTGCTGATCGGTGCCGTCTTCGTGAACTTCCGGATCGAGGACACCTACATCGAGGTCGAGGCCCAGGTCGAGACGATCGACCGCACCGGGGTCGAGATGGAGGCCATGACGGCGTGCACGGTCGCCGCCCTCACGATCTACGACATGTGCAAGTCGGTCGACCGGTCGATGGTGATCGGCGACGTCGCGCTGTGGGAGAAGACCGGCGGCCGGTCCGGCACCTACCGCCGGGCCGCCGACGAGCTCGACGACTGAGCGGTCGAGCACCTCGTCTGAGAACATCGCGTGACGAGGGCGACCGGATGGTGGCATCGCGGCCTCCGTCGTAGTAGAACCGTCACAATCGTCGTCGGACCGTCATGTAGTTGGCGGACCTGCCGACGGGAGCATGCGCAAGCACCGACCACCGACCTGGGAGTAGAGATCTGGTGGTGGACGTCATCGTCCAGTTGTTGAAGTACGGGCTCGTCGTCGGGCTGATCGTGGCATGGGCATCGATCCTGCTGCCGCCGGTCGTTCGCTTCGTCGGCGGTCGGGTGGGGCGTGGCGCCGACTCGATCGGCTCGTTCCGATCCAACATGGACCGCCTCGGCGGCGGCGCTCGACGCGCCCAGGCCGGTTCCACCGTGCTCGACCTCACCGACCGCTCCCTGGCACGCGGGCCCCAGGCGATGCGCCCCACCGCCGTCACCACTCGGCGGGTGTCGGCTCGCAAGCGCCGCCGCGACATCCTCGTCGGCCTGCTCACTGCCACAGGCGTGTTGCTGCTCGGCGGCATCGTCCTCGGCGGGGTGCTCTGGTACGGCTTCGGCCTGTCGTTTCTGCTGCTCGGCGCCTATGTCGCGCTGCTCTGGACGATGCAGCAGGCCCAGCTCGACCGGCAGCGCACCGTCGCCTACCTGCCGAGCAAGGGGGCGATGGTTCCCGCCAGCGGCGACCTCCGGCGGGTCAGCTCCGGGCGAGCCTGACCCGACCACCCCTCACCCGGATCGGATGCCGCCGATGAGCGGCTACCATCGTCGCCCGGCGCCTCCCAGGCGCCGCACCCCTCACGGGGCTGTAGCTCAGTTGGCTAGAGCGCCTCGGTCGCATCGAGGAGGCCGCGGGTTCGAATCCCGCCAGCTCCACCACCCGGTCCTCGGAACGGTCGCATGACCCGCATCACCACCGATGTCGACGAGGCCGTGGCCGCCATCGAGGCCGGCCGGCTCGTGGGTCTCCCCACCGAGACCGTGTACGGCCTGGCCGCTGATGCCACGTCGGTCGCCGCGGTGCGCGCCGTCTTCGCCGCCAAGGGTCGGCCGGCCGACCACCCGCTCATCGTGCACGTGGCCGACGCCGACCAGCTCGACGTCTGGGCGATCGATGTGCCCGACGTGGCGCGCAGTGTCGCGGCACGACGCTGGCCCGGGCCGCTCACCATCCTTCTGCGCCGCGGCCCTGCCGTGCTCGACGAGGTGACCGGCGGGCGCGACACCGTGGCGTTGCGGTCGCCAGCGCATCCCATGGCCCACGCCGTCCTGGTGCGGCTCGCGGCGAGGGGGCGAGCCCTGGTCGCGCCATCGGCGAACCGGTTCGGTCGGGTGAGCCCCACCTCGGCGGCCGACGTCGTCGCCGAGCTGGGCGACGCGGTCGACGTGGTGCTCGACGGCGGTCGGTGCGCGGTCGGCATCGAGTCGACGATCGTCGACCTGAGCGGAGCGGTGCCTCGCCTGTTGCGGTACGGCCAGCTGTCGCCCGACGACCTCAGCGCCGACCTGCCCGGGCTCGTCGTGGCCGACGCCGCCGCTCCCGCGGTGGCACCCGGGATGCTGGCGTCGCACTACGCGCCCCGGGCGCAGGTCGTGCTGGTCGATCAGCCCGATGGTGGTGACGCGCTCGCTGCCGCCGTCGCGCACGAGGTCGAGTCAGGTCGCGGCGTGGGCGTGCTGGCGATGCGCCGCGTCGCCGAGCTGCCCGTCGGCGTGACCTTGCTCGACGCTGGAGCGGATGTCGACGAGTACGCGCACGTGCTCTACCGCCGCTTGCGTGAGGCCGATGTGCTCGGTCTCGACGTGATCGTCGCCGTGGCACCGCCTCCCGGTGGTGCCGGCGCGGCGGTCACCGATCGCCTCCGGCGCGCCGCGCACCCACGCCCTGGCGGCTGAGAGGCCGAGCGGATCGCGAGCAGTGGGTCAGCCGACGACGGTGAGGATCTCGGCGCCGTCGTCGGTGACGAGGATCGTGTGCTCGAACTGGGCGGTGCGGAGCCCGTCGGAGGTGACGGCGGTCCATCCGTCGGGCCACAAGCGGAACCGATAGGAGCCCATCGTGATCATCGGTTCGATGGTGAAGGTCATGCCGACCTCCATCACCGTCGACGCGTGCGGCGTGAAGTAGTGCGGGATCTGGAGGTCGGTGTGGAACTGCTCGCCGATGCCGTGGCCGATGAAGTCGCGCACCACGCCGTAGCCCTGGGGCTCGGCGTGCTCCTGGATGGCGGCACCGATGTCGCTGATGGGGCGGCCCGGACGTACGGCCTCGATGCCGCGCTCCATCGCCTCCCGCGTGACCTCGACGAGACGGCGGGACGGCTCGTCGACGTCGCCGACGAGGAAGGTTGCATCGGTGTCGCCGTGCACGCCTTCGCGGAACAAGGTGACGTCGAGGTTGACGATGTCGCCGTCGCGCAGTTCGTTGCTGTCGGGGATGCCGTGGCAGATGACCTCGTTGCGCGACGTGCAGAGCGACTTGGGGAAGCCGTTGTAGTTGAGCGGACTGGGATAGCCGCCCCGCGCGATGCACTCGTCGTGGGCGATCGCGTCCAGCTCGTCGGTGGTGATGCCGGGCCTGACGTGGGCGGCGGTCGCCGCGAGCACCTCGGCGGCGGCGCGGCCCGTCCGTCGCATCCGCTCGATCACGTCGGGGCTCTTGACCCGCGGTTCGGGTCGACGGACGGCCTGTCCGGACTCGGCGTAGGGTGGGCGCTCGATGCCGGGAGGGACCTCCCGGAACGGACTGATCTCGCCCGCCTTCACCTGCCAGGACGCATGTCCGTGACACCGCTTGAACTTGACGCCGCTGCCGCACCAGCAGGCCTCGTTGGACTTCGGTGGCCGCATGGGTGCACGAACGTTCATGTGTCGATTGAACCAGCCACGGCGGCTGACTGCACCCGCGCGGGTCGCCGCTTGGGGCCGAGCCACCCGCTAGACCAAGGGAGGTGAGCGAGGTGGGCGAACTGCGCCATGACGGCGACGAGTCTCGGGCCGAGGCGAGCCACGCGTTCGTCGTCGGCCCCTCTCTGCTCGCCGAGCCGACGGGTCAGGGGGGCCTCGCCGGCGAGCGACTGGTGGTGAAGGAGGTCATCGACGTCGCGGGCCAGGTCACCGGGGTCGGCAACCCGAGCGTGCGGGCTCGCGGGGTCGCGGCCGCCCACCACGCCGACGCGGTTGCACGCCTGCTCGCCGACGGCGCCGAGCTGATCGGCACCACCCACACCGCCGAGACCGCCTACTCGTTGTCTGGGGTGAACGAGCACTACCCGACGCCGGTGAACCCCGCCGATCCGGCACGCGATCCGGGCGGGTCGTCGAGCGGTTCCGCGGTCGCGGTCGCCGCTGGCCTCGCCGACATCGCGCTCGGCACCGACACCGCGGGGTCGATCCGCGTGCCCGCCTCCTACTGCGGCATCATCGGCATGAGGCCGACCCACGGCCGCGTGCCGGTCGATGGCGTGTTCCCCCTCGCCCCACGCTTCGACACGGTCGGTTGGATGGCGCGTGACGGCCAGCTCGCCCGTCGCATGGGCGAGGTGCTCCTCGGCACCGGCCGGCGGCGCGGACGCATCACCCAGCTGCTCGTCGCCGAGGACATGTTCGAGATGTGCGAGCCGGGCGTCGCCGACGCGCTGTCCTCAGCGGCGTCCACCGTCGCCTCGGCGCTCTTGCGGACCCCTGAGCCCATCCGCTTCTGGGGCATCGGCGAGGCCGAGGAGTGGCCGGACGCGTTCCGCGTCCTCCAGCGGGCCGACGCGTGGCGCACCCACCGCGACTGGATCGAGCGCGAGCAGCCCGAGTTCGGCGAGACCGCGGCACGCCGGTGGGCCGAGGCGTCCCGGGTCACCGCCGACGAGGTGCGCGCGGCCGAGCGCACCGCCGCGCTGCTGACCGAGCGGGTGTGGGAGCTGCTGTCGGGAGGCGCGGTGATGGTGCTCCCCACCGCGCCTGGACCGGCGCCGCTCCTCGATGCCGATCCCGCGGCGGTGGCCGATCAGCGCAGCCTGCTGATGACCTTCACGGTCGTCGCACCCCTGTCGCGTGCGCCGCAGATCTCGCTTCCCCTCGCCGATGTCGACGGGCTCCCCGTCGGGCTCGGACTGATCGCCGGGCCGGGCGCAGACGAGCTGCTCCTCGACGTCGGCGCCTTCCTCGTGTGACGCGGCGATGCCGGTGGGCGCCGGTCGCCGCGCTGTTGCTCGTCGTCATGGGTGGCTGCGGAGGCGACGACGCCGAGGACCCGGGTGACGAGGCGTCGTTCTGCCTGCTCGCGGCGGACTCGGCTCCGGTTGCCGAGGCCGACGTCGAGACGCTCGAGCGTCTGGCCGAGCTGGCGCCGGTGGAGATCCGCGATCAGGTCGCGGTGCTCCTCGACCTCGCGGTGCAGGTCGACGAGGCGGGTGTCGACAGTGCGGACGCGCTCGCGGTCGAGTTCGAGGTGCGGTTCTCCGACGAGTACATCGAGGCGCGGCGAGACGTCGAGCGCTACGTCCGCACCGAGTGCGATGACGACGACAGTA
>CAZBTQ010000028.1:0-3822 GCA_964494405.1 uncultured Iamiaceae bacterium
CGACGATGGCTCGTCGCTCCGGGGGAACCGTCACGAGGAGCGCCACGAGCGCGACGACGAGGATGCCCGCGTCGTAGAACAGCGAGTGCGGGGCGACGAGCAGCAGGGTGGGCGCCACCAGCGCCGGCACGAGCGGGTCGGTGATGGCCCGGCCGCGCAGGTGCAGCAGGGTGACGCCGAGCGTGGCGACCGACAGGCCGACGCCGATCACCAGTGCGACCCTTTCGCCCTGGCCGAGCAGCGCCTCGGCCAGACCCAGCCACGACACCTCGTTGGGGAGGTTCGCGCCCGCGTCGATGTCGCTCAGCGATCGAACCAACTCCCACCACGACGCCATCCATCCGACGCCTGCAACGGCGGCCGAACCGGCCACGACGAGCAGCCCACCGAGCGCTGCACCGGCGACGGCACGCCACCGCCGCGCGAGGAACAGGAGCCCGATCGCGACGAGCCCGTACTGCGGCTTCATCAACAGCAGACCCCCGACGACACCAGCCAGGACGTCGCGATCGTCGCTGGCCAACACCCACACCGCGACGAGGCCCAACAGGACCAGGCCCGTCGTCTGGCCGTTGAAGACACCGATGAACATCGGCTGGAAAGTCAGCGTGACGGCGAGACCCAGCGGGATCCACGCGGTGCCCCGGGTGAGCGGCAGGCGGTCGACCAGCAGCCGGGCGGCCAGCACCACCGCCAGCACCATGACCGCAGTGTGGAGGAGGTAGATCGTCGAGAACCCGAGGTCGGCGCCCGCGGCGTAGGGCGCCGCGACGACCGCCGGGTACGCGAACAAGATGCCGCCGGCGCCCTCGTCGACGAAGAGGTCGGCTTGGGCTTCGAGTTGGCGGGCGGGGTCGTAGAGGTCGGCGGCGTCGCCGTCGGCGACGATGCGTCCCGCCCCGACGAACTCGGGAAGGTCCCCGCCGAGGCGCCCCGACTGGATCGCGCTGCCGTCCGAGCTCAGCGTCACGACGACCACGACCGCGAACAGCGTGGCCAGCACCACCATCGGATAGATGCGCAGCCGTGCGTCGGGGCTCACGGTGCCGGAGCGGTGCCTTCCGCGTCGACGCGGGCGACCACGCCGGCCCCGAGGTCCGCGGTGCACGGCACCTCGACCGACCGGGCCAGGAGACCGAGCGCCACCGAGCCGCCGCCACCGTCGGACCCGATGCTGGTGAGCCGCCCGACCTCGGTGCCGTCCAACACCAGCGGCGTGCCGGGCGCCTGGTGCGGCTCGCCGTCCCACACGAGGTGCACGACCCGGCGCGGGGCTCGTCCGCCCCGGGAGTCGACCCGGGCGACCAGCTCCTGGCCGGTGTAGCAGCCCTTGGTGAAGCTGACCGACGCGTCGACCATCCCCGTCTCGGCAGGGATCGTCGTCTCGTCGATCTCGGCGCCCATGCGCGGCAGCAACGACTCGATCCGCAGCACCTCCAGCACCGCAGCGTCGACCTCGGGCACGCCTGCGGGCACGGCGGGATCGGCGCCCATCACGTCCCACCCTCCCGGGACCCCTCGGCGTTCGGGCACCGGCACCACGACGTGGTCGGCCGCGCCCGCGGGCGCGTCGGCACTGGGGCCGCGCACCGACACCATCGACCAGTCGAGCTGGTCGATCTCGACCTTGGTGCGCAGGCGGAAGCGGGCGAGGCGTGCGACGAGCTGGTCGCCCCATCCGGCATCGGTGTCGAGGACGAACGCGTCGTCGGCGGTGCGGGTGGCACGCATCCACACGTCGACCTTGCCCTGGGGCTGGAGGACGAACGTCGGCGCCGAGGTCCCCACCGCCATCGCCGCGACGTCCTGGCTGAGCTGGCCCTGGAGGTAGGTGACGGCCTCGGGCCCGTGCACCAGCACCACGTCGCGCGGGACCCGCGCCGCCCCCACCGAGGTCCGAACCACGGCGAGGTCGTCGGCGAGTGTCACGCGCGCTCTCCCGCTGCCTTGCGGCGCAGCGCGGTGAGCCGGCGGGCGGCTGGGACGGCCACCAAGAGGGCGCGCGCCTTGTTGCGGCACTCGAGGTCCTCGTCTTCGGGCACGCTGTCGGCCACGATGCCCGCTCCGGCCTGGATCGACGCCACGCCGTCGTCGCCGATGATCATCGTGCGGATGGCGATGGCGGTGTCGATGTTGCCGGAGAAGTCGAGGTAGCCGACCACCCCGGCGTAGGGCCCGCGCTTGGTGGGTTCGAGCTCGTCGATGATCTCCATCGCACGCACCTTCGGCGCACCAGACACCGTCCCCGCCGGCAGCGTCGCCCGCAGCACGTCGATCGGCGTGCGACCGTCGGCCAGCTCGCCCGACACCTGCGAGGTGAGGTGCATGACGTGGCTGTAGCGCTCGAGGATCATCATCTCGTCGACGACCTCGGTGCCGAAGCGCACGACGCGACCGACATCGTTGCGAGCCAGGTCGACGAGCATGATGTGCTCGGCGATCTCCTTGGGGTGCTCGCGCAGCTCGGCGCCGAGGCGGCGGTCGGCCTCCTCGGTGGAACCGCGCTTGCGCGTGCCGGCGATGGGCCGCGAGATGACCCGACCGTCGAGCAGCTGCACCATCGGCTCGGGCGAGCAGCCGACGAGGGTGATGCCCGGCTGGCGGACGAAGTACATGTACGGGCTCGGGTTGATCTGGCGCAGCACCCGGTAGACGTCGAAGGGATCGGCGTCGAGCTCGACGTCGAAGCGCTGCGACAGCACGACCTGGAAGATGTCGCCGGAGAGGATGTGCTCCTTGGCGACCTCGACCGCACGGTGGTACGTCTCGCCGCCCATCGTCGAGGTGACCTCGGGGACCTCGACGCTCGACGGCGGCTCGACCAGCGGCTCGTCGAGGGGACGTGCGCCATCGGCGGCCAGGCGGTCGAGGCGGGCGACGGCGTCGTCGTACAGCTGATCCAAGTCGTCGTCTGACGCGTCGGACGGCACGAGCACGTTCTCGATGAGCGTCACCCGCTGGCGCCAGTGGTCGAACGCCGCCAGCTCGCCGATCACCGAGAGCACCGCGTCGGGGTGGCCGCGATCGTCGTCTGGCACGTCGGGCAGGCTCTCGACCTCGCGCACCACGTCGTAGCCGAGGTGGCCGACAACCCCGCCGTGCAGCGGCGGCAGGTCGGGCAGCGACGGCGACCGGTAGCGGTCGAGCAGCGCCTCGACGGTGGCGAGCACCCCCTCGTCGACCGGCAGGTCGTCGGGGAGGTCGCCCTCGACGGTGACCACGCCCGAGCGGGAGGTGATCGTGCCGATCGGGTTGCGGCCAACGAAGGACCAGCGGCTCCACCGCTCGCCGTGCTCCACCGATTCGAGCAGGAACCCCGGCTCGTCGTCACCGCACAGGCGCGCGAACGCGGCGACGGGTGTGATCAGGTCGGCCAGCAGCTCACGCCACACCGGCACGACCGTGTGGCCGCGTGCGAGCTGGTGGAACTCCGATCTACTGGGTTGCAGCACCGAGGCTCCTGTAGAAGCAGGTGAGCTCGCCCGTGTGGCACGCCCCCCGACCTTCCTGCTCGACGGTGAACAGCAGCGCATCGCCGTCGCAGTCGTAGCTGGCGGTGCGCACGTACTGCCGATCGCCCGAGGTCTCGCCCTTGCACCACAGCTCCTGGCGGCTGCGGCTCCAGAACCACATCCGACCGGTGTCGAGCGTGCGTCGAAGGGACTCCTCGTTCATCCAGCCGAGCATGAGCACCGCGCCCGTGCCCTCCTGCTGGACGATGACGGGCACGAGACCGGCGTCGTCGAAGCGGATCTGGGAGAGATCGGCCTCGTCGGCGGTGATCGGGGTGGCGACGGGCATCCGTCCATCGTAGGAGCCAGC
>CAZBTQ010000028.1:3922-24920 GCA_964494405.1 uncultured Iamiaceae bacterium
CGGTCTACAGGTAGAGGCCGGTGCTGCCCTCGGCGAGGCGGGATGCCGCGACGGCGTGGATGTCGCGCTCGCGCAGGATGATGAAGTCGTCGCCGCGGATCTCGGTCTCGTAGCGGTCCTCGGGGTTGAACAGCACCCGATCGCCAGGCTCCATCGAGCGCACGTTCGGGCCGACGGCCACGACCTCAGCCCACGCCAGGCGGCGCGACATCTGCGCGGTGGCGGGGATCAGGATGCCGCCAGACGAACGACGCTCGCCGTCGCCCGTGTCGAGCGAGACCAGGATGCGATCGTTGAGCATCTTGATCGGGAGCTTGTCGGCTCCGGACAGACCGGCGCCCTCTGGGGTGCTCATGGGGTGGACGGTACCGGCTCAGGCGGGTCGCACGGTCACGCCGCTCGCTGCCATCAGCGCCTTGGCGTCGGCGACGGTGTGCTCCCGGAAGTGGAAGATCGACGCGGCCAGCACCGCATCGGCACCGCCCTCGACCACGCCGTCGACCAGGTGGTCGAGCGTGCCGACACCACCGCTCGCCACGATCGGCACGTTGGTGGCCTCGGCCACGGCCCTGGTCATCACCAGGTCGAAGCCCTCGCGCGTGCCGTCGCGGTCCATCGAGGTGAGGAGGATCTCCCCCGCACCGAGCGACTCGGCCCGCTGCGCCCACTCGATCACGTCGATGCCCGTTGGGCGGCGGCCGCCGTGGGTGTACACCTCGAAGCCGGTGGGGACGTCGCCGAGCGACGTGGCCTCGGCGTCGCGGCGACGGCCGTCGATGGCCACGACCACGCACTGCGACCCGAACTCCTCGGCCAGCTCGGTCACCAGCTCGGGCCGGGCGATCGCCGCCGAGTTCACCGAGACCTTGTCGGCGCCCGCCCGCAGGAGCCCACGGGCGTCGTCGACGCTGCGGATGCCGCCGCCGATCGTGAACGGGATGAACACCTCCTCGGCGACCCGCCGGGCGAGGTCGACCATGGTGGCGCGGTCGTCCGACGACGCGGTGATGTCGAGGAAGACGATCTCGTCGGCACCTTCGGCGTCGTAGCGGGCGGCCAGCTCGACCGGGTCGCCCGCGTCGCGGAGGTCGACGAAGTTCGTGCCCTTGACGACGCGGCCCGCATCGACGTCGAGGCAGGGGATCACCCGCGCGGCGCGCATCTCAGCACCTCCACGGCCTCGGCGACCGGCACGCGGCCCTCGTAGATCGCCGTGCCCACGATCGCGCCGGCGAGACGCCGTCCGCCGACGTCGATCGCGTCGAGGGCCCGCAGGTCCTCCACGCTGCCCACGCCTCCGGACGCCACGACGTCGAGCGCCGTGGCCCCGAGGACCTCGGACAGCCCCTCGATGTCGGGACCGGCGAGCAAGCCCTCCCGTTGGATCTGGGTGACGACCACCGCCTCGGCGCCGGCGTCGACGAGGCGGGTGAGCACGACGTCCCACTCGATGCCGGTGCCTTCGGTCCAACCTCGCACCGCCACCTCGCGGCCGCGCACGTCGAGCCCCAGGGCCACCCTCTGGCGCGCCGCCACCGTCGCGACCATCGCCGGATCGTCGAGTGCCGCGGTGCCGATGACGACACGGCTCACACCGAGGTCGTGCAGCGCCGCGGCCGCGGCGTCCGAGCGCACTCCCCCACCCACCTGCACCGGCACGTCGACGGCGGCGACGACCGCGGCGATCTGCTCGAGGTTCCGGAACTCGCCGCTGCGTGCGGCGTCGAGGTCGACGCAGTGGATCCACGGCGCACCCTGCTCGACGAAGCCGCGCGCCACCGCGGCCGGATCATCGCCGTGCACCTTGCTCGTGTCGAAGTCGCCCTGGACGAGCTGCACGACCTTGCCGCCGAGCAGGTCGATGGCGGGCAGCAGGTCCATCAGACCACCACCGACGGGCGGAGGCTGTCGACCCACGTCGCCAGGATCCCGAGGCCCACGTCGCTCGACTTCTCGGGATGAAACTGGGTGGCCGCGACGGTGCCGCGCTCGATCGCCGAGACCACCGGGCCGCCGTAGTCGCAGGTGGCGATGGTGTCGGGGCCGTCGGGCGCTGCGTAGGAGTGGACGAAGTACACCCAGGGCGCGTCGGGCAACCCGGCCAGCAACCGCGACGGCCTGGTCGGTTCGAGGAGGTTCCACTGCATCTGCGGGTGCTTGACGCCGTCGGGCAGCCGGCGGACCGTGCCGGCCAGGATGCCGAGGCCCTCGACGCCTGGCGTCTCGTCCGATCCCTCGTACATGAGCTGCATGCCGACGCAGATCCCGAGGAACGGTCGCTCGGACGCCGCCGCGTCGACCGCCACCTCGGCGAGGCCGGTGCGGTGCAACGCCTCCATGCACCGGCCGAAGGCACCCACGCCGGGCAGCACGACCGCGTCCGCGTCGGCGATCAGCCCGAGGTCGGCGGTGAGCCGAGCGTCGGCACCCGCCCGCTGGAGCCCCTTCTGCGCCGAGCGCAGGTTGCCGATGCCGTAATCGAGGACCGCGACGAGGGGCTGATCCCCCACTACAGGGTCCCCTTGGTCGACGGCACCGCACCGCCCTCGACCTCGACCTTCACCGCGTCTCGCAGCGAGCGCGCGACGCCCTTGAACGACGCCTCGATGATGTGGTGCGTGTTGCGGCCGCGGACGAGCTCGACATGCAGCGTGATGCCGGCCGAGGTGACGAAGGCGCGCCAGAACTCCTCGGCGAGCTGGGGGTCGAACGGCGGGTCGCCGAGGATCTTCTCGCCGGGCGGCTCGACCTCGTACACGAGGAACGGCCGACCCGACAGGTCGAGCGACACGTCGACGAGCGCCTCGTCGAGCGGCACCCGGTTCGACGCGAACCGGCGCACGCCCGCCTTGTCGCCGAGCGCTTCCTTGAACACCTCCCCGAGCAGGATGCCCGTGTCCTCGACGGTGTGGTGCGCGTCGATCTCGATGTCGCCCGCGGCGCGGACCGTCAGGTCGAACCCGCCGTGGCGCCCGAGCTGGGAGACCATGTGGTCGAAGAACGGCAGACCCGTCGCGACCTCGACCTCACCGCCCTTGCTGGCATCGAGGTCGAGGGAGATCGTGATGTCGGTCTCCTTGGTGCGGCGTTCGCGCGAGGCGGCCCTGGGGGCGGTCATGTGAGGATCTCCCTGAGTGCGGTGAGGAACGCGTCGTCCTCCTCGGTGGTGCCGACGGTGACGCGGAGGCAGCCGTCGAGGCCCGGCCACGACGCGCAGTTGCGGACGAGGACCGACCGCTCGACCAGCGCGGCCCACACGTCGGCCCCGTCGTGGCCGTCGGGGCGGAACAGGACGAAGTTGGCACCGGACGGCCACACGGTCACGGGCAGGTCGCAGAGCCCGGCGACGAGTCGACCGCGCTCCTCGACGAGCGACGCCACGCGCGCGTCCATCTCGTGCACGTGCTCGAGTGCCAGCGATCCGGCGATCTGGGTCATGACGTCGAGGTGGTACGGCAGCACCACCTTGTCCATCTCGGCGACCACCCACGTCGGCGCCACCATGTAGCCCAGCCGGGCTCCGGCCATCGCCCAGGTCTTGGAGAACGTGCGGGTGACCACGAGGGGACGATCCTCGTCGACGAGCTCGAGGGCCGACCACGGCGCGAACTGGCCGTACGCCTCGTCGACCACCAGCAGGCTCCCGGCGCGCTCGCACGCGTCGAGGACGCCGCGCACGACCTCCTCGGACTCGACGACGCCGGTGGGGTTGTTCGGCGAGCACAGGAACGTGATCGACGGGCCCACCACCTCGACCGCGCGAGCGGCATCGGCGAGGTCGAGCTCGAACGCGGCGTCGCGCTGCTCGCTGACGACCTCGGTGCCGGTGACCTGCGCGATGTGGCCGTGGAGCGCGTAGGTGGGCTCGAAGGTGAGCACCCGGCGACCGTGGCCGCCATAGGCGAGGCACAGGGACTGGAGCACCTCGTTCGACCCGTTCGCCGCGAAGATCTGCTCGCTCGGGCGGCTGTGGAGCTCGCCGATGGCGCGGCGCAGCCCCTCGGCGCCTCGGTCGGGATAGCGGTTCCAGTCGACCTCGGCGACCGCAGCCGCCACCGCGGCGCGGAAGGCTGCGGGCGGACCAACCGGCGACTCGTTCGTGTTGAGGCGCACGGCGACGTCGACCTGGGGCGAGTGGTACCCCTCCATCGCCTCGATGTCGGGCCGCGGTGTGGGGCGACGACGGGTAGGCGCGGTCATCCGGGCCCCTCTTGGAGGTGGAGCCGCATGCGGATCGACTCGGCGTGGGCGTCGAGCCCCTCGGCCGACGCCAGCGCGACGACGTGCTCGCCCACCGCGCTCAGACCTTCGGGCTCGACCGTGATGACGTGGACGTCCTTGGTGAAGTCGCCGACGGTGAGCGCACTGGCGAACCGTGCTGTGCCATCGGTGGGAAGGACGTGGCTCGGACCCGCGACGTAGTCGCCGATCGATGCCGGCGAGAGCACGCCGCAGAACACGGCGCCTGCGTGGCGAACGAGCGGCAGCAACGAGCGGGGGTCGTCGCACAGCAGCTCGAGGTGCTCGGGTGCGATGAGGTTGGAGACCGCGATCGCCTGCTCGGGACCGTCGACCAACGCCAGGTGGCCACCGCCGCCGAGGGTCGCTTCGATCTCGGCGCGGCGCGGCGCCCGCTCGACCAGTCGTGCGACCTCGGCATCGATGGCGTCGGCCGCGGCCTCGGACCAGGTGATGAGCCACGACAGCCCGTCGGGGCCGTGTTCGGCCTGGAGGATGACGTCGATGGCCGCCAGGTCGGCAGGCGTCGTGTCGTCGGCCACGACCACGACCTCGGAGGGGCCGGCGAACGCCGCCGCGATGCCGACGTGGTCGGCGACCTCGCGCTTGGCGATCGCGACGTAGACGTTCCCGGGTCCGGCGATCACGTCGACGGCACGGACCGACTCGGTGCCGTAGGCGAGCGCGCCGATGGCCTGTGCGCCCCCGATGCCGTAGACCTCATCGACGCCCGCGATCGCGGCCGCGGCGAGCGTGACGTCGGCGACGCGCCCGGTGGTGCGATCGGGCGGGACGGCGAGCACGACCTCGGGCACCCCCGCGACCCGGGCCGGGATCGCCGTCATCAACACGGTGCTCGGGTAGGCCGCTCGACCACCCGGCACGTAGATGCCGGCTCGGTCGACGGGTCGCACGAGTGCTTCGACGAGGATGCCGTCGCGGCGCAGCTCGTGGTCCGTCCGGACCTGGGTCTCGTGGAAGGCGCGGATGCGCTCGGCGGCAGCCTCGAGCGCGGCGCGCACCGACGGATCGGTGGCCTCGAGCGCGGCCTTGATCTCCTCGGGTTGCACCGCGATGGCCGCGGGTCGCACTCCGTCGAACCGCTCGGTGAGGTCGCGCAGCGCGTCGTCGCCCCTCGCCCGCACGTCCGCCAGGATCTCGCGCACCGCCGCGACCGGCCCATCGCCGGCCACCTCGGGGCGCGGGAGCAGCGCCGCGATCCGCTCTGAGGCGACGCCGCGCAGGTCGATGCGGTTCAGCACCCGGGGGGAGGGAGGGTCGTCCATGCCGGCGCCACGGTACCGGTCGGGTCACGGCCGACGCCCATCCATTGGCAGACTCCACCGATGGACCCCCACCGCTCGCAGCTCTCGTCGGCTGCCACCACCCTCACCGACCTCACCACCCGCCTGGCCGAGGTCGCCGACGCGTACCGCGGCACGTCCAGGGAGGACATCAGCCTCGACCTCGACGAGGTGGAGCGATCCCTGCGGGCGGCCACCCGCCGGCTCAACCGCCTCGTCCGCCGGCTCACGTGACGATCGATCTGACCCCGGACGCGAGTCGGCGCCCCCGAAGGGGCGCCGACCGGGTGACCTCAGGCGGCGGATCCCGGGTCACCTTCAGCCAGGTGGCGGGACCTGGCAGATGCCACTGTAACCCATCACCCCTGGCTTTGCTCGACACGTTGTCAGGAAAACCACGGTCGTGACATGGTTCACCCTTTAACTAGAGAGAACGTCATCAGCTGTCAGTTGTACAGCGTCGAGTTGTGGCCCGATCGCACGGCCGCGCGAGGCGCTCCACGGCGACCACTACCCTCCCGCGCATGACCCCCACGGGATCCGATCCGGTGCTCGTCGCCGACCACGACGGCGCCCGCGGCATCGCGGCTCCCTCTCGCGATGGGTGGGAGATCGAGCTGAGCGCAGGCTCGGGACGACTCGACGTCCAGGTCGCGAGCGACCTCCTCCGCCGGCTCGTCGACGATGCCTCCGACGCGGGCGGCGGCACGCTGCGCTGGCGGGTCCCAGCGCCCACCGCCGAACACGACACCATCGCCACGGCCGCGGGGTTCGAGGCCACCCGCACCCTGTGGAACATGCGCCGCGAGCTCCCTGCCCCGGCCCCCGTACCGCCCCCCGCGCTGCGACCCTTCGTGCCGGGGTCCGACCACGACGAGTGGCTCCGGGTCAACAACGCGGCCTTCCACTGGCACCCCGAACAAGGCGGGTGGGCGCAGGCCCAGCTCGACGAGCGACTCGCGGAGGAGTGGGTGGACCTCGACGGCTTCCTCCTCCACCCGGCATCGCCCGACGACGACCGACCGGGCGGATCGATCGACGGGTTCTGCTGGACCAAGGTCCACCGTGGCACCGACCCCCTCCAGGGTGAGATCTTCGTGATCGCCGTCGACCCGGCGGTCACCGGGACCGGCCTGGGTCGGCGTCTGGTGCTGGCAGGGCTCGACTGGCTCCACCAGCACGGTTGTGCCGTGGGGACGCTCTACACGGAGTCGGACAACGAGGCCGCCGTCGGGCTGTATCGGAGCCTGGGCTTCTCGGTGCACCACGAGGTGCGCGTCTACACCCGCACCATCTGACCTCAGACACCCACGCCCACGAGGGCGCCGATGCCGTAGGTCACACCAGCGGCGACGATGGCGATGGCCGCTTGGCGGGCAGCGGCGAACGGGATGGACCGCCCCGACAGCCAACCGACGAGCCCACCGAGCGCGAGGGCTCCGACCACGCCCAGCACCAGCGTGGCGACGATCGCACCCGTGCCGCCGCCGAGGAGCCACGGCAGCAGGGGGATGAACGCACCGACGGCGAAGCTGACGAACGACCACGCCGCGGCGGTGACCGGCGAGCCCAGCTGGTCCGGATCCATGCCCAGCTCCTCGCGGGCATGGGCACCGAGCGCCGTCACCGGATCGCTCATCACCGCCTCGGCCAGCTCCTGTGCCAGCTCGGGCTCCAAGCCGCGCGACTCGTAGATCTTCAGCAGCTCGAGGGTCTCCAGACCAGGGTTCTCCCGCAGTGCGCGGGACTCGACGGCGAGCTCTCGCTCGAACAGCTCGGCCTGCGCGCGCATCGACACGTACTCGCCCGCGGCCATCGACACCGCACCGGCGATCAGTCCCGCCACTCCAGCGAGCCGGACGACCCCCGGCGACGGATCGGCCGCCGCGACACCGAGGATCAACGCCGCGTTCGACACCAGGCCGTCGGATGCGCCGAACACCGCCGCCCGCATCCCGCCCGACTGCACGCTGCGGTGGTGGTGGTTGTAGTGGGCGGCCCGGATGACGGCTTCGAGCGGCAGATCCTCGAACGACGGGGTCGACGCCATCGGGTCAGGCTACCGCCGCCCCTCTACCCTGACCGGGTGATCCGTCGCTACGACGCGACGCGCGACGACCTCGACGCGCTCCTCGCCGACCAACCCGCCTACCGCACCCGCCAGGTCTGGGACGGCCTCTATCGACGCGGCGACTCGCTCGACGACCTGACCGACCTGCCGAAGGTGCTGCGGGCGCGGCTCGCCGACGAGCTGCCCACCGCGCTCACCGAGGTCACCGCGGTCACCGCGGACGACGGCGACACCGTCAAGTGGTTGTGGGAGCTCGATGGCGGCGCGCGGGTCGAGACCGTGCTGATGCACTACGACGAGCGCAGCACGGTATGCGTGTCGACCCAGGCCGGCTGTGCGATGGCGTGCAGCTTCTGCGCGACCGGCCAGGCCGGCTTCGAACGCCACCTGAGCGTCGGCGAGATCGTCGAGCAGGTCGTGCACGCCCGGCGCGCAGCTGCACCACGACGAGTGTCCAACATCGTGTTCATGGGCATGGGCGAGCCGCTGGCCAACTACGACGCGACCTGGGCGGCCGTGCGCCGCCTGCACGACGACATGGGCATCTCCGCGCGGCACCTGACCATCTCGACGGTGGGCCTCGTGCCCGGGATCCGTCGCCTCGCCGCCGAGGACCTGCCGGTGAACCTGGCGGTGTCGCTGCACCTCGCCGACGACGCTCGTCGCGACGACCTGGTCCCCATCAACCGGCGCTACCCGCTGGCGGTGCTGGCCGAGGCGTGCCACGAGTACCTCGTGGCCAAGGGACGGCGGCTGTCGTTCGAGTGGGCGCTCATCGACGGTGTGAACGACACCGAGACCGATGCCGTGCAGCTCGCCGACTACGCCCGACCGCTGCGGGCCCACGTGAACCTGATCCCGCTGAACCCCACCCCGGGGTACGCGGTGCGAGGGTCGTCCCCCCGCCAGGTCCGCTGGTTCCGCGACCGCCTACTGGCGCTCGGGATCAACGCCACCGTCCGCCAGAACCGCGGCACCGACATCGACGCCGCGTGCGGCCAGCTGCGGGCGGGACACGAGGCGACCCCGGTCAGCGCACCACGACGGTCAGATCGTCGCTCGCCCTGATCGAGTCCACCAGCACTTCGCCAGGGTGCACCGTCGCTCCTTCCCACACCACCGACCGCTCGAGGCGTCCTCTGACGACCGCCCCCTCGCCCACCACCGAGCGGCCGCCGCTCGCCGCCATGTTGGCCGCCAGGTAGTCGGCGGGCGTGGCGCAGTCGACCAGCGGTCCGTCCCAGCCGACGACATCGAGGGCGCCGCCCGCCAGACGAGGCGCCCAGCACACCTCGTAGAGCCCGGATGGCGTCGCCTCCAGGGCCGACGCGATCGCCCAGGGCAGCATCGACGCGACGATCCGGCTGCCTGGCGTGAGGGTCGCTGGACCGCTCGAAGCGCTCACCACGACGCGGACCCGCTCGTGGTCCCAATCGGCCACCAGCGGCGACACGTCACCCGGGCACCACGTGTCGCCGTTGAGCACGACGAGGTCGTCACCGGCGAGCCACGGCCGGAGGTGCCCCACGGCCCCGGCGGTGCCGAGCCCCTCGTCGGCTTCGTAGGACAGGTGCACGCGCCCATCGAGGTGACGTTCCATCTGGTCGCGCCCGTGGTGGACGTTCACCGCTCTGCGGCCACCCAGGTGCGCCAGCCGACCCAGCGCGTGGTCGACGAGCGCGACCCCGTCGACCGGGCAGAGCGGCTTGGGGCGAAGACGCGTCAAGGGTGCGAGACGAACGCCTGCGCCCGCCGCGAGCACGAGTGCTGCCAGACTGTCAGGCATGGAGACGCGCCGTTGGACGAACCCCCACCAGCCGCAGACCCTCCAGATCGCGGTGTTCCTGCTGTACGCCAGCGCCGTGCTGGAGGTCATCTTCCCCAACGGGGTCTACAGCGGCCTCGCCAGCAGGGTGGGCGGAGGCGGGCTGCTGTGGCTGGCGTGCATCGTGGCGCTCGCCGCCGGTGCGTTCGGCATCGCCAACGAGAAGCGCTGGGGCTACAACCTCGCGGTGGGCGTGACGGGTCTGGGCGTGCTCGAGCTCGTCCTGGTGCTCGGCACCGAGGGGATCGACCAGATCTTCTCGCCGACCTTCTGGCTCTACGCGCTGTTCCCGGTCGTGCGCTTCGCCCTGCTGGTGCACCCGATGAGCCGCGAGCACCAGCGCATCTGGTTCTCCTGAGACGCCGCTGATCGAACCCATGCGGGCATGGTCGCGCGGGTTCGAAGGCCGTGCCGCGCCGCAACTACGGTCCTCGCGGTGACGTTCAACCTCGCTGACCTCTTCGAACGTGTCGCGCACGCCGTGCCCGACCGCGAAGCGATCGTGTGCGGCGACACCCGCCTGTCGTACGCGGAGCTCGATGCACGGGCCGACGCGGCGGCAGCGGCGATGGCTGCCGCAGGCATCGGGCGAGGCGACCACGTGGCCCTCGCTCTCCGCAACGGCGAGGAGTACCTGTGGCTGATGCTCGCCGCGTTCAAGCTCGCCGCGGTGCCGGTGAACGTCAACTACCGCTACCAGGCGGCCGAGCTCACCCACGTGCTCGGTGACTGCGACGCCCGGCTCCTCGTCCACGAACCCGACCTCGACCCCATGCTCGACGAACTGCGAGCCGAGCTCCCCCACCTCACCGTCACGGTCCGTCGCGGCGCCTCCCTCGTCGAGTGGATCGCCGCCGCACCAACCGACCGGCCACAGGTGGACCGCAGCGACGACGACGTCTACGTCGTGTACACCGGCGGGACGACCGGCACCCCCAAAGGCGTCGTGTGGCGACACGTCGACATCTTCTTCGCAGCGATGGGCGGCGGCTTCCGCGGCGGCCAGCCCATCGAGCGTCCGGACCAGATCGTCGAACGGATCACCGACGAGCCGCACCGGGTCCTTCCGGCATCGCCGCTGATGCACGGAACGGCGCACTGGTTCGCGTTCCTCACCGTGTTCGCCGGCGGCACCGTCGTGCTGGACCCCGACCCGGCCTTCGACGCCCGCCGCCTGCTCGACCTGCTCGACGCCGAAGCGGTCAACTACCTCGTGGTGGTCGGCGATGCGATCGCGGGCCCGGTCGCGGACGCTCTCGACGCCGAACCTGGCCGCTGGGATCTGAGCGGGCTGACCGTCGTGCTGTCGGGCGGTGCCACCCTGTCGGCCCCTGTGCGGCGCACGCTCCTCCACCACCTGCCCTGGACGGTGGTCGTCGACAGCTACGGCACGTCGGAGACCGGAGGCCAGGCGTCTGCGGTCCACGCGCCAGGGATGCGCGACCAGACGACCCTGCGCACGTTCGAACCCAGGGCGGAGACGGCCGTCCTCGACGACGACCTGCGCCCCGTCGAGCCCGGCTCGGCCACCGTGGGGCGCGTCGCTCGCCGCGGCCACGTGCCGCTGCGCTACCACGGCGACCCGGAACGTTCGGCCGCCACCTTCCCCACCATCGCCGGGGAGCGCTGGGCGCTCACGGGCGATCAGGCGCAGGTCCGCTCCGACGGCAGCATCGTGCTGCTCGGGCGCGGTTCGTCCACCATCAACTCAGGTGGCGAGAAGATCCACCCCGAGGAGATCGAGGCGGTCCTGCGCGAACACCCCGCCGTCCATGACGCGGTGGTCGTCGGCGTGGCCGACCCGCGGTGGGGCGAGCGCGTCACTGCCTTGATCGCTCCCCGTCGGGGTCACGTCGTGGGCATGCGTGCGCTCACCCAGCACTGCCGAGCGAAGCTGGCCGACTTCAAGACCCCCAAGGCCGTCGTCCTCGTCGATCGAATCCGACGCCTCGAGTCCGGCAAGCCCGATCACCGGTGGGCCCGCGACCTCGCCGAACGCGCCGGGGGCATCCCCGCGGTGGGGACCACCGAGCCGACAGACGATGGGCGACCCCGGGCGGGCCTCGATGGAGACCCGGCCCGGGGTGTGGCCCCTACTCCGGCTGCAGGACCCTAGGACCTGCAGCGCACCTGATCAATCGGTGGCGATGGCGACCAGGACGTCCATGCGTGCCGCCCGTCGCGCAGGGCGCCATGCCGCGACCACACCGGCCGCCGCACCGATCGCCACCACGACCAGCAGCGGACCGACCGGCACGGCGAGCGGCGTCGCGACGCCCTCGACCTCGGACATGGCTCGCAGGAGCCCCCATCCGACGAGGACGCCGAGGGCGATCCCGAGCGTCGTGCCGAACGTCGACACCACGACCGACTCCCAGCGGATCATCGAGCGCAGCTGCGCTCGGGACTGGCCGACCGCTCGGAGCAGGCCGATCTCTCGAGTGCGTTCGTGCACCGACAACGAGATCGTGTTGGCGATGCCCATGAGCGCGATCAGCACTGCGACCGCCAACAGCCCGTAGATCACCCCGAGGATCTGGTCGATCTCGCCCGCCGCTGCGTCGACGTACTCGTCGCGCGTCATCGGATCGGGTGCCGAGTAGGCGTCGGTCACCTCGGTGACCGCGCGATCCAAGGCATCGAGCGGGACGCCATCGGACCCCCCTCGACGAGGACGGCGACGTCGCTGACCTGCGCGGTGTGCGCCGACCACACCGACGTGGGAAGGATCACGTCGCCGAGCAGCTGCGACGTGTCGAAGATCGCGGCGACCACGAGGGCTTCGGAGCCGTCGCCCAACGTCGCCTCGATGACGTCGCCGAGGGCGAGCGCCTCCTCCTGGGCGAACGTCGCCGACAACGCGAGGGTGCCGGCGCCGACGTCGTGCAACGATCCCTCGACCACGTCGAGCTCCAGCAGGCCGTCCAGCCGCGGCGCGTCGGTCACGCTGGCGTACCAGGTCTCGCCATCGACCTGGAGCACGCCGTTGCCGATCCCGACCGCGCGCTCGACCTCGGGCAGTGCGTCGACATCCGCGCCCAGATCGGCGCTGAGGCCCGGCCCGCTGAACCCTGCTGCCTGGATGACGAGGTCGCCGCCGAACGAGCGCGTCACGGTGTCGTCCAACATCTTGGTGACCGAGGCGGCGAACACGGTGAACAGGGCGACGACCGCGACACCGATCGTGAGCGCGCTGGCGGTGCCGGAGGTGCGGCGGGGGTTGCGCACAGCGTTGCGTCGGGCGAGCACGCCGGTCGGGCCGCGCAGCCATTGGACGGGCGCGCCGAGGGCCGAGGCCACCGGCCTGGCGATGAACGGACCGAGCACGACGGTGGCGACGAGGAGCCCCGCACCGCCGAGCGCGGCTCGTGCCATGGCACCGCTGCCAGCGCCCGGCGCCGATACGAGGGCGACCCCTCCGATCACCAACAGCACCAGCCCGGCGATGACCCGGATCGTCGACGCCTTCGGCGGTTCCGCAGCCGTCTCCCGCATGGCCGCGACCGGCGCGACTCGTGACGCCGCGATCGACGGGGCGAGGGAGGCGACGAGGGTCACGCCTGTCCCGACGAGGAACGCCGTCAGCACCGCGCCCACCTCGACGACGAGTCCTCCACCGACGCCGAAGCCTGCGGCGTCCATGGCCGCGAACGCGAGCTGCGCGAGCCCCACGCCGGCGCCGAGCCCGATGCCCGAGGCGACGACGCCGACGGCGAGCGCCTCCACCGTCACCGCAGACAGGACCTGGAGGCGAGACGCACCGAGCGCCCGTAGCAGGGCCGACTCCCGAGAGCGTTGGGCGACGAGGATCGAGAACGTGTTGTGGATGCTGAAGGTGGCCACCAGCAGCGCGATGCCGGCGAAGGCGAGGAGCATGCCCTCGAAGAAGCCGATGAAGTCACCTTCGACCGAAGCGAGCTGGTCGGCCGCGACCTCGGCCCCGGTGCGCGCGATGAGGTCGTCGGGCAGCGCCGAGCCGACCGATGCCGCGAGCGTGGCGTCGTCGACACCATCGTCCGCGGCGATCCGCAGCGCGCTCGCTCTGCCGTCGCCCGTGGCGAACAGCGCCTGGGCCTGGTCGTCGTCGAACGCGACCCACGACACGGGCCCGAAGCTGTCCTGGTCGCCAAAGGTCGCGATTCCCACCACCTCGACGGCGACGGGGGCCGGCGTCAGCACCGTGGTCGCGCTGCCGATCGCGAGGTCCCCGTCCTCCGCCGAGCGCCGATCGATCACGACCTCGCCCTCAGCAGTCGGAGCGCGTCCTTCCGCGATCCGGTAGGGGTTCAGGTCATCGTCGTCGATCCAGTTCCCTGCGAGGGTCGGCGGTCCATCGCCTCCCATCGGGTTGCCGTCGGCATCGACGATCTGGCCGACACCCTCGAACGACGCGGCGACGCGGCGCACGCCGTCGACGGACTCCACCGCTGGAACCAGCGAGAGGTCGACGGTCCCCGACTGTTCGGCTGTCTCCTCGCTGCCGAACCGGACGGCGGAGGAGACCTCGACGGCGAGGCCCTCGTTGGCGGACTGGAACTGCTCGTCGAAGGACGACCGGAGGCTGTCGCCGATGAACAGCGTCGCCGCGAGGAAGCCGACGCCGAGCACCACCGAGAAGCCGGTCGAGATGAGTCGCCGCAGGTGGGCTCTGAGGTTGGAGATCGTCGCGTGCAACATCGTCAGGCCCCCAGGCGCTTCATGCGGTCCAACACCGAGTCGGCGGTCGGTCCGTGCATCTGGTCGACGATCCGGCCGTCGGCCAGGAAGAGCACCGAGTCGGCGTAGGACGCCGCCACCGGATCGTGGGTGACCATCGCGATGGTCTGGCCCATCTCGTCTGCGGCACGGCGCAAGAAGGCGAGCACCGCACCGCCACTCGTGGAGTCGAGGTTCCCCGTGGGCTCGTCGGCGAACACCACCGCGGGGCGACCTGCGAGCGCGCGAGCGACGGCCACGCGCTGCTGCTGCCCACCGGACAGCTCGCTCGGACGGTGCGAGAGCCGATCCCCGAGGCCGACGACGTCGACGACTGCCGCCAGCCACTCGGCGTCGGGAGCCGAGCGCGCGAGCTGCATCGGCAGTGTGATGTTCTCGTAGGCGTTGAGCGTGGGGATCAGGTTGAACGCCTGGAAGACGAATCCGATGCGCTCCCGACGCAGGCGGGTGAGGGCGCGATCCGAGAGGCCGCTCAGCTCGATGTCGCCGAGCCAGACCTCGCCGGAGGTGACCGTGTCGAGACCGGCGAGGCAGTGCATCAATGTCGACTTCCCCGAGCCCGAGGGGCCCATGATCGCCGTGAACCGACCTGCGTCGATGGAGACATCGACGCGGTCGAGGGCGGTGACGGCGGCATCGCCGGTGCCGTAGCGCTTCGTCGCGGCCACGGTCCTGGCCGCCACGCGTCGGGCGGACACCTCCTGCGACTGCGAGGGATCGGCGAGTGACGTGCTGGTCGTGGTGTGCATGCTTCGACGGTCGCGCTCGACCGGGCTCGTGGCGATGGAGGGTCCCGGCCTCGTGCGGGTGGGGGAAGCCCCACCCCGCCGGGAGGGGACGCCCGAGGTCCTACGATCGATCCGTGCCCAAGTCCCACGACGCGATGGCGACCGACCTGCCGAGCGGCGACGAGAAGGTGGCCGCGGTGCGGTCGATGTTCGACTCGATCGCCCCGCGCTACGACCTGGTCAACCGGATCATGACGTTCGGGCTCGACGTGCGCTGGCGGCGCCGGGCGCTTCGTGACCTGCGGCTGCCACCGCGCACGACGGTCCTCGACCTCGCCTCGGGCACCGGTGACTTCTGCCGCGAGCTCGAGCACGCGGGCATCAGGGTCGTGGGCATGGACCTCTCGCTCGGCATGTTGCAGAACGCCCGCACCGATGCGCCGCTGGTCCAGGCCGACGTGCTCCGACTCCCCGTCCCCGACCACGGCGTCGACGGCGTCACCTGCGGGTTCGCCCTGCGCAACCTCGTCGACCTCCAGCCCTTCTTCGCCGAGCTGGCCCGCGCCGTGCGGCCAGGCGGGCGGATCGCGCTGCTCGACGTGGGCGAGCCGACCAACCCCATCCTGCGGTGGGGCCACCACCTCTACTTCGGGCGGATCGTCCCGTTGATCGGTGGGCTGCTGTCGGACCCGGCCGCGTACCGCTACCTGCCGCGCTCGGTCGCCTACCTGCCCGAGCCCGACGTGCTCCTGCGGATGGTCCGCGATGCGGGCTTCGGCGACGCGACCCGCACCCTGCTCGCCCCGGGCGCCGCGCAGCTCCTGGTGGGCACCCGCGATGGCTGAGGACCGCTTGGTCGCGCGCACGCGGCGGCTGGACGTCGACGTCGACCTCCTCGAGGTCGCAGGGTCCGACGGCGTGCTCGTCGAGCACGAGACCCGCGGCCTCGCAGGTGTCGGCGTCGCCATGAGGGTCGGGGTCCCAGGCGACCGACGGAGCGACACCGCCGAGGTCGTGCAGGAGGCGCTCGACACGATCGCCGTCGACGACGAGGTCGGCCTGTCGGGGTGCGGACCGGTCGCGTTCGGGGCACTCCCGTTCGATCCGGGTGCCCGTGCCGAGCTGCTCGTCCCGTCGGTGGTCGTGGGCCGAGGAGACGACGGGACGCGGTGGATCACCACCATCGAGGCGGATGACGACCTCGACGCTCCGCCGCGATCGATCCAGGTCCCGCACACCCCGTTGCCCGCGGACTCCGATGTCGACCCGGGCGCCGTCAGCGTCGTGGCGACGCGGCGAACCGCCGACTGGTGTGCCGCCCTCGTCGACGGCCGCGAGCGCATCCGGGCGGGAGTGCTCAACAAGTTCGTGCTCGCCCGCGAGCTGCGGGTCTCCTGGGAGCGTCCCGTTCCCCGCCAGGTCGTCCTCTCCCGTCTCCGCAGTGCCTACCCGACCTGCTACATCACCTCGATCGGCCCGATGGTCGGGGCGTCGCCGGAGCTGTTGCTGTCGCGCCGCGGCGACATCGTGCGCACCCGCCCCTTGGCCGGCACGGCGCCCCGCAGCCCCGACCCCACGACCGATGCACGCCTCGCCGCGTCGCTGCTGGCGTCGACCAAGGACCGCGAGGAGCACCGCTTCGTCATCGACATGCTCCACGACACGCTGCTCCCGTGGTGCTCGTACCTCGATTCGGAGCCCGAGCCGTCGGTGGTGGGCATGGCGAACGTGCAGCACCTGGCCACCTACCTCGAGGGTCGGCTCTCATCACCGGCCGCATCGGTCGTCGAGCTGGTGCAGGCGATCCACCCCACTCCGGCCGTGGGCGGCACCCCGAACGACGTCGCCCTCGAGGTCATCGCCGAGCTGGAGCAGGCCGACCGCGGCGCCTACGCCGGGCCGGCCGGATGGGTCGATGCCCGTGGCAACGGCGACTGGGTCGTCGGGATCCGCTCCGCCGAGCTGACCGATACCTCGGCTCGGGTCTTCGCCGGTGTGGGCGTCGTCGCCGACTCGGAGCCAGACGCAGAGCTCGCCGAGACCAGGGCGAAGTTCCAGGCGATCCTGTCGGCCCTCCTACGCCCCTGACCGTCCACCCAGCGCGTCCCCGACCGCGGCGTGGATCGCGTCGTGCAGCGCCACGTTCGCCGAGCGTTCGGTGCGGACCACCACGAGGCTCGGCCCGCCCTTGACGACCAGCTCGGCGACCTCGGCGTCGGTGGTCGCGACCGTGGTCGACAGGCCGTGCACCTGGGCGAGTGCCGCCACGTCGACGCCGTGCGGCGTGCCGAAGAGCTGTTCGAACCGCTCGACACCGAGCTGTGACGCCTGGGGCAGGAACGAGAAGATCCCGCCGCCGTCGTTGTCGACGACGACGATGACAAGGTCGACGTCGCGCCGCACCAGCCCCAGGAGCGCGTTCGAGTCGTGCAGGAACGCCACGTCGCCGAGCAGCACCACCGTGGGCAGGCCCGACAGCGCGACACCGACGGCGGTGGACATCACACCGTCGATGCCGTTGGCACCACGGTTCGACAGCACCCGCGCGCCCGTTCGGGCATCGCCGTACCACTCGACGTCGCGCACCGGCATCGACGAGGCCACGACGAGCGCTCCCCCGTCGGGCACCGCGCCGAGCACCGACCGGGCGACACCCGGCTCGGTCGCATGACCGGAGTCGCCCACGACCGACTCGATCGCGGTCGCCGCACGTCGGTCGGCATCGACCCACCCGTCGAGCCACGCCGCATCGACGCGGTCGATCGGCCGCAGGCGCGCCGCCACGCGAGCGGCGAGCTCGCCGGGGTCAGCCCGCACGACCGACTCGGCGATCCGGTCCGGATCGAACCACCAACCGTCGGGGTCGACGGTGATGAGCCGCGCACCAGAGCCGGCGATCCACTGCCCGAGGACCTTGGACGCCGGTGGTTGCCCCAACTGGAGCACCACCTCGGGCTGGTGGGCCGTTGCGAAGCCGGCCACCCGCAGGAGCGCATCGGCGTGGCGCACCGTGGTCGGCGCGGGCACGCGGCAGCCCGAACGAGGATCGGCGAGCACCGGCCACCCGAGCGCGATCGCCAGGGCGTGCACCTGGTCTGGCGCGACCGCGCCCCCCGGCGCGTGCCCTGCGACGATCACCCCGCGACGCGACACCGTCTGGGCGACCAACTCCTCGACCAGCTCGTCGTCGACACCACCACCGACCCCGATCGAACGGTGCCACGGACCGTCGGAGCGTGCCGGCGGCAGCGCGGCGGGCCGACCCACGAGCGGATCGCGGAACGGGAGGTTGAGGTGCACCGGTCCGCCAGGAGCTTCCGTCGCCTCGACCACCGCACGGGCGGCGAGCGACCGCCACATGGGCGCGCTGGCGATGTCGGGCACCCCCGGATCGACGTACCACCGCACGGCCTCGCCGTAGAGACGGTTCTGGTCGATCGCCTGCGGGGCCCCGACGTCGCGCAGCTCGGGCGGACGGTCGGCGGTGCACACGATCATCGGCACCCGCGAGTGGTGCGCCTCGACGACCGCGGGATGCAGTTCGACCGCGGCGGTACCGCTGGTGGTGAGGACCGGCGCAGGACGCCCCGTGGCGAGGCCCAACCCGAGCGCCGTGAACGCGGCGGACCGCTCGTCGTGGTGCACGTGGATCCGCAGCCGCTCGTCTGCGGCGAGCGCCAGCGCCAGCGGCGTCGAGCGCGACCCCGGCGCCACCACCGCATCGGTCACGCCGCAGCGCACCCACTCGTCGACGAGGGTCGCGCAGAACGTGGCAGCGGCGGTCACCTCGGTCATGCCGCGGAGCTTATGTGAGGCCGCCGGCGGCTCAGGAGCCGGTGGTCGGCGACCAGGGACGACGTCGGGTCACGCAGAACGGGAACCCCGCCGGATCGTGGAGCACCACCAGGTGCTGGTACGCCTCGCCCGCGGTCGCACCCAGGTCGACGAGGTGCGCGACCGCTCGGTCCCGGTCCGAACACGACAGGTCGAGGTGGGCCCGAGCTGGTCCCTCGGAGTCCTCCCGACGTTGGAACTGCAATCCGAGCGGCATCTCGGGAGGGCAGACGAGGCGGCGGTGCTCGGCGGTGACCGCGACGTCGTCCAACGTCCACCCGGTGAGCGAGACCCAGAAGTCGCACTCGGCGTCGAAGCGGTCGAGAGGGACGTCGATGCAGAGCCGGTCGATCTGGAGCACGAGGGCCGTGCCCGAGGCATCGGGGTGCACGAGGGGAGACGGCCTGGCGGACTCGCCGTGGTGGCGGACGATGCACCATGCCTGTCCGGCCGGCGAGCGCATCACCGAGAGTCCGGCCCGCGCCGAGACGACGAGCGCACCGAGGTCCACGGCCTCGGCGGTGGCGGACTCGACGTCGCCGACGTGCAGGTCGAGGTGGCTCCCACCCGGACCGTCGTCCACCTGCTGCACCCGCAGGTACGCGTCGCCGTCGGCGGGAACGAGCGTGGCGAACTGGCCCTGCGGACCACGCCGCGGCGACAGCGTCGACCCCGACGCCGCCAGCCAGAAGGCCTCGGTTCGGTCCCACGTGCCAGCGGGCCGGTCGATGAAGGCCGTCATCCAGCGCACGTCCACGGGTCGGAGCATGCCACGACGAGCGGCGTCCTATCGTCGGGTTCGTGACCCCCACCGCGCCACCACCGCTGTACGTCGACCGGGTCGGGAGCGGTCCGAGGATGGCCCTCGTGCACGGCTTCACCCAGACCCGGCGGTGTTGGGGCTCCGTCGCCGACGACCTGGCGCGCGACCACGAGCTGATCCTCGTCGATGCGCCCGGCCACGGGCTGTCGAGCGCGGTGGCCGTCGACCTCGCCACCGGCGGCGAGCTGATCGCCGACGCGGCCGGCCCCGCCACCTACGTCGGCTACTCGATGGGTGGGCGCTTCGTCCTGCACTCGGCGCTCGCTCGACCCGACGTCGTCGAGCGCCTCGTCCTCATCGGCGCGACGGCGGGACTCGAGTCGGCGGACGAGCGAGCCGCCCGCATCGCCGACGACGAGCGGCGCGCCGCACGCATCGAGGAGATCGGCGTCGATGCGTTCCTCGACGAGTGGCTGGCGCTCCCGCTGTTCGCCGGGCTCGACGACGTTGCGGCGTGTCGCGCGGAACGCCTCGACAACTCCGCTGCCGGGCTGGCCAGCTCGCTGCGGTTGGCGGGCACCGGCACACAAGCGCCGACCTGGCACCGGCTCGGCGAGTTGGAGATGCCCGTGCTCGTGGTGGCGGGTGCGCTCGACACGAAGTTCGCCGCGCTGGGCGAGCGACTGGCGGAGAGCATCGGCCCGAATGCGGAGCTGGCCCTCATCGACGACGCCGGCCACACCGCCCACCTCGAACAGCCCGAACGCTTCCTCGCCATCCTGCGCGGGTGGCTCAGGCGGTGAACCAGAGCCCTGCGGTGAGCAGCGCCCCGACGATCAGGTGCAGGCGGCTGGTGGCACCGAGCACCGGGATGAGCGCCGGGCCCTTCGCGCCGCTCAGCACCGCGATCACCGGCCGCTGCGCGAACGGGATGCCCGCCAGGGCCACCACCGCGCCGATCCGCCCGTAGGCGGCCAGCGGCGGCACGACCAGGAACGCCAACGCGAGCAGGGCCGTGTAGAAGACCCGCGTGGGTTGGTCGCCCATCCGCACCGCCAGCGTGTGCTTGCCGGCCACGGTGTCGCCCGGGATGTCGCGCAGGTTGTTGACCACCAGCAGCGCCGTCACCAGGAGCCCCACGGGGATCGATGCCCCGAGCGCCAGGCCGGTGACCTCGCCGGTATGGACGTAGGTCGACCCGACCGTCGCGACCAACCCGAAGAACACGAAGACGAACAGCTCGCCGAACCCGGCGTAGCCATAGGGGCGTGGGCCGCCGGTGTAGAACCACGCCGCAGCGATGGCGGCGGCGCCCACCACGAGCAGCTCCCAACCGACCGCGACGGCCAAGGCGAGCCCGAACACGGCCGCGACCCCGAACGACAAGAGCGCGGCCCGCTTCACCAGCCTCGGCGCCTTCAGGCCGGACCCCACCAGGCGCACCGGGCCCACCCGGGCACCGTCGGCATCGGTGCCGCGCACGCCGTCGCTGTAGTCGTTGGCGTAGTTGACGCCCAC
>CAZBTQ010000029.1:0-4064 GCA_964494405.1 uncultured Iamiaceae bacterium
GGGCGGTGGTGGCGCGGCCCGTCCTGGCCCACGAGCCGACCTGCCCGGACGCCGAGTAGCGCCGGGCGGGTCGGCCAGGTGGTCGTTCGTCAGTCGTGGATGATGACCGAGCGGGCGACCTCGCCGGCGGCCATGGCCGCGAACGCCTCGTTCACCTCGTCGACCTTGATCTCGCGGGAGATCAGCTCGTCGAGCTTGAGCTCGCCCTTCTGGTAGAGCTCGATCATGCGGGGCACGTCCTTGTCGACGTTCGCCGAGCCGTACCAGCAGCCCTTGATCGTCTTGGCCGTGTACAGGAACGTGAAGGCCGCGTTGAGGCTCATCATCACGTCGAGGCGGGGCACGCCGACGAGCACGACCTCGCCACCGGCGCGGGCCATGTTGATCGCCTGGTCGATGGTGGGGCCGAGGCCGATGACCTCGAAGCTGACGTCGGCGCCGCGTCCGCCGGTGAGCTCCATCACCTTGGCGACGGGGTCGCCCTCGCCCGCGTTGACGACCTCGGTCGCGCCGAAGTCCTTGGCCATCTCGAGCTTCGAGTCGAACATGTCGACGGCGATGATCGTCGTGGCGCCGGCGATGCGTGCGCCCTGGATGACGTTGAGGCCCACGCCGCCGCAGCCGATGACCGCGACCGAGTCGCCGGGACGGATGTCGGCGGTGTTGAGCGCGGCACCCACGCCGGTGAGCACGCCGCACCCGATGAGGGCGGCGGCGCCGAGCGGCACGTCGTCGGGGATCTTGACCGTGGAGATCGCGGGCACGATCGACTCGCTGGAGAACGTGCCGCAGTAGGCCATCTGGCCGAGCTCGCCGTCGGGGGTGGAGAACCGCTTGGTGCCGTCCATGAGCCCGCCCATGGAGACTGCGCCGTTCTTCTCGCACAGGAAGCCCTGGCCGCGGGTGCAGAAGTAGCACTCGCCGCACTGGGGGACCCACGAGAGCACGACGTGGTCGCCGACGGCTCGCTCGGTGACGCCGGGGCCGACCTCGGTGATGACGCCGGCGCCCTCGTGGCCGAGCACGAGCGGGGTGGCGAGCGGGATGGTGCCGTTCTGCACCGAGACGTCGGAGTGGCAGACGCCCGACGCGGCCATCTTCACCCGGACCTCGCCTTCCTTGGGCGCAGCCACGGTGATGTCGTCGCGGATCTGCAGCGGTGTGTCGACGGCGTTGAGGACGGCGGCCTTCGCGGTCCCGGTCGAAGTGCTGGTGTCGGTCATCTCGTGATGTCCCCCATTGGACGATGTATAGGTTCGCTGCCCATCGTCCCACGCGGTCGGGCCCTCAGCGCCAGCCGGTCTCCTCGCGGTCCTCGCGGTCGGCGGCCTTGACCCCGTAGCCGAGCACGATCGAGGGCGCGAGCACCACCGAGCCGACGGCGAGGGATCCGATGACCAGCACCGTCGCCGTCTCGGACCACCCGGTGGCCAGGCCCCACGCGAACGCCGCGATCGCCAGGCCGAACAGCCCGTACCCGAGCTTCTGCCCGACGTCGACCAGGCGCGCGATCCGCGCCCTGCGGACCAGGACCGGGTCGCTGGATGGGTCGGTCACGGCAACCAGCCGGCCCGCTCGAGGAGCGCGCCGATGCGCTCGGTCATCACGTCGAGCGACAGGTGGGTGCGGACCACCTCGCGATTGTGGTCGAGCAGCGCGGGATCTGGCGAAGCGAGGAAGGCGCCGAGGGGCGCCGGATCGTCGACGGGGAACCAGCGGAACCCCAGCACCCGCAGCTCGCCGGCGACGGGGTAGCCGCCGACCGCCGCCGGCCGTCGGTGGGCTGCCGCTTCGATCGGCGGGTTGCCGAAGCCCTCCCACGAGGACGGGAACACGACCGCGTCGCACGCCGCGTACGCGTCGACCGCATCGACACCACCGCCGTGCAGGACACGTCCCGGCGCGGCCGCGAGGACCCGCGCGAGCTCGTCGGCGTAGCCCTCCTCGGCCGGGCCGAGCAGCCAGTAGGTCGCACCGAGCGCGGCGGCGAAGGCCACGGCGTCGGGCACCCGCTTGCGCTCGATGGCCCGCACCGGGTGCAGCAGGAGCAGCTCGTCGTCGCCGACGCCGAGCGCGGCGCGGGTCGCGGCACGCCGCCCGATCGGAGGGTCGGGATCGAAGCCGTTGTGGATGCAGGTCGCGACGATCCCACGCTCGGCCATCTGCCCACGGGTCAGCTCGTTGATGGTGACGTGGCGCCACGCCGGGTCGTCGACCGGCAGCTCGGTGATGTGCTCGAACCTGGCGCGCTGCCACGGCGGGTCGTGGTGGTGGACGATCGTCGGTCGACCTCGCAGCACCGAGGCGACCGCGCGCGATGCCGGCAGGTTCATCGGGATCGAGAGCAGGTTCTCGACCACGACCAGGTCGGCATCGGCCAGTGCGTCATCGACCTCGCCGAGCGGCGGTGGCTCTGCGGCGTCGATCGCGAGCCCGGCGACGATGCGGTCGACGGGGCCTTCCCCCGCCACGGTCACCACGTCGTACCCGAAGGACTCCAGGGCCGACTGCCACGTGGACGCCACGACCGAGACACCATCGGTGGTGCCGAGGCGGAACGAGACGAGGGTGCAGGTCGGCATCGAGCCAGTGAGGCTACGCGCCCCGTCGCCGCGTGCCGTTCGGCTGGTGGTGCTAGTGGTGCCGGACGCGCATGGTGGGGTGGCTGGGCCGCGGCGGAGGGTTGCGACGCCACGGCCACGGCACGTGCAGCGACGCGGGCTCGCCGTGGTGGGCACCGTTGACGGTGGCACCCACCAGATCGGCCTCGGCGCGCTCGGGACCCCAGCCCATGGGGATCGCGACCGGCTCGCCCGGCGCGACCTCGACGGGGTGCTGGCGGTGCCCGTCGCTGCGGAGCACGGTGAGGTCGATGACATCGGCAGCGTCCGCGGCCTCCTGGGTGCGGCGGTCGTCGTCGGCGAGGATCTTGCTGGCCGGCACGCCGTGCAGGCGGCGGTGCCGCAGTGAGTTGCGCGCCGCGGCACCCAGGCCTGCTGCGATGATCAGGTCGCCGAACGAGAGCACGAGCCCGAGCTCGGGCAGCGGGATGATGTCGCCGAGGAACGCGAACAGGGTGTCGTCGTCGGCGAGGGACCGTCCGCCGTCGAGGTCGACGGTGTCGAGCTCGGACCGTTCGGCGAGCCCGGCGTGGACGAGTGCATCGGGGTCGACCGGCACCGTCCCGTTGGCCAGCAGCGGCACGAGGTTCGCGCCGAGACCGATGGCGACGACGCCGAGGCCCCGCAGGCGCAGGTTCGCCACGCAGAAGACGAGGCACCCGAGGAGCGAGGCGGTGAGGACGATCTCGGGCGCGTCGAGCCCGGCGTAGGTGGCGACGAGGACGCCGACGACCCCGGCGCCTCCGAGGAAGGGCCAGCGAGGCCGGATGCGGGCGAGATGTCGGAACCGTCCACCCCTGACGAGCCCGATGACCAGCCCCACTCCGAGCGCAGCGAGGTAGATGACCATCGAGCGGTAACGGTAATCCTCGATCCCTTCCAGGACGGGGATCCCAGGGTGCCGAGGACCTACCAGCCCGAGCCGGCGGCGGAGCCCTCCAGCGGTTCGAGGCCGAGGTCGAACAGGATGCACCACGCGGTGCGGTCACCGGCGGCCCACCCGGCTTCGTCCGGCACCAGGGCGACGTGGTCGAGCGTCGACTCGCTCCACGCGACGGCGACGAAGGTCTCGAACGCGTCGGTGCAGGCGCGCAACGCGTCCTCGCCCACCTGTTCGGGCCCCGGCCACGCTGCCTCCGGCGCCGCCAGGGCGGCCGTGGCGAAGAGCTCGTAGCGGTGCTCCCCCTCGCACGACCGTGGCACCAAAGGACCTCCGGCCGCGACGGCCTCGACGGTCGTCGGCATCTCGGTGTCGTCGGGCGCCTCGCCGGCGATCGCGACGTCGTCGGCGCAGCCGCCGACCGCCAGGGCGCGCACCTCGACCGGATCGGGCGGGACCGTGGTGGTCGTGCTCGCCGGCGCCGCCACGTCTGGCCGCTCGACGACGACCGCGTCGCCGGACCGGACGTCCTCGCCCACCCAGTCGCCGCACCCTGCCAGCGC
>CAZBTQ010000029.1:4164-5728 GCA_964494405.1 uncultured Iamiaceae bacterium
CGCACGACGCGGTCGCCGTGGAGCCACACGTTCTCGTCGGGGCGGAGGTGGGCGATCTCGAGCGTGGAGTCGACGTAGGCGACGCCAACGTATGGGGCGAACGCGTCGAGGCACATCTGGTCCGCCGCGCTGAGCACGGCTGCGTCGCCCGGGTACGGCGCCTCGGGGTCGTCGTTGAGCGAGCCGACGTGGAAGATCTCGAGGCCGTGCGGCTCGTCGCACCCGTGTCGGCGGGCCGTCCCCACCTCGACGGTGCCGGCCTCGGCGTCGGCGATGTCGACGCAGTCGCCGACCACGAGCAGGTCGAGCGCGATCGAGCCGTCGTCAGGCGGGATCGTCGACGTGCTCGACAGCAGCGGCGCCAAGGTGGTGGGCACGACGAACGCCCGTGACGGCTCGGCGGTGGTCGCGGTCGTGAGGGCTGTCGTCGAGGTGACGGCGCCGGCATCGTCGCCAGACCCGTCCTGGCCGGTGCACGCCCCGATGAGCGTGGCGAGGGCGAGGAGTGCGATCGTCGGGCGCAGGGGCGAGGAGGCCATCAGTAGGCGGGAAGGTACCGGTCGATCTGCTCGAACGCGAAGAATAGCAGCACGATCAGGATCGGGGCGGCGAGGGCGTAGGTGGTCCACCGGCGCCAGCGTGCGGCGACCACGGCGGTGGCGACCAGCGCGACGAGGAAGGCGCCCGACCACACGAGCATCGGCAGCAGGACGTCGTCCTCACCCTCGATGCCCTCGCCGAAGTCCTCCGCAGCGATGGCGTCGTCGCCCGCGTCGGTCTCGGCCGAGGGCAACGGATCGATGGGGTCGTCGAGGAGCTCGGCGGTCACGATGATCCGCTCCCGGGAGCTGAACTTGGGGTGGCAGGCGGTGAGCGTCAACCGGGCGTCGCCCACGTCGTCGAGGACCTCGACGCCGCGCTTGCCGACGACGAACCAGCCCCGCTCTGCGGTGGGATCGTCGGGATCGGGGTGGGCCATGACGCGGTAGGTGAACCGGCCGCGAACCGTCGTGACGTCGATGCGATCACCTGGTTCGAGCTGGTCGAGATCGTGGAACGGCTGGCCGTAGGTGGTGCGGTGTCCCGCGACCGCGGCGTTGCCGGGTTCGCCGAACCCGGCGCTGTCGGGATAGTGGCCGGGTCCGGTGCGCAGGTTGGCCACCGACACCCCGTGCACGACGATCTCATCGACGCCGATCGCCGGGATCTCCAGGCGTGCCACCGGATCGCCGCCTTGTGGATCGACCAGGCCGGCGACGATCTCCGGCGGCAGCGTGGTGGTCGTGGTCGGCCGGCCTGTCGTGGTCGTCCGGCTTGTCGTGGTCGTCCGCGCGCCTTCGCCCTCGTCGTGGCCCTCGACACCGGCATCGGCGAGGTCGGCCTCGAACTGCGCCTCCAGGTCGGCCTGGGCGCGCGCGTGCTGGACCCCCGTGCCCCACAGCTGGAAGGCGGCAAACAACAGGACCAGGACGCCGGCGGTGATCGAGACGACCCCCGCACCGCGCACCACCCGCGCCGCGAGCGGTGGCAGGCGGGGCGTGGACACGGGTCACGAGGCTACAAG
>CAZBTQ010000029.1:5828-24591 GCA_964494405.1 uncultured Iamiaceae bacterium
AGTGGGCCGCGCGGGTGCGGTGTCGGTAGCCTCGTGCAGCCCCATGGAACCCGTCATCCACCTCCGCGGCGCGGTCGGCCTCCTCGGGCGCTTCCCGGCGCTCGCCGGCGTCGACCTCACCGTCGACCGGAGCGAGATCGTGCTGCTCCAGGGGCCCAACGGTGCCGGCAAGTCGACGCTGCTGCGGCTCTGTGCGGGGCTCCTCCCGGTCGCCGCCGGCTCAGCTCGGGTCCTCGGGGTCGACCTGGTGGACGATCCAACCCCAGTGCGGGTGCGGGTCGGCCTGCTCGCCCACGCCACGTTCCTCTACGACGAGCTCACCGTGGCCGACAACGTCCGCTTCTGGACGCGGGCGGCTCGCGCCGACCAGGCCGACGGCCAGCGGGCGATGGAGCGGCTGGGCGTCGCGGGCCGCCTCGCCGACGTGCCCGTCGCCCGCCTGTCGACCGGTCAGCGCCGCCGCACGGCGCTCGCGGTGCTGGTGGCCCGCCGGCCTGAGCTGTGGCTGCTCGACGAACCCCACGCCGGCCTCGACCAGGAGGGCCGCGACGTCCTCGACGCGCTGGTCGTCGAGGCGGCAGCGGCGGGTGCGACGGTGCTGATCGCGTCGCACGAGCTCGATCGTGCGTCTGGGCTGGCGCCACGCCACGTCACCATCGCGGGCGGCGTCATCGTTGCGGATTCGGCGGCCGACCGTGTTCCGTGACGCCCGGCTGATCGCCGCGAAGGACCTCCGCATCGAGCTGCGCTCCAAGGTCACGGCGGGCCAGGTGCTGCCGTTCGCACTCCTGCTGCTCGTGCTGTTCGCGTTCGGCCTCGACCCCGACGGGCCCACGCTCGCGGCCGCCACGCCCGGTCTGTTCTGGGTGGCCGTGCTGTTCGTGGCGGTCCTGGCGGTCGAGCGCACGTTCTCGATCGAAGGGGGCGACGGTGTGCGCGATGCGCTGCGCCTCGCAGGGCTCGAGCCGGGTGGCATCTTCCTCGGCAAGTGGTTCGCCCTGGCGGTGCAGCTGGCCGTCGTCGAACTGGTCATGCTCGGCGGCGTGGTCCTGCTCTACGACCGCGAGCTGCACGGCATCGGCCTGCTGCTGGCATCGTCGCTGGCCGCGACCTGCGGCATCGCGGCGGCCGGTACCCTCTACGGCGTGCTCGCCGCCGGGTTGCGGGTGCGCGAGACCCTGCTCCCGTTCCTGCTGCTGCCGGTCCTGGCGCCGGTGCTCATCGCCGCCACCCGTGCGTTCGAGTCCGCACTCGACGGGGTCCCCTCCGACGGATGGCCCTGGTTCAACTTGCTCGCTGTCTTCGCCCTCGTCTACATCGGCGTCGGGATCCTCACCTTCGGATCCCTGCTGGAGGAATCGTGACCACCCCCCAGGTGCCCACCGCCCCCGACGGCACCGGCTCACCGGCCACCCGCGTGCTCGGCATCGTCGCCCTCGCGGCGATGGCGCTGCTCGTGTACCTCGCCTTCGTGGCGACGCCCCGCGACGCCACTCAGGGCGACCTCGTGCGCCTGCTCTACCTCCACCCTGGGCTCGCCTGGACCGCGTACCTCTCCTGCGGCATCGCCACGGCCGCCAGCATCCAGCACCTCCGCAAGCGCACGATCGGGTCAGACCTGCTCGCGCACAGCTCGGTCGAGATCGGCGCGGTGATGACCGCGCTCACGCTCGTCACCGGCTCGGTGTGGGGCCGCCCGACGTGGGGCGTGTGGTGGGTGTGGGACGCCCGGCTCACCTCGACCGCGGTGCTGCTCCTCCTGCTGCTCGGATACCTGGCGCTGCACCGCATCGACGCGCCGCCCGAGGTCCGCTCCCGCCGCTCGGCGGTGGTCGGCCTGCTGCTCGTGCCCAACGTGATCCTGGTGCACCAGTCCGTCGAGTGGTGGCGCACCCTGCACCAGGAGCCCACGTTGGCCCGCCGCGACTTCGACTTCGGTGCCAGCGACCTGATGATGTTCACGATGATCTACGGGTTCGTCGCCCTCACCCTCGTCTTCGTCTGGCTGCTCGTGCAGCGCTTCCGGGTGGGCTGGCTCGAGCACCAGGTCGAGGAGGCGTGGCTCGACGAGGCGATCAGCGAACGCAGAGCCGAAGCGCTCGGCTCGGAGGTCGAACGATGAGCCAGATGGCGTACATGTACCTGGGTTGGGGGATCAGCCTCACGGTGCTCGCGCTGTACGCGCTCTCGCTCGTGCTGCGCGGTCGACGCCTGACCAAGCTGGTCCCGCCGGAGCGGCGTCGATGGACGAGTTGACCGCCGACGGAGCCACTGGCTCTGCGGGCGCGACCACCGACCTCAGCCCACGCGTCCCGCCGGCGCCGCGCCGGCGCCGCAAGCGCCCGTGGGCGCTGCTGGCGCTGCTCGCGGTGGTCGCCGCCCTGCTCGTCGTGGTCGTCAACGGCCTCGGCGACGCCACCTTGTTCTTCCGCAACGCCGACGAGGCGGTCGCCCAGCGGTCGTCGCTCGAGGACCGGCGGTTCCGCATCCAGGGCCGCGTCGTCGGCGACTCGATCGTCCCCACCGATACCGGCGTCGACTTCGTCATCGCCTGGAACGACGTGCAGGTCGCCATCGCCCACCAGGGCGACCCGCCTGACCTGTTCCAGGAGGACATCCCCGTCGTGCTCGAAGGCCGCTGGGCCCGTGTCGGCGACGGCAGCGGCGCGGTCGAACCCGCCGACGGCGTCCCCACCGACGACGGTTGGTACTTCGCGAGTGATCGGTTCTTCGTGAAGCACGAAGAGGTGTACGTCGAGGAGAACCCCGACCGCGTCGTCGACTACGGCGAGACACCGGCCGACCAGACCTCGGCTGGCGACGCCTCGGCCGACGACAGCCGGTGAACGCAGCACTCGGCTCGTCGGGGGTCATCCTCGGCCTGTTGGCATCGGTCGTCGGCGCGGTGTCGGTGGGCGTCGGGCTCACGCGCGACCAGCCGCTGCTGCGCCGTCGCGCCGGCGCGTACGCAGCGCTGGTGCTCGCCGGCGGCGTCGTGGCGTTCATCGCGATGGAGCGGGCGTTGATCACCCGCGACTTCACCGTGCTCTACGTCGCCGAGAACGGCAGCTCGCTCACACCGCCGCTCTACAACGTCGCGACGCTGTGGGGCGCGCTCGAGGGCTCGATCATCCTGTGGAGCGTCATCCTCGGTGGCTACATCGCGGCGGTCGCGTGGAAGTTCCGCCGTCGCCTCGACGACCCGCTCGTGGGCTGGGCGATGCTCACGATGTTCGTCGTCGCCGCGTTCTTCTTCGCCTTGATGGTCGGGCCGGCCAACCCGTTCCTGACCACCACCGTCCCGCCCGGCTTCGACGGCCCAGGGCCGAACCCGCTCCTCCAGAACCATCCCCTGATGGCGTTCCACCCGCCGATGCTCTACCTGGGCTACGTCGGCTTCACCGTGCCGTTCGCGTTCGCGGTGGCCGCGCTGGCGACGGGCCGCGTCGGCGAGGGCTGGTTGGTCGAGACCCGTCGCTGGACGCTGTTCGCGTGGGGCTTCCTCACCACCGGGATCGTCCTCGGCGCCTGGTGGGCCTACGAGGTGCTCGGCTGGGGCGGCTACTGGGGGTGGGACCCCGTCGAGAACGCGTCGCTGCTGCCGTGGCTCACCGGCACCGCCTACATCCACTCGGTGATGGTGCAGGAGCGGCGCGGCATGTTGCGGGTGTGGAACCTGTCGCTGCTCTGCGCCACGTTCTCGCTGACGATCCTCGGCACGTTCCTGACCCGATCCGGCGTGTTGGTGTCGGTGCACTCGTTCACCGAGTCGCCGATCGGCCCGTGGCTCCTCGCGTTCTTCGGCGTGATCGTCGTCGTCTCGGTCGGCCTGATCGCCTGGCGAGGCGACAGCTTGCGCTCGCCCGGGTCGATCGACTCGCCGCTGTCGCGCGAGGCGGCCTTCCTCGCCAACAACGTCCTGTTCGGCGCGTTCGCCTTCGTCGTGCTGCTCGGCACGGTGTTCCCGCTCATCGTCGAGGCGCTCAACGACGACCAGCTCCGCATCGGCGAGCCGTTCTTCGAGAGCATGAGCGTGCCGATCGGGTTGTGCCTGCTGTTCCTCATGGCGGTCGCCCCGGTGCTGCCGTGGCGGCGCACCAACGTCGAGACGCTCGCCGTGCGCCTGCGGTGGCCGGCGGTGTTCGGCGCGTCGGTGATGGTGCTGGCAGTCGCGATGGGGGAGCGAGGGCTCGGCACCGTCGCCGGCTACGGCCTCGCGGGCTTCGCCGCGGGTTCGGCGCTGCGCCAGGTGGCGCTCGCGACCCGCCGCCAGGGGTGGCGCGGGCTCGTCGGCCGCGCCAACGGCGGCATGATCGTCCACCTCGGCGTGATCCTCATCGCCTTCGGCATCATCGCCAGCAACGCCAACGTCGTCAGCCGCGAGGCGAGGCTCGAGATCGGCGAGTCGTTCACCGTCGCCGGCCACGAGCTCACCCTCGTGTCGGTCGTCCAGGAGGATCTGCCCCGCACCATCCGCACCACCGCCGGCGTCCAGATCGACGGGGGTCAGGTGTACGAGCCCGCGGTCGCCAGGTACAAGGCCACCGGCCAGACCATCCAGGAGCCGTCGGTGCGCACCACCTGGCGCGACGACATCGCGCTCACCGTGTTCCTCGGCGACTGGCCCGACGGGCCGGTGCAGGTCCGCGCCGTGGTCCAGCCGCTGATCGCGTGGATGTGGGTGGGTGGGGCGCTGATGGCGTTCGGCACGATCCTCGCCGCGTTCCCCGGCCGCCGCCGTCGGCCCACCGACCCGGTCTCGGCGCCGCTGCCTGCCGACCGCGAGCCCGAGGCGGTGGGGTCGTGAACGCCCCGCATCGCGGCCGGCGCACGGTGATGACCGTGACGCTCGCGGTGGGCGTCGTCCTCGTCGGCTTCGTCGCTCTCCTCGCGGTGAGCGCGGGAAGCGAGGATCGAGACCAGGCCAGCGCGCTGCTCGGCAAGCCCGCGCCGTCGGTCGTCGGCACCGACCTCGACGGCGAGTCCTTCGACATCGACGAGCTGCGAGGGAGGTGGGTGCTCGTGAACTACTTCGCCACGTGGTGCCCGCCGTGCGTCGAGGAGCACCCCGAGCTGGTGGCGTTCGACGAGGCGCACGAGGAGGCTGGCGACGTCGAGGTCGTGAGCGTCGCGTTCCAGGACGACGCCGACGACGTCGAGGCGTTCTTCGACCAGCACGGCGGCGAGTGGCCGGTGCTGGTGAGCGGCACCGACGGGGTGGCGGTCGGCTGGGGCGTCACCGCGCTGCCGGAGACGTTCCTGGTCTCGCCGCAGGGGATCGTCGTGCACAAGTTCACCGGCGGCGTCACCCAGGCCGACGTCGAGTCGATCCTCTCCCAGGCCCGGGGGCTGTCGTGACCAAGCGGTCCGGCCTGCTGCTGACGTGGGGTCTGGTGGGCGTGGTCGTCGTGATCACGCTCGGCGTCGCGACGTTCGGAGCCGACGAGCCGACCCCGGCCGAGCGTGTGCGGAACCTGTCGGCGCAGTTCGCGTGCCCGCAGTGCGACGGTCAGTCCGTGCGCGACAGCGACGTCGGCGCGTCGGTCGAGATCCGCGCTGAGATCGCCCGCGGCGTCCAGGCCGGCCGCAGCGACAGCGAGATCCTCGGCGCGCTGGCCGACGCCTACGGCGCCCACCTGCTGCTCAACCCGTCGGCATCGGGTGCGTCGTCCCTCGTGTGGATCCTGCCGGTCGTCGTGGTGATCGTCGCGGTGGGCGGGCTGGTGTGGGCCTTCAGCCGCTGGGGTGCCCAGGGCGGCGGCGACCTGGCCGACGAGGACCGCGCGCTCGTCGACGCGGCGCTCCGCGAGCGCGCCGAGGACGGTTCGGCGTGACCGACGTCGACCGCTCCGAGCTCGAGCAGGAGCGTGACTTCCTGCTGCGGTCGATCGACGATCTCGACCGCGAGTTCGAGGCCGGCGACCTCGACGCGGCCGACCACCGGACGCTCCGCGACGACTACACGGCCCGCGCGGCGTCGGTCCTGCACGCGCTCGAGGCGGACGCGTCGACGTCTGAGGCCGCGCCTGCCGAGGCCGGCGCTGCCGAACGTCGACCGCCGTGGCGCACCATCGGCATCGCCGTGGCCGTGTGCGCGCTGGCCGGGCTGGCGGGCTTGGCGGTCGCGCGTGCCGCGGGCGACCGCTCGTCGGGGGAGCAGGCCACCGGTGGGGTCGCCCAGAGCCTGGGCCAGCAGCTCGCGAGCTGCCTGATCCTCAGCCAGACCGCCGAGGAGCCCGTCGACGTGCTCGAGTGCTACGACGCGATCCTCACCGAGCACCCCGCCAACGTCGAGGCGCTCACCTACCGGGGCTGGTACCTGGTGAGCCGTGTCGACCTTCCCGCGTTCGCCTGGGACGACCTGGCCGAGGCGGTGGCGGTGGCGCCCGAGTACCCCGATGCCCGCGTGTTCCGGGCGATCGCGCTCCAGCGGATGTGCCGCCCCGAGGAGGCACTCGCCGAGCTCGAGGTCTTCGACTCGCTCGACCCGCTGGCCGAGATGTCCTCGCTCGTCGAGGCGTTCGCGCTGCGCGATCGGATCGCCGCGCTCCAGGCCGCGCGCGATGCCGTACCTGAGGTCGCAGGCGCGCCGACCCCCATCGACGAGGTCCCAGAGGACGAGCGGGTGCAGTGCGACGCCCTCGCCGACGCCGGCGTCTTGGAACGCATCGAGTCGGCCCCGACCAGCGAGTAGGCGGCCCTATCCGGGCTTGCCGGCGTAGTCGGCCCTCGTCACCCTTCCTCCGTCGACCTCCAGGACCCAGACCGACCCCTTCTGGCAGGCGCCGTCGGGGTCGAGGTCGACCCCCCGTCGGGCGAGCGCGGCGAGCAGCTCGGGGATGACGTCGCCATGCGAGCACAGCGCGGCGGTGATGTCGGCGGCAGCGAGCCGCTCCACCAGCTCGACGGTGTCGGCGAAGGCAGCGCCCTCCTCGAGGGCGTCGGTGCACTGGACGGCGACGTCGCAGCGCTCGGCCAACGGCGCGATCGTCTCGACGCACCGGACGAACGGACTCGTCCAGATCTCGGAGATGCCGGCGTCTCCCAACGACGCCGCGATCTGATCCGCCTCCCGACGGCCCTTGTCGCTCAGCGGCCGGGCGGGGTCGTGGCCGTCCCAGTGCGTGCGGGATCCGGCGTGGGCGTGGCGGATGACGTAGAGCGACACGGCAGCGACGATACGCGCGGCCGAGCCCGATGGGTCAGCGGCTGAGGGCGCGCAGCTCGGCGAGGATGCGGGGCAGCTCGGTGAGGAACGCGTCGACGTCGTCGTCGGTGGTGGTCCAGCCGAACGACACCCGCAGCGACCGCTCGGCGTCGACGCCCATCGCGGCGAGGACCGGCGACGGCTCGAACGCCTCCGACGAGCACGAGCTGCCCGAGTGGACGGCGATGCCGGCCCGGTCGAGGCCGATGAGCACCGGCTGGGGCTCGACGCCGGCCAGTCCGAGGCAAACGAGGTGGGGGAGCGCGCCGCCTGGCCCGTCCGGCCCTTCGGCGCCGGGGTCGCCCAGCACCTCGACGCCCTCGACCCGGGCCATCGCCTCGACGATTCGCCGCCGTCGGCGCCGATTCGATGTCGATTCGGCGCTGAGGCGGTCGTCGGTCGACAGGGCCGCGCAGGCTGCGCCGAAGCCGACGATGCCAGGGGTGTTCTCGTGGCCGGCTCGGCGGGCGCGCTCCTGATCGCCCCCGAGCAGCAGCGGGTCGAGCCGCAGCCCTCGCCGTACGAGCAGCGCGCCCACCCCGGCCGGCCCGCCGAACTTGTGGGCCGACACCGACATCAGGTCGGCGCCGAGCTCGTCGAAGGCGACCGGCACGTGGCCGACCGCCTGGGCGGCGTCGACGTGGACCAGCACGTCGAGCCCCCGGCATCGCTCGACCAGCTCGGCGAGCGGCTGCACCGTGGCGACCTCGTGGTTGCCCCACTGCACGTGCACTGCCGATGTCTCGCCGGGCCGGACCGCGCCGGCGACCTCGTCGGGGTCGACCCGGCCGAGCCGGTCGACTCCCACGACGGTGACCTCGCCCGCCCGTTCGGCCTGCTCGCGCACCGCCGAGTGCTCGACGGCGGTCACGACCTGGTGGGTTCCCCTGCGGGACGCGCCCCACACCGCGGCGGCGATCGCCTCGGTGGCACCGCTGGTGAACACGACCGAGCGCGACCTGGCGCCGACGAGGCCGGCCACCTGTTCGCGCGCCACCTCGACGATCTGGCGCGCGGCCATCCCCTCTTCGTGGATGCGCGACGGATCACCGAACTCGCCGTCGAACACCGCGGCCATCGCGTCGCGGGCCTCGGGCCGCAGCGGCGAGGTCGACGCGTGGTCGAGGTAGCGGCGCCTCATCGGCGACGACCCACCGACGTCTCAGACCTCGACGGCGGTGACGCAGTGGTCGGCGCCGAGGGCCACCGACGACTCGGTCTCGGTCTCGGTGCTGCCGTAGAGCGAGCCGAGCATGCCCTTCACCATGCCCCGGTCGACCGCGCAGATCACCGGGTGCTCGATGGCGGTGTCGCCGAACGGGCAGTTCTCCGACACGATGCGCAGCTGGTCGCCGTGCTGTTCGGCGTGGGCTGCGAAGCCGTGGGCCGACAGCGCGTCGGCCACCGCGTGCAGGGCCGACCGGAAGCTGCGGTGGCCCTCGGCAGTGGGGCCGAGCGCGGTGGCCATCTGGCGGCCGTACTCGACGCCGACCTCCTCGGCGAGCTCGGCCGCCTCGTCGGGCGCCATGCGCGACAGCGCCTTGCCGAGCAGCGACACGAGGATGTCGTCGTGGCGGACGGCGATGTCGAGGTTGATGGTGGGCGCGACCGCCCGGTAGTGCTTCGACGGCCGACCTGCGCCCCGTCCCTCGCTGCGCGCCACCGCGACCTCGAGGTACCCGCCGGCGGCGAGCTTGTCGAGGTGGTGCCGCGCCACGTTGGCGTGCAGCTCGAAGCGCTCGGCCACCGCGGAGGCGGTGACGCCGTCGTCGATCTCGTGGGCGTAGAGGTAGATCTCGCGCCGAGTCGGGTCGCCGAAGGCCGAGGTGATGGCCGTGACCGCCGACGCGAAGTCGGTCGGGTTGAGGGCTTCCCCTGACACGGCCGGTATTCTACCTATCTACATAGGAGAAATCCGAGGAGCAGTCCCCCATGCCCGTCACCGAAGCCGAGATCGTCGAGGCCCTCCGCCCCGTCGAGGACCCCGAGCTGCACCGCTCGATCGTCGATCTCGACATGGTCCGCTCCGTGGGGATCGAGGGCGCCGACGTCGTCGTCCAGATCGCCCTCACCGTGCAGGGCTGCCCCTTGCGCAACGAGATCCAACGTCGCGTCACCGAGGCGGTCGAGGCGCTCGACGGCGTGTCGCGCTGCACCCTCGACTTCACCGTGATGACCGACGAGGACCGCGCCGAGCTGCGCGAGAAGCTCCACGGCGACCCCGGCGCCACCGCCGGCTCGCACCAGGGCCACGGCCACGCCGAGGGACGCGTCATCCCGTTCGCCGACCCCGGCTCACGTACGCGCGTCCTGCTGATCGCGTCCGGGAAGGGCGGCGTCGGCAAGTCGTCGGTCACCACCAACCTGTCGATCGCGCTCGCCAACCGCGGCCACTCGGTCGCGGTCGTCGACGCCGACGTCTGGGGGTTCTCGATCCCGAAGATGCTCGGCATCGACCGCCCGCCCACGGTCATCGACTCGATGCTCGTGCCGCCCGAGGTCCACGGCGTGCGCTGCATCTCCATGGGCTTCTTCGCCGAGGAGGACCAGCCGGTCATCTGGCGTGGACCGATGCTGCACAAGGCGCTCGAGCAGTTCCTCACCGACGTGTTCTGGGACGACCCCGACTTCCTCGTCGTCGACCTGCCGCCCGGCACCGGCGACATCTCCCTGTCGCTCGCGCAGTTCCTTCCCCGCGCCGAGGTCTACGTCGTCACCACGCCCCAGCCGGCCGCCCAGCGCGTCGCCCAGCGAGCAGCCTTCATGTCCCAGAAGGTGCAGCTCGAGGTCAAGGGCATCATCGAGAACATGTCGTGGTTCACCGGCGACGACGGCACCCGCTACGAGCTGTTCGGCGCTGGCGGTGGCCAGGAGCTGGCCGACCGGCTCGACGTCCCGCTCATCGCCCAGGTGCCGCTGGTGACCGCGCTGCGCGAAGGGTCAGACGACGGCCATCCGCTGGTGGCCGAGGACCCCGACTCCGAGGCCGGCAAGATCTTCGCCCGGATGGCCGAGACGATCGACGTCGAGCTCGCCCCGACGCGTCGCCGCCACCCCGAGCTGAAGATCATCTGACCTGGGCGGCAGCCGCCGCCGACGGGCCTACGATGGCCCGGTCGCATCTCCAGGAGGAAACGTGGACGTCCGCATCGGGGTCACCCAGGCCCGCGAAGTCGAAGTCGAGCTGGCCGATGACACCGATCCGGCCGAGCTGAGGGCCACCATCGACGCGGCGCTCGCCGATGCCGAGGGCGTGCTGTGGCTCACCGATCGCCGGGGCCGCCAGGTGGCGGTGCCGAGCGCCAAGGTCGCCTACATCGAGGTCGGCAGCCCGAACGACGCCCGCCGCATCGGCTTCGGGGGCTAGCGGCGGCCCTGGAGGCAGAGCTGACAGGCGAGCTGGTGGCCGTCGGCCTGCTCGACCGCCGGCTGCTGTTCGTCACGGGCAAGGGCGGCGTCGGCAAGACCGCGATCAGTGCGGCCCTCGCCACCCTCGCGGCGCGCCAGGGCAAGCGCACGCTGGTGTGCGAGGTCGACGCGAAGGGCGACCTGTCGCGCTTCCTCGAGTGCGGTCCCACCGCGTTCGAGCCGCGGGAGGTGGCCCCGAACCTGTCGGCGATGACCCTCACCACCGAGGAGTCGCTGCGCGAGTACCTGAAGATCCACCTGCGGATCCCGCTCGTGGGGCGCCTGGGACCGCTGGCGCGCAGCTTCGACTTCGTCGCCGACGCCGCGCCCGGCGTGAAGGAGATCCTCACCGTCGGCAAGGTCGCCTACGAGGTGCGCGAGCAGCACTACGACCTGGTCGTGGTCGACGCCGCCGCGACCGGCCACGTCGTCGCCCAGCTCGGCGCTCCTGAGGCGATCGCCGAGCTGGTGCGGGTGGGGCGCATCCGGGACCAGGTGGGGTGGATGCAGGAGATCCTCGAGGACCCGGCACGCACCGGCGTCGTGGTGGTCACCACGCCAGAGGAGATGCCGGTGCGCGAGGCGATCGACCTGGTGGGGCGGGTGCGCGGCGACACTCGTGTCCCGGTGGCGGCCGTGGTCGCCAACCGCGTGCTGCCCGAGCTGTTCGGTCGTCGCGAGGAGGAGCAGTTCGAACGGTTGCGCACCGACGAGGCCGTCGACTCGCTCGTCACCGCGCTGGGGGCGCGCGGCGTCGCGGCCGAACGTGGCGACGTCGTGGACGTGCTCGACGCGGCCGAGCTCGCGATCACCCTGCGGCGGTCGCGGGTCGAGCACCTCGGCGAGCTCCAGGCCGCGCTCGATGACCTGCCGGTGCTGTTCGTCCCCGAGCTGTTCGCCCGCGCGCACGGCGCCCGCGCCACCGCCCAGATCGCCGATGCGCTCGCCGAGGAGGTCGGCACCTGATGCCCGCCGCCGGTCGCCGCGCCACCGATCACCTCGGCATCCCCGCACTGCTCGCGGCGCGAGAGATCGTCGTGGTGTGCGGCTCGGGCGGCGTCGGCAAGACCTCGGTCGCGGCGGCGGCCGCCGCCATGGCCGCTGCCGAGCAGGGAGGCCGGGTGCTGGTGCTCACCATCGACCCGGCGCGGCGCCTGGCGAACGCGCTCGGGCTCGATGCGGTGGGCAACCACGAGGTCCGGATCGCCCCGGAGGTGTGGGCTGCCACTGGGGTCGAGCCCCGCGGCGAGCTGTGGGCGGCGACGCTCGACACCAAGGCGTCGTGGGACGACCTCGTCGCGCGGCACGCACCTGACGATGCGACCCGTGACGCGATCCTCGCGAACCCTCTCTACCGCAACGTGACCGGCCGGTTCGTGCAGAGCCACGACTACGTGGCCATGGAGCGGCTCTACGAGATCCACAGCTCGGGGCGCTACGACCTGGTCGTCGTCGATACCCCGCCCAGCCGCCACGCCATCGACTTCCTCGACGCGCCCGAGCGAATGGCCGACTTCTTCTCGAGCCGCCTGTTGCGCTGGTTGACGGCCCCGGCGCGCTCGCGGGTCGTGTCCGCCGCGTCGAAGCCGTTCTCGACCGTCGCCGATCGCATCCTGGGCTCGCAGTTCCTCGAGGACATCGCCGAGTTCTTCATCCTGTTCCAGTCCATGTACGACGGGTTCATCGAACGTGCCCAGGCCGTCACCCATCTGCTCGGCGACGCCCGGACGACCTTCGTCGTCGTGTCCACCCTCGAGCCCGGTCCGGCGCGCGAGGCGGGCTTCTTCCTCGACGAGTTGGCGCGCCGCGACCTGTCGCTCGGCGCGCTCGTGCTCAACCGCGTCCTTCCTCCGAGCCTCCTCGGTACCGATGCGGGCCGGGTCGCGCGGGCATTGTCGGCCGACCCGCGCGGCATCGCCTCCGACATCGTCGGCGACGACGAGGTGGACACCACCGGGCGGGTGCTCGGGGAGGTGGCGGCATCGTTCGCCAACTTCGCGGTGGTGGCCCAGCGCGAAGTCGACCAGCGCGCCGCGCTCGGCCGACGCGCCGAGGTGGTGGCCACCGTCCCCCGCCTGGCACACGACGTGGCCGACCTGTCGGGCCTTCTCGAGGTGGGTCGTGCGATGTGGTTCGGCAGCCCCTGATCCATTGGGCCTAGCCGACCACGCTCAGTGAGGTTATGATCAGGGCGGTCTTCGAGCGACCACCCTCGGAGCTCGGAGCGGCTCGGAGCGAGGAGAGCAGACGACATGGGGATCTTCAGGCGCAAGAAGAACGACGGCGGAACCCTTGACGTCACCGGCGACCCGGTCATCGACCTGCGGACCGGCGACAAACCAGCGGTCTGGGGCTTCCCCACGCGGTGCCCAGCATGCGGCGACTTCGGGTACCTCGACCGCATCGACGTGCGACACGAGGTCATGTTCCAGCACTGCCCCACCTGCTTCGAGCGCTGGGAGACCCCGCGCTCGGCCACCGTCGCCGACGCCTGACCCCGCGCCAACGCCCGGGCCGTAGGCTCGCGGCGTGGCCAGCATCGCCGAGATCGCACGCGAGCACACCGGGCTCAGCCGGGACGCTGTCGACCACCTCCAGCGCCTCGTCTCGGGTTGGGGCCTCCTCGCCGACTTCTGCTTCGCCGACCTGTTGCTGTTCGCGGTCGCCGATCGGCCCGAGCAGGACCCAGCAGGCGAGTCGCTCGTCGTGCTGGGCCACATCCGCCCGACGACCAGCCAGACCCTCTACCGCGACGATCTGATCGGCAACGTCACCCCATCCGACGACCGGCCCCTCGTCGGTCGTGCCCTCCACCACGGCGAGATCCTCGAGGGCGAGATCACCATGGCCGCCATCCACGAGCGGGTGCGGGTGCAGTGCATCCCGGTGCGTCATCGCGACGAGGTCGTGGCGATCATGACCAGGGAGGCCGCGCCGCTCGTCGGCCGCCAGCCGGGCGAGCTCGAACGCACCTACGTCGAGATCTTCCACCGGCTCGCCCGCATGATCGCCAACGGCGACTTCCCCTACGGACCCGACGAGTCCGATGTCGAGGAGCCCCCGCGGGTCGGCGACGGCGTCATCCTCCTCGACCGTGGCGGCCGGGTCGTGTTCTCGTCGCCCAACGCCATCTCGGCGCTGCACCGCATCGGCATCCACGGCAACACCGAGGGCATGCGGCTCACCGACTACGGGTTCGACGAACGGATCATCCGCGCCGCGTACAGCGGCAAGGTGCCCGTGACCCGCGAGGTCGAGGTCGGCATCGACACCACGGTCATCTTCCGCTGCCTGCCCCTGATCGAGCGCGACGAGGTGTCGGGTGCCGTGCTCATCTGCCGTGACATCTCCGACCTTCGTCGCCGTGACCGCTTGCTGCTGTCCAAGGACGCCACGATCCGCGAGATCCACCACCGCGTGAAGAACAACCTCCAGACGATCGGTTCGTTGTTGCGGTTGCAGGGGCGTCGCCTCGAGAGCGCCGAGGCGCGCAGCGCGATCGAGGAGTCGGTGCGGCGCATCCGGTCGATCGCGCTGGTGCACGAGTCCCTGTCGCGCAACGCAGAGGAGGACTTCCCGTTCTCCGACGTGCTGCGCCCGATCCTGCGCATGGCCGAGGAGTCGATGGTCACGCCGGAGAGCCCCGTGTACTTCCGGGTCGCCGGCGATGCGGGGCGTCTGCCGTCGAACGTGGCGACCCCGCTCGCGGTCGTCCTCAACGAGCTGCTCCAGAACGCGGTCGACCATGCCTTCCCCGAGGAGTCCGAGCTCCACGGGGGCCACGTGAAGGTGTCGCTGCTGCGCGAAGGCGAGCGGTTGACCCTGGCGATCACCGACGACGGCGTCGGCCTGCCCGACGACTTCGACCTGAACCAGGGGTCAGGGCTCGGGCTGACCATCGTTCGGACGCTGGTGGAGACCGAGCTCGGCGGCACCATGGCGATGCGCGTCAACAAGCCGGGCACGATGCGGCCGGGTGCGGTGGTGGAGCTCCAGGTGCAGCTCGATGCGCCGTGGCTGTCCGGCGACGACGAGGTGCTGCGTCGGCCCACCGGCCAGATGCCGGCGGTGGTGGTGCCGTCGACCGGCCTGACCGGCGATCCGGCGTGAGATCCGGCGCACGGTCAGACGTCGGGACGCGAGCCGGCCCCCCGCCGAAGCGAGGGGCCGGTACGACGGCGGAGTGCGGGGGGAGCGCTCCGAGCCGTCGAGAACTCGATACTAGGACCTTCGGCCGATCAAGAGGCGGCTTGAGCCCTCCGGCGGGCGAGCCACTGGCGGCGGATCTTGCGCCGCTCCTCCTCCGAGGTGCCACCCCAGATGCCAGAGTCCTGGTTGGTGGCGAGCGCGAACTCGAGACAGGCGACCTGCGCATCGCAGGTGTGGCACACGGCCTTGGCGCTCTCGATCTGCTCGATCGCCGGTCCTGTCGTGCCGACCGGGAAGAACAGGTCGGGATCGGTGTCGCGACACAGGGCCTCGCGGCGCCAGTCGTCGGTCAGGGCTGGTTCGGTGCTCACAGAGAGCGCCACCGTCGTACTGGTGGTCAGGGCCACGACACCTCCACGCGATCGTGACTTGGTTCACATGCGGCCACCGCAGAACGGTTCGACACGCATCGGGGACCCGGCAACAGTACCCAAGGGGCAACGAGCCCACAAGGGTCCAGACACCGAAATTTCACGTTTGGGGAGCTGTGTGACGAAGGTCATAGCACACCGAGGGGCATCGGCACGATTCGCGGAGAACACCGTCGAGGCGTTCCAGGGGGCTGTCGCGCTCGGCGCGGACGGGGTCGAGCTCGACGTCCGACGCACCGCCGACGGGGCCGGCGTGGTCCACCACGACGCGCACCTCGCCGACGGCCGAGCGATCCTGTCGCTCGCGCTGGCCGAGGTGCCGTCCGAGGTCGCGCGGCTCGACGACGCGCTCGCCGCGTGCGGCGACCTGCTCGTCAACGTCGAGATCAAGAACTGGCCGGCCGACACCGACTTCGACGAGACCCGCCGCCTCGTCGACTGGACGCTCGGCGCCATCGACGAGTGGGGCGGCGGCGAACGGGTCGTCGTGTCGTGCTTCGACCTCGCCACGATCGACAAGGTGCGCGAGCTCGATCCTTCGCTGGTGACCGCCTGGCTGGTCGCCGGATCAGGCGGTGGCGGCGCACTCATCGAACGTGCCGCCGAGCGCGGCCACCGGGGCGTGCACCCGCTCGACGCGATGGTCGATGCCGCCTTCGTGGCAGCGGCGCACGACGCCGGTCTGTTCGTCAACGTGTGGACCGTCGACGACCCAGATCGCATCCGCCAACTGGCCGACATCGGCGTCGACGGCGTGGTCACCAACGTCCCCGACGTCGCCCGCGCGGCGCTCGACGGGCGCGGCTGAACCTCGGTTCAGCTCGGGGGGAGCACCAGGCGCAGCGCGTCGGGCTCGTGGCGGATGTGCACCTCGTCGACGTCGCCGAGGTGGTCGCCGTCGACCTGGTAGGGGAGCGGACCGCCCAGCGAGGTGATGACGACCCCGCCCAGGTCGTGGCGCACGTCGAGGTGGCGGCCGCTGCGGAGGCCCTTGCCCCGGGCGAGTGCGGCGCCGCCCGCGCGGGCCACCGAGGTCAGCCCCAAGGTGCGGAGGGTCACCATCGACAACCCCGAGTCGAGGGTGGCGGCGGGCGCGAGGTGCAGCGCCCGGTTGCCGAGGAACGTGTAGGGATCGGTGTTCATGCAGATGCCGAAGTAGGCATCGTCGACCGTGTTGCCGTCGGGGAAGGTGACGGTGAAGCGGGGCTTGGAGCGGTCGTAGTGGCGCAACCAGGTGTCGATGGCCGCGTAGAGGAACAGCGGGTGGCCGGCCCACCGCTTGAGCGAGCCGCGCCGCTCGACCTGTTCGACCACCGCCGCGTCGAAGCCGAGGCCGATGTGGAACAAGAAGTACCGGCCGTTCGCCGACCCGAGGCCGACCGGACGGATCGACTCGGCGGCCAGGCACTCGAGCAGCACGCCGGTGGCCTCGATCGGGTCGTTCGGCAGCCCGATCGTCCGGGCGAACACGTTGGTCGACCCGCCGGGCAGCGTGGCCAGCGCGGTGTCGGTGCCCACGAGCCCGTTGGCTGCCTCGTTGAGCGTGCCGTCGCCGCCGAGCGCGACGACGACGTCGGCGCCACCGTTCGCGGCGCCGCGCGCGAGCCGGGCGGCGTGGCCGCGGCGGCTGGTCTCCGCGACCTCGACCTCGTGGTCCGCCGACAACGCCTTCTGGATGACCACGCGCGACCGGGCCGTCACCGACGAGGCCGACGAGTTGACGATGAGCAGGACCTTCAGCGCGATCCCTCCGGCTCGATGCGGCTGCGGCACGCCGACGGTAGCCGCACGTCACACCCCGACGATTTGGCCCACCCCCTCGCGGCGCAGCATCATCGCGTCCCATGAACGTCGTCGTCTGTGTGAAGCAGATCCCGGACCCGGCCGAGCCGGGCTCGCTGGATCCCTCGACCAAGACCCTCAAGCGTGATGGCAAGCTCATCCTCGACGAGTCCGACAGCTACGGCGTCGAGATGGCGCTCCAGCTCGTGGACAAGGCCGGCGGCGGCGAGGTCACCCTCGTCTCCATGGCCCCCAACAGCGAGACCGGCGGCCTTCGCACGGCGCTCGCGATGGGTGCCGCGTCCGCCACGCTCGTGAGCGATCCCGCCCTCCTCGGCACCGACGCCCTCGGTACCGCCAAGGTCCTCGCCGCCGTCATCAAGTCGGCCGGCCCCGACCTGGTCCTGGCCGCCACCGAGTCGAGCGACGGCTACACGGGCACCGTGCCCGAGCAGCTCGCCGCCCTGCTCGAGCTGCCGTCGATCACCTTCGCAAAGACGGTCGAGATCGCCGACGGCACCGTCAAGGTGCAGCGCCAGACCGAGCTCGGCTACGACGAGGTCGAGTGCCCGCTGCCCGCGGTGGTCTCGGTGACCGCCGGTGTGGTCGAGCCGCGCTACCCGTCGTTCAAGGGGATCATGGCCGCCAAGTCCAAGCCGGTCGACGAGAAGACCCTCGCGGACCTCGGCATCGACGCCGGCACCGTCGGCTGGGCCGGCGCCGGCCAGGAGATCGTCGAGATCACCGAGGCCGCCAAGCGCGAGGCCGGCGAGATCATCGAAGACGACGGCGAAGCCCACACCAAGATCGTCGAGTTCCTCGACGGACTCAAGGTCCTCTAGGAGGGATTCGACATGGCACTTTCGAAGATCTGGGTCTACGCACAGGCCACCGACGGCAAGGTCACCACGATCACCTTGGAGATCCTCGCCAAGGCCCGTGAGCTCGCCGACACCGTCGAGGCGTTCTACGGCGGCGCCGATGCCGACGCGATCGCCGCCGAGCTCGGCGCCCACGGCGCCACCACCGTCCACGCCACCGGCGACCTCGGTGGGGCCCTCCAGGGCGTGCCGGTCGCTGCGGCCGTCGCCGCCGCGGTCCAGGGCGGCAGCGGTCCCGACGCCATCCTGCTCGGCACCACCTACGACGGCCGCGACGTCGCCGGCCGCCTCTCGGTGGCGCTCGACGCCCCGGTGATCACCAACGTCACCGACCTCGACCTCGACGGCTCCGCCGTCGTCGGCACCGAGCCTGTCTTCGGTGGCACCACCGACGTGAAGACCAAGGCCACCGGCAGCACTGCCATCGTGCTGGTGCGGCCCAAGTCGTTCGCCGCCGAGGAGACCGGTGGCGGCCCCGCCGCTGTCGCCGCCCTCGCGGTGCCCGACACCGGTGCCACCGGCACCGCCCGCATCACCAATCGCCACGTCGAGGAGGCCACCGGGCCGAAGCTCGACGAGGCAGCCATCGTGGTCTCGGGTGGCCGCGGGCTCGGCGAGTCCGACAAGTACGAGCTCATCGAGCAGCTCGCCAAGCTGCTGAAGGCCGCCCCGGGCGCGTCGCGTGCGATCGTCGACGCCGGCTGGGTCCCCTACAGCTACCAGGTGGGCCAGACCGGCAAGGTCGTGAAGCCGAGCGTCTACATCGCCGCCGGCATCTCGGGCGCCACCCAGCACATGGTGGGCATGAAGGGCTCGAAGAACATCATCGCCATCAACAAGGACCCCGAAGCGCCGATCTTCGGCATCGCCGACCTCGGCATCGTGGGCGACGTGCACAAGGTGCT
>CAZBTQ010000030.1:0-23704 GCA_964494405.1 uncultured Iamiaceae bacterium
GCATCGGTTTCCTAAACCGTGTGTCGCATGTTCGAATCATGCCGGGGGCACCACATAAGGCCAGGTCAAAGGCACAGAACGGCGCCTACCGAGCCGCCGACAATTGGCCACGCAGAGCGGTTGTCCCATGAAACCGTCGGGCAAACAGCCTGAAACAAACCGGCGCTTCGCGTTTCAGCGGGGTGTGACGGTGGCGAGTAGGTGCCAGTTGGGCTTGCCGGCGTAGAGCAGGGCTCGGATCCGGTAGTGGGCGAAGCGGCGGAACCCGAAGGCGACGCGCTTGACCCGCTTGATGAGGTTGTTGATCGCCTCGGTGGGCCCGTTCGACACGCGGGCCCGGTGCCAGGCGGCGATCTGGTGTCGCCACTTGGTGATGGTCCGGCCGAGCTGGCGGATCTCGGGCGGGCAGGACTCGTCTTGGAGATCGTGACCGAGCCGCTCAACGAACTCGGCGGCCAGGGCCGGGTCGTCGATGTCATAGATCGACCGGACGGTCTCCTTCGCGTCTGTGTCACCGTCGAGGGTGTCCCGCAGGGTTCGCTCCCTCTTTTGCTGCCCGCCCTCGGGGGTGTGGCCGCGTGGCACATGTGCGGCCCTGCGGGACGCGTCGGGACCGTCCGGCGTGGCTTGATAGGAGCCTGATCAGACCCCGAACAGACGCATGCCAACCAGACGGTCCCTGGCGCCTCGCCAGCCATCGAGAGCCAGGAGGCATGTTCATGATCACCATCGGAGGCGACTCCCACAAGCGCACCCACACCTTCGTCGCCATCGACGACCTGGGCCGCCAGATCGCGGAGAGGACCGTGGCCGCGACGAGCGACGGCCATCTGGCCGCGTTGGACTGGGCCCGCCAGTGGCCCGAACGTCGGTGGGCGCTCAAGGACTGCCGGCAGGTCACCCGGCGACTCGAGGGCGACCTGTTGAGAGGCGGCGAGCACGTGCTGCGTGTGCCGACCCAGCTGATGGCCGGCGCCCGCCGCTCCGCCCGGGAACCAGGCAAGTCCGACCCGATCGATGCCATGTCGGTCGCTCGAGCTGCGCTGCGCGAGCCGGGACTGCCCCAGGCTCGCCTCGATGGACGCGAGCGCCACCTCAAGCTGCTCGTCGATCACCGCGAGGACCTGGTCGGGGAACGCACCCGCATCCAGTCACGGCTTCCGGGTCGTCCGGATATTCCCACGATCTACAACTGGCACTCTGGAGGGAACGACTACGGGGACCACTCGCTCTTGGCTGCGAACTTCCCGAGTACCGACATCGCGCTCATGGTGGCCCCACCCGGACAGACCTATACGAATGTCATCTACACGGGCCCTTCCTCGCCGACGGAGAGAACCGTCGTGGGCCAGAGGAACGCTGGCCTCAACGAGGTCATATGCATGAGTGGTCAGGTCTCGGGTGCTAGGTGCAACCACTGGGTCGTGATCCCTGGTGCGCAGCACTCCTACTTCGTCCCAAGCATGTGGGGCCCTACGTCGAGCATTGACGTATCGTGGACGGCGCTCAACGACCTGAGCTGTCGAGAGGGGGACTCGGGCTCACCATTCTACGATCGACCGGGTACGACGACGGCCAGGATCATGGGTCTGCTCACCGCCATTGAGGACATCGAAGAGTGGGGGGTACGGGCGTGCTACTTCCATAATGCTGGTGTTGTCGTTCAGTACGGGAACTACCTCACTACGTGGTAGAGCGCATCTATCGCACTGTAATCTCAAAGACAACGGTGAACTTGAGTTCTGTCGGCGGAGCGCCGCTTCGTTGCACCGTCAGTGTCAGAGGGTATTCGTAGCTGCCTGCCTCCAGCGGCTCGAGTCCGGCGAGATCGTTGGTTGCATAGAGAGTCAGATTGCTTGACTGGCCCGACCCGATGGGCGTTCGCTGAGACCTGGCGATACACACACCCGCTCGAGCAACTTCGTTCTGGACCTCCGTGAAGCCACAGAAGGGGCTTGCTATCGCAAGCGACGGAGGATCGCCCAGGACCGCTGAGTCTCCGAAGTTGACGATCTCGATCGCCTCCCCAGCCAGGTTGTCGACCTCAAGTTCCGTTGTGAACAAGACGTGATCGACTCCGATCGTTTCAACCGGGGTCACCGCAACTCCCTCCAACGTCGAAGGTGTGACGATCGCTGAGACCAAGACTCCCTCGGCCACCTCGACAGGTTGCGGTAGCGCGGTCGAGCTAGAGGTTGCAGTGGCTGAGCTGTCCGCTACGTGAACTGACTGCTCACCGTCGGTCCCGGCTGTATTGATGGCAAAGACTGCGCCGAGCGCTATTGCACCAGGAATAGCGATGATCCCGAGTGCGGTGCCGATTCGCCGCCGCCGACCGCGCTTCAAGCGTGAGATGACGTCTGATGAGGAGACGGGTGGCCCACTGTTCCCGATCGCCTCCAACTGGCTCCTTATGTCACGCAATCTAGCGGCCTCCTGCTATGTCGTTGCTGCTCGCGCCGAGCGTGAGCCGTAGAGCTTGCATTCCTCGTTCGCAGTGCTTCTGTACGGAGGACGGAGAAAGGTCCAGCAGGCTGGCAACTTCGACCTGAGTCCACTGGAGGCCGTGGCAAAGCACGACCGCGAGCCGTTGGCGTTCGGAGAGCTCGCTGAGAGCGGCGCGGAGTTGAGGTTCGACCCATGGTGTGAGGTCGCGCTGATCCGGGGGGTCCCACCGCAAGGATCGGTCACGTGACTTGACATGGCGATAGGCATAGGACTCGCCGACCCTGTAGAGGTAGCCGCGCGCGTTGGCGAGAGCGGGCAGTCGGTCCCAGTGCGTCCATGCCCACATGAGAGCCTCAAGCGTTGACTCTCGCCCGAGTTCGGATCCGAAAGCGGCCACGAGGGCTTGGCGCAGGCGCGGCTCGGACTCGCGGACGAACGCCTCGAACTCCTGTTCGTCGGGTCTGAGGGCTCTCATGGGATGTCCTCCACAGACAGTAGAGCGCGTAGAGGGCTGGTCCACATGACTCCGAGTTCGAACGCGGCCTGCTGCGAAGGGGCGGACGATCGAGCGCCCGCCTGCCGACCTCTGGGCTCGCGGGGTGGGTCCACCCCTTGCGAGGCCTTCGGGACTGCCGCGCGCTGAGGGGACTACTGAGCCGGCTTGCCCGCAGGGGTGGCCTGGAAGGATGTCCTCATGCCCAAGCCCTATCCGCGGGAGTCCCGCGAAGAGGGCGAGCAGCCGCCGCCGGACGAACCGGCCAACCCGCGCCGAAGCGTCTTCGACGACCTTGTAAGTGGCGATGCTTGAGCGCGGCTCGTGGCTCTGTGTGAACCTCCCAGCGCGGATCTGTCCCATGGTTTGTCCCATGAACTCGGCCGTACGGCCTGATACGAGTCGACACTGAACGTCACGTTCGGCCTGCCCAGACGGCACGTCCAAGCACCCGCTGGCACCCCGTGGACGGTTCGGATCGTCTTCCTAAACCGTGTGTCGCAGGTTCGAATCATGCCGGGGGCGCCACATACGACCAGGTCAGAGCGTTGCAGGACGACACGCTCACGGCTTGAAGCCCCGTTGTCCCATGGTGTGTCCCATACAACGCGTCAGCGGACGGTCCGGCCCCGAAGGTCGGCGACGGAGTACAGGGACCGCCAGGTCTCCCGATCGGCGACGCCGGTCTCGGCCAGCCTGAAGAAGCGCTGCCAGTTCCGCACCGCGCGCTCTGTCGCCGGCCCGAAGACCTCCGGACCCACGATCGTGGCGGCACCGAGCTCGCGCAACGCCCGCTGGAGGACACCGACCTGGGTGCCACGATCGCCTCGTCGCAGCTCCGGCCGCTGGTCGAACGGGACGGGCGGCGGCAAGGGCGTCCCGTTCAGCTCCAGGATCCGCTCGCGGAGGAAGGAGAGGTGCGGGTACAGGTGCTTGCCCGGGCATGCCGTCGCACCGTGGTCCTTGTGTCCGCTGATGGCGAAGTCCCGCACCAGGTGGCCACGCCGGATCGCCTCCGCACCGAGTACGGCGATGTTCTCGAGCAGCGGCGGCGGGCTGTCGTGATCCTCGAAGTCGCCGATGGCACAGATCGTCCACGACCCGTCATTGGCCCCGAGGGTCGCGATCGTCTGGATGTTCCAACCCCTCAGCTCGGCCATCTCCCCGACGCGCGTCCCCGCCGCGGTGTTGTAGGCCGGGCCCGACCAGCCCTTCACGTCCATGTGCTGGCGCTCCACCCCCTTCAACCCGGCCACGAACGGATCCGACGATCCGTCGCTGTGATGGATGATCAGCCGTGTGGCGGGCCTGCGCATCGTCGTGGCTCGGTGGTCGAGGGGACGCGCCCCCCAGTCGGCTCGACTCAGGATGCTCATGGCGGGACCTCCTCCACGAGGCGCCATCACCTCGCGCGTGTACAGAGCCCCGAACCCGCCCTCAGATACACAGCGACGACGTCCGGCCGGGGGCGTGTGTCAAGTACGTCGTCCCACTTCCGGTGAGCTGCTGACCGATGCCGTCCCAGCCGCGCCTTGGCCAGGGCGTGGTCAACGACGAGGGGCCGAGTCCCTGCGCTCCTCGCCGATGACGCGGGCGATGGCGCCGGCGTTCTCGATCGTCGACAGGAGCGCGTCGTCCAACGTCATCACGCCGACCAACCGTCGACTCTCGGGGTCGATGACAGGCAGCCGGCGGCACCCGCGGGTGGCGAGCTGCGCGATCGCGTCGGAGAGGGTGCCCGACACCGAGATCGTCACCGGGTCGGCCGTCATGACCTGCGCGACCGGCGTCTCTGACGACCGCTCGGTGCCCACGATGCGGACAGCGAGGTCGCGGTCGGTGACGATGCCCACCGGACGGCGGTCGTCGTCGACGACGATCACCGATCCGATCCGGTTCTGGCCCATCAGACGGGCGACCAGGGCCACCGTGGCGTCTGGCGAGCACGTGATCGGCTCGGGGTTCATCGACTCGTTGACCGACATGGGCATCGTCCTTGGTTGTTCGGCTCGGTGTCCGAGCACGGCGAGCTCTGCACCGATCCATCGACACGACGACCCGATGCTGGAGGGGTTCGCCCACCCCGAACCGCCGCCAGGCGTCTGGTCGGATCGGTCAGCGCTCAGCGCGTGACGCGAGCAGGGCGCCGGCCAGCACGAGGGCCGCGCCGACGAGCGCCATCGCGACGACGTGCTCGTCGAGCACGATCGCACCGAGGGCGAGCGAGACCAGTGGGATGAGGTACGTGATGAACGACGCGCGCGGGCCGCCCACCCTGCCCACGAGCGTCGCCATGAAGCCGAAGGCGACGCCCGTGCCGACGACGCCGAGGACGACCATCGCGGCCAGCGGCCCCCACTCCAGGTCCGACCGCGGCACGCCGAAGAGGCCGAACGGCGCGGTCCAGATCGTCGCCAACGCCAGCATCCGCGCCATGACCGGGACCGACCCGTACCGCTGCTGGAGCGGCGCCGCCAGGTTGGTCGCGAGGCCGTAGAAGACGGTGGCGACGAGCACCATCGCGACGCCGATGGCCGAGCTGCCGTCCTTGCTGCCGGAGCTGATCGCGATGCACGCGACCCCGGCGAAGCCCACACCGATGCCCCACAGCTGGGGCCCCCGGGGGCGTCGGTTGAAGAAGAGCGCGGCGAAGATCCCGGTGAACAGCGGAACCGCGCCGTTCAGCAGGCCGGTGACCGCCGAGCTGATGCGCTCCTCGGCGAGCGGGAAGAGCGTGAACGGGACGGCGACCCAGACGATCGACAGGACGAGGATCCGCGTGCGGTCGGCGGCGGCGAATGTGGCACGCGCCCGCGGGAGCGCCACCAGCGTCGCCGCACCCAGACCGACCCGGGCCCAGGTGATCAGCCCCGGGTGGAACGACTCCAGCCCGACCTTGATGAGCAGGAACGACGAGCCCCAGATGAGCCCCATCGCGACGAACAGGCCCCAGTCGAGCGGCTCGAACGCCTGGCGGTCCGAACGGGGAACGGGTGCCGCTGTCAGCGCATCGGGCGCCGCTGCGTGCGGATCGGTCGGCACGTTCGGCACGGTTGGGTCGGTGAGGTCGTCCACGTGGGGCGACCCTACGGGGGGCGCACCATGCCCGCGATCGGTTTGGATGCGATCCAGTGCCTGAGCTGGCCCGCTCTGATAGCCCTTGGGCGCATGGACCAGGACCTGATCACCGAGTTCCCCGAGTCGAGCCCCGGAACTGCCGCCGGCGGCATCGCGATCATCGGCCACATGGGCCTCGAGGTGCTGGCGTCCGAACGCGGGCGGGCCGTGGTCCGACTCCCGTTCGAGCCCAACATCAACCACGTCGGCATGGTCTACGCGGGGTCGATCTTCACCCTGGCCGAGGTGCCCGGTGGGGTGCTGTTCTCCACCGCGTTCGACGGCTCGCGCTTCTTCCCGATCGTCGGCGAGATGAGCGTGCGGTTCGTGCGGCCGGCCACGACCTCGCTGCTGGTCGACGCACGGATGACCGACGACGAGATCGCCCGCGTGACCGCCGAGCTCGACGAGCACGGCACCGCGAAGTGGGTGCTGCACCAGGAGGTCGTCGACTACGGCGGCCAGGTCGTGGCCACCACGACGGCCACCTACTTCGGGCGCGCCTGGGATCGCCTCGGCTGACGCCGGCCGCTCCGCGCCTACTCGCGCAGCGCGACGCGGCGATCGGTGAGGAACCGGTGCTCGGCGGCGTTGGTCGTGAGGTCGAGCGCGCGGCGGTAAGCAGCATCGGCCTCCCCGATCCGCCCGGCCCTGGCGAGCAGGTCGGCGCGAGCAGCCCAGTACGACTGGAACCCGGCAACGACGCCAACATCCAGCTCGTCGAGCGCCGTCACGCCGGCGTCGGGCCCATCTCGTTCGGCCACGGCCACCGCCCGATTGGTCGCCACCACCGCGTTGGGCCGGATCACCAGGAGCTGGTCGTACAGCGCCACGATCCGCGCCCAGTCGGTGGCGTCGGAGGTCGCCCCCTCCGCGTGCACGGCCGCGATGGCCGCCTGGATCTGGAACGGGCCGACCTCGCCGCGGCGCAGGCACGCTCGCACCAGATTCAGTCCTTCCTCGATGAGCGTCCGATCCCAGAGCGTGCGGTCCTGGTCGCTCAGGCGGATCATGTCGCCAGCGGGAGTCAGCCGGGCACCTCGCCGCGCATCGGTGAGCAACAGGAGGGCGAGCAGGCCGACGGCCTCGGGCTCGTCGGGCATCAGCTCGACCACGACGCGAGCGAGCCCGATCGCTGCCTCGCAGAGCTCGACGCGCAGCAGCTCGTCGCCGGAGGTGGCCGAGTGGCCCTCGGTGTAGATGAGCGAGATCGCGGCCAGCGCCACCGGGAGGCGATCGGGCAGCTCGGCGGCGGTGGGGATCCGGTAGGAGTAGTGGTTGTCTCGCAGCTTGCGCTTCGCACGCACGATCCGTTGCGCCATCGTCGCCTCGGGGACGAGGAAGGCCCGGGCGATCTCGGGGGTCTGGAGGCCTCCCATCAGGCGAAGGGTCAGCGCGACCTGGGCGTCAGGCGCCAGGGCGGGGTGGCAGCACAAGAAGAGAAGGCGGAGCTGGTCGTCGGGCACGACCTCGACGAGCGCGTCGAGCGCCTCGAGGTCGGCCGACGACGGGTCGTCGTCAGGTCCCATGGCGAGCTCCTGCTGGCGGTGGGCGGCGCGCTGGCGCTCGTCGCGGGTCGACTCACGGCGCAACCGGTCGATGGCCCGGTTGCGCGCCGTCGTGGTGATCCACCCGCCCGGGTTCGGCGGGACGCCAGAGGTCGGCCACCGCTCGGCGGCGATCGCGAAGGCGTCGGCGACCGCGTCCTCCGCGAGGTCGACGTCGCCGAGGATGCGGATCAGCGTGGCGGTGCAGCGCCCGACCTCGCGGCGGTAGACCGCGTCGAGCTCAGCCTGCATCCTGGAGCGGACGCACCTCGACGGGCAGCTCGCACGCCTCAGCAGCCCGACCGGCCCAGTCGAGCGCGGTGTCCATGTCGGGGAAGTCCAGGATCCAGAAGCCGCCCATCTGCTCCTTGGTCTCGGCGTAGGGACCGTCGATCATCGAGACGTCGCCGGCGGTCGAGCGCACGACCGTGGCCGAGCTGGCCGGCATGAGCCCCGCGCCGAACACCGACACGCCTGCAGCCTCGGCCTCCTGGTTGAACGCGTCGACCTTCGGGCCGATGCGCTGCATGTCGTCGGACGTGAACTCGACCTCGTACTCCTCGTCGTGCCACACGGAGAGCATGTACTGGGCCATCGGGGGTCCTCCTCAGAGCGGTGGTGGGTGCGCCGGCGACTCTCGCCGACACCACCACCACGAACGGCGGAGGCCGGATCGACATCCGCCGCGGAGGATTCTTCCCCGACGCCCGGAGATCATGCCGGGTGCACCCGTTGACCTCGTGGGACTAGCTGCCGAAGTCCCACCCGACCTCGGTGTTGCGGTAGGCACCGAGCACGTTCTTGGCGATCAGGATGCGGTGCACCTCGTCGGGGCCGTCGGCCAGCCGGAGGGTGCGCGCCCCCATGTACATGCCCGCGAGCGGCAGGTCGCCGCTCACCCCCGCCGCACCCCACACCTGGATGGCCCGGTCGACGACGCGGTGGAACGCGGCCGGTACGAAGATCTTGATCGAACTGATGTCGGTGCGGGCATCGATCCCCGCGGCCATCTTCGATGCGCAGTCGATGGTCATGAGGCGAGCGGCCTGGATGTCCATGTAGGAGTCGGCGATCATCTGCTGGACCATCTGCTTGGTCTCGAGCAAGCCGCCATGCACCTCGCGCGACATCGTGCGCTCGACCATGAGGTCGAAGGCTCGCCACATCGCGCCGATCGAGTTCATGCAGTGGTACACGCGTCCGGCACCGAGACGGTCCTGCGCGGCCTGGTGACCGGTGCCGCGCGCGCCGAGTGCGTTGTCGAGCGGCACCCGGACATCGTCGTAGATGATCTCGGCGTGGTCGCTCTCGCGGCCCCACACGTTGATCCCACGCACGATGTTCACGCCGGGGGTGTCGGCGGGGACGATGATCTGGGTCATCGCCGCGTTGCGGTCCGCCCCGCCCTCGACGTCCTCGGTCCGGCACATGACGATGAAGAAGTCGGCGCGGTTGCCGTTCGACGTGAACCACTTGTGCCCGTTGATGACCCAGTCGTCGCCGTCACGTCGGGCGGTCGTCTTGAGCGAGCGAGGATCGGATCCGGGCTGGTCTGGCTCGGTCATCGAGAAGCCCGACTGCATCGTGCCGTCCACCAGGGGGAGCAGCCACCGCTGCTTCTGGGCCTCGGTGCCGTACTTCACGAGGATCGACTGGTTGCCCGAGTTGGGAGCGACCACGCCGAACAGCGACGCGGCACCTGTCGCGTACGAGAGCACCTCGTACATGTAGGCGAGCTCGAGGAAGTCGAGGCCCGCGCCGCCGTACTCGTTGGGGAGGTGGGGTGCCCACAGCCCCGCCTGCTTCACCTTGTTGCGGATGCCCTCGCGGGTCGTGTCGGCGAGCTCCCGGTCCGCATCGGTGAGGCGCGTGCCGGCCCGGGCCTCGGCCCAGATCAGGTTCTCGTTCGGCAGGATCTCCTCGTTGACGATCCGGGCGGTGAGCAGCCGGACCTCGTTCACGCGGTCGGAGACCTGCGGGATGGGCTGGACGTTCATCTGGCGCATGACGGCATCGTCCGCCCGCGCTCCGGACGCCAACAGGGTCCAAGGTCCCGACCGGGGTCGGTGCCTCGTCAGCGACCGCGAGGCCGTGCGGCGGCGACGCTCGTCGGCGACAGGACGTCCATGACCTCGTCGAGGCCGTAGCGCCGCTGGTCCCAGGGCGTGGCGATCCGAGCGACGGCGCCGGAGACGAGCAGCATCGCCCGCAGCCGCGCCCCGTCGGTGTCGTGGCCGAGGTCCTCGAACGCCTGCGCCACGAACGCCATGAGCTGGCGGTCGCCGACCTCGATTGCATCGGCCGCAGGCGCGAACCCGGCCGCGGCCCAGTCACGCATCGCGGCGTCGAGGCCCGCCATCTTGTAGTCGACGCCCAGGCGTCCCACCGTCCGCAGCCGCTCGACCGGATCGTCGACGTCGGCGATGGTGAGGTACGTGGGGACGAGCTCGGTGTAGCGCGCCGCGAGCGCGTCGAGGTAGTCGGCCATCGCCGCGAAGTGGTGGTAGAAGCTGCCGGTCGTCAGCCCGGTGCGAGCAACCAGCGCGTCGAGCTTCACCGCCGAGGCCCCCTCCTCGCGCAGGATGGCCTGGCCCGCGTCGATCCAGGCGGGACGGCCGCCACCACCGTTCACTGCGGTGGGAGCGAGATGTCGCGCCCGACGTCGCGCGCCTCGGCGCCCTCGGGTGCTGCGACCTCGACGATGCGCTCGTCGACGTCGTCGAACTCGGTCCGCAGCGCCCGGGACATGACCGCGTGCATCAGGTACATCGACGTGATGTAGGTGAGCTCGAGCAGCTCCACGTCGGAGAGGTGCTCGGCCAGCGCCGCCCACAATCCGTCGGGCACCCTGCCCAGGTCGAGGACGAGGCAGTCGGTGTAGGCCAGGACGAGCCGCTCGAGCTGATCGAAGTCCTCCGATGCCGGCCAGTGGGCGACCGCGGCGATCTTCGCCTCGCTCACCCCGAGGTCGCGCAACGACTTGCAGTGCTGCGAGAACACGAACTGGCTCTGCGCCGCGTATCCGGCTCGGGCCTGGCCGAGCTCGCGCAGGATGGGGTCGAGCACCCGGTCGCCGCGGTACACGCCGAAGCCCTGCACCGCGTGGCGGAAGATATCCGGGGAGTTCGCGAAGGCCGTCCACCAGTCGCCGGAGGTCCCGGTCGCGGTGCCGGGCTCGGCCACCGGATCCCGTTCGCCGAAGAGCATCCCGTACAGCGCCAGGACGGTCTCGTCGGTCACCTCTGATCGCGGGACGTTGCGAAGACGGTTCACCGTTCCCCCTCGTTCGACCTCGTCGACGGCCTCGGGTGCCATCGCTGCGACCCAACATAGGTCAGATTATGTTGGCGAGGTGGATGAGACGATGTTCGTGGACACCTGCCGGTCACTCGCTCCGGTGCTCGCCGCCGGCGCGGCGGAGGGAGAGGCGCTGCGGCAAGTCCCGCACGCCGTGATGGACCAGATCCACCAGGCCGGGATCCTCGGCGCGCTGGTCCCCGGGTCCCTCGGCGGCCACGGGTTGCGACTCGACGCGGTGCTGGAGGGCACTCGAGCGCTCGCGGCCGGATGTCCGGCGACGGCGTGGACCACGTCGTTCCTCATCACCCACGCCTGGATGCTGACCCGGTTCCCCGAGGCGGCCCCCGACGACCTGTTCGGTGGCGGCAGGATCCCGACCGCGGCCGCACCGCTCGCGCCCACCGGCCAGCTCGCCGGTGCCGATGGCGGGTACGTCGTGTCGGGCCGGTGGGAGTGGGCCACGGCCGTCCTCCACTCGGACTGGGTGATCGTGCACGGGTTCGACCAGACCGTCGAGCTCGGCACCCGGTTCGCCGTCATCCCGCTCGGCGAGGTGGAGGTCGTCGACACCTGGCACACGTCGGGGATGCGGGCGACCGGGAGCAACGTGGTCGTCGTCGACGGCGTCTTCGTCCCCGCCGAGCGGACCTGCGCGGGCGACGACCTGCGGGAGGCAGCGAGCGCCGTCGCGGACGACCGCCACGCCGACGTGCCGCTGCTCTCCGCGCTGTCGCTGGTCGCGTCCGCGCCAGCGGTGGGTGCCGCCGAGGCGGCCGTCGACCTGTACCGCGAGCGGCTGGCCGAACGGGTGCTGGCCTACACGCTCGGCGACAAGGCCGCCGACCAGCCGTTGGCCCAGGCCCGACTCGCCGCGGTCACCTCCGACCTCGCGACGATGCTCGCCGGCTGGCGTGCAGCGATCGACGAGCTGCTCGCGGCCGAACGGCCAGACGCGCTCCTGCGGGTGCGAACGCGGTTGGCGGCCGCCGCCGCCGTGCGGTCGAGCCGGCTGATCCTCGGGGCGATCGGCGAGGGCGCCGGGGCGAGCGTCTACGCGTCGTCGCACCCGTTCCAGCGGCTCCAGCGCGACGTCGAGACCCTCAAGGGCCACGTCGTCTTCGACTGGGACCGCACCACCGAGCTCGCCGGGCGCGTGATGCTCGGCCACCCGCTCGGCCCGACCGACCTGGCCTGAGCGGCCGGGCGGAGCATGCCCTGAGCCGGGCGGCGCGGCCCCGGTCAGCCCTGCGCGTACGGGGTGTTGCGGAAGCGTGGGCCGGCGATGCCGACGTGGCTGGCGACGGGACGCCCGACCGACGAGCACGCCAGCTCGGCCGCGGCCACGAGGCGGTCGAGGTCGAGGCCGGTGTCGACGCCCATCGCGTCGAGCACGTGGGCCAGGTCCTCCAGCGGGAGGTTGCCGCTTGCGCCGGGCGCGAACGGGCAACCACCGAGGCCGCCGACAGCGCCGTCGACGCGAACCGCACCGGCGTCGATCGCCTCGAGCGCGTTGGTGATCGCGAGGCCCCGCGTGTCGTGCAGGTGCACGCCGACCGGCAGGCCGAGCGCGCCGACGGCTCGCACCAGCGGCGCGACCTCGCCGGGCACAGCGGTGCCGATCGTGTCCGCCAGGCTCAGCGCCGCCACCCCGGCTGACGCAGCGGCCTCGGCCACACGGATCACGTCATCAGGCGACACGGGTCCGGTGAACGGGCATCCGAACGCGGTCGCGAGGGTCAGCTCGACGACGGCGCCGTCCGCCCGGGCCGCGTCGACGATGTCGGCCAGCCGCAGCACCGCCTCGTCGACTCCGTGACCAGCGTTGTGCCGGTGGTGCGCGTCGGACACCGAGATGACCGCCTGGAGGTGCCGGAGCCCCGCGGCGAGCGCGCGCTGCGCGCCCTTGAGGTTGAGCACCAGCCCCCAACGCGTCAGCTCGTCGGCACGCCCGGCGGTGGCCCGCACCATCTCCTCGGCATCGGACATCGCCGGCACCCGGTCGGCACGCACGAACGACGTGAGCTCGACGTCGTCGATCCCGGCCGCGACCAGCGCGTCGAGGATCGCGAGCTTCGCGTCGGTGCTGATCGGCTCCTCGTCCTGGAGACCGTCGCGGAGGGTGACGTCGCGCAGCGTGATGGTCACCTGGTTCCCTCCTCGGATCGTCGGCCGATCGCGGTCGTCACGATCATGTCAGGACCCACCTCCGACAGCACCGGACGCGCGGAGGTCGGCGATCTCGGAACCGTCGAGCCCGAGCACCTCGGCGAGCACCTCGTCGGTGTGGGCCCCGAGCGTCGGTCCCGGATGCCGGATCGTGCCGGGCGTCGACGAGTACTTCGGGACGACACCGGTCATCGGCACGTCCCAGCCCTGGGCGGACGCGACCCGTTGCACCATCTCCCGAGCCAGGTAGTGCGGGTCGGTCAGCATGTCCGGGGCGGTGAAGATCCGTCCGGCCGGCACCCCGTGCGCGTCGAGGACCTCCAGCACCTCGTCGCACGACGACCGCGCGGTCCACGCGCCGACGAGCTCGTCGAGATCGGTGGCGTGCTCGCCGCGGGCCGCGTGGGTGGCGTACCGCGGATCGGTGGCGAGATCGGGCCGGCCCATCGCCTCGCAGAGCCGGGCGTACACGCCGTCGGCGTTCGCAGCGACGACCACCTCGGCCCCGTCGGCCGTCGGGTACACGTTGGACGGCGCGACGCCCGGCAGGATGCTCCCGCTCCGGGTGCGCACGACACCGCCGAGCTCGAAGTCCGCCATCGTCGACTCCATGAGGGCGGCGACCGCCTCGTAGATCGCGACGTCGACCTCCTGTCCCTTGCCGGTCCGCTGCGCGGCGACCAGCGCCGAAAGGGTGCCCATGACCGCGAAGACCGAGGCGAGCGCGTCGCCGAGGCTGATGCCGGCCCGCGCCGGCGGGCGATCCGGACTGCCGGTGGTGTGGCGGATCCCGCCCATCGCCTCCCCCACGCTGCCGAACCCCGCTTGCTCGGCCAACGGCCCGGTCTGGCCGAAGCCCGACACGTGCACCATCACGAGGCGCGGGTTGACCGCGGCGAGCTGCTCGTAGCCGAGCCCCCAACGGTCGAGCGTGCCGGGGCGGAAGTTCTCGAGGACGACGTCGCACCGCTGCGCCAGACGCACGGCGACCTCGCGGCCCGTCGGCTGGCGGAGGTCGAGGACGATCGAGCGCTTGTTGCGCGCGATGGTGGGCCACCACAGGCTGTCGCCGTCGCGGGTGACGCCCCATCGGCGCATCGGGTCCCCGTCGCCGGGAGCCTCCACCTTGATGACGTCGGCGCCGTAGTCGCCGAGGAGCTGGCCGGCGAACGGACCCGCGATGAAGTTGCCCATCTCGAGGACGCGGATGCCGTCGAGCGGACCGGTGGACCCGCTGGTGCCCTCCGGTGTGGCGTCGGCCATCTCTCCACTCCTTCGCGTGCGTCGGACCGTCCCGAACGTAACTCAGCCTATGTCGGCGTGGCGCTCAGCTCGACCGCCGCGTGCACTCTCTCGACCCGCCGCGTGCGAAGCCGGGCGCGATGACATAAGTTGACCTATGTTGAGTCCGGCGACGAACCGGAGCTCGCCGACATGGGGGAGGACCCACGATGGCCGATCGGATCAAGACCCGAGGCGTGAACCACGTCGCGCTCGTGTGCAGCGACATGGCCCAGACCGTCGAGTTCTACCGGGACGTGCTGGGGTTCCCGCTGATCAAGACGGTCGAGCTCCCTCAGGGGATGGGACAGCACTTCTTCTTCGACGTCGGCGCCGGCAACGCCATCGCCTTCTTCTGGTTCCCCACGGCGCCCGAGGCGATGCCCGGCGTGTCCCAGGCCAAGGCCCGTCCCGACCAGGGCGACATCACGTCCGGGGTCGGCTCGATGAACCACCTCGCGTTCGACGTCGCGCCCGAGGACATCGACCACTACCACGAGATCCTCCGGGACCGGGGCGTCGAGTGCTCAGTGGTCGTGAACCACGACGACAGCGAGTGGACGGTCGCTGAGACCCTGCACGACGGCGTGTTCGTGCGGTCGCTCTACTTCCAGGACCCCGACGGCATCACCCTCGAGTTCGCTGCCTGGCACCGCGCGCTCACCGACGCCGACGTCGCCCACGCCCCGTCGGCTGTCCGCACCGTCTCGCCCGACGCCGCTCCGGTCTGAGCCGCGCCAGCCGGCTGGGCCAGCGGGATCCGCCCGGCCCGCGGGGTCCGCCCGGCCAGCGGGATCCGCCCGGCCCGCGGGGTTCGCCTGGCCCGCGCCCCGTTCTCTGAGCGATTTCCGGCCCAGGTGCGCGCAATCGCGCAAAGAACCGGGCTGGGTCAGAACTCGATGGTCGCCGCGGTGGCGCGCAGGCGCTCGACGTCGGCCTCGGCGACCCACCGGCCGGCCACCGTCGCGTCGAGCGATGCGGCGAACCGCTCCTGGTACCCGGTGGGCGTGCCGTACAGATCACGGAGCCGGTCGGCGTCGAACCGGTGCATGCAACCCATGATGTCGCCAATGTTGATCTGCGGACGCCCCGGTGGGCCGGCCATCTGCGCGCCCCCCTCGATCGTGCTGTGGGGGAAGTAGCGGGCGATCGGCACGTCGACCCACGGGGTGCGGACACCGCCCACCGCGTTGCCGTGCTCGTCGCGTTCGAGTGGCAGCGACTCGGGCGCCGCTCCACCTGGGCCGTCGTCCTTCGAGGCCAGGTGGCGCACGCGTTCGGCGTGGGGAGCGGCGACGCCGTCGACCACCCAGTCGCGCAGGTTGGTGAGGGCCCGGCCGGCCACCGCCCACATCGGGAAGTCCGATGGCTCCTCCACCGTGGGTGCGAGCGGCCGGTGGCCATCCTCACCACCGCTCATGTGGCAGGCACCGGGTACCTCGTACAGGCGGTACGGGCCCGCGGGGTCGTCGGAGTCGTCGCGAGTGGCACCCAAGTGCGTCTCGGCCTCGCCCTCGCCGAGCAGCTCGATCACCGGCACGCCGTGGTCACCGATCGTGCGGCGACGATCGCCGACCTCGACGCGATCCTGGTCGGGGTTGATCGGGTTGTACCCGCCGATGCCGAACGAACCCGACGAGATCTGGATGAGGTATCCCTCGACGGCAGGCCCACCGTCGGGGCGGGTCGTGCGAGCGTGGAACCCGTCGCCGAGGAAGACCCGCTGGAAGGTGCCGGTGTAGGAGGCGCCGGTCATGAAGAGGTGCTCGACCGCGACGGGCGAGTCGGGACCCCGGAGCATGCGGGCCACCTGCGACACGATGTCGTAGCCCAGGCCGACGAAGGGCACGTCGAGCTCGGCGTAGCGCTCGGGGTCCGACGCCTTGGTGGCCGCCAGGCCGGCGAGGTCCTGGGTGACGCCCACCCACGTCCACCCGTCGCGCGTGATCGTGCGGCCGGTGCGCGGCCAGGCCGACGCCATGTCGCCGGACGGGTGCAACGGCTCGAGGACGACATCGCCGCTCGCGACCGACGGGTCGGCCGGACGGCGCACCAGGAGCCGGGTGACGAACGGGATGTCCGACGACCGCAGGACCGTCTCGCCGTCGTCGTAGCCGTAGAGGTCGGCGGTGCCCCGCACGACGTGCTCCTCCTCGACGTAGCCGCGCTGGGCGAGCGACGGCACCATCGGCGAGGTGCTGGGACGGGCAGGTGAGATGTCCATCGACGATCCTGTCTGTGACACTTGGCGAACGACCGCGCATCGTACTGTCACACGAGGGAGCAGGGCCTCCGCTGCGGCCCGTGAGCCGGTCGGTAGCCTCTCGTCGCATGCCTCCGGCCGCGCGATCCGCACCCCGCCCGCTGCGCTCGGGCAGCACCAGCCAGGGACTGCTCGTGACGCTGCTGGGCGACTACTGGTTCGGCCGCACCGTGTACATCCCGTCGGCCGCGCTGGTCGACCTGCTCGGAGAGTTCGGCATCTCACCCCAGGCCGCGCGCGCCGCGCTGAGCCGCGTCCAGCGCGGCGGCTTCCTCGAGGGGCTGAAAGACGGCCGCAACACGATGTACCGCCTGTCGCCGGCCATCGCCGCCAACGCCGAGCGCCGGGGCAACCGGATGATGCGCTTCAGCGCCGAGACGGCCGCCGGCGCGCCGAGCTGGGACCGCACGTGGACGATCGTCACCTACATGCTCCAGGCCGAGCAGGCCGACGAGCGGCGTCGCATCCGCGACGCCCTCCGCAGTCTCGGCTTCGGCCCGCTCCAGGACGCGGTGTGGATCTCGCCGCGGCACCTCGGCGAGCGGGTGCTCGCCGAGATCGGCGACGAGCCGACGCTGTCGCTCGGCATCTTCGAGCACGCACGCCTTGCCGCCGGTGCCGACGTCGACGTGGCAAGGATCTGGCGCCTCGACCACCTGGCGGCCCGCTACGACAACATCCGCGAGCAGCTCGTCCGGATCGACGGTGCGACGGCGCGGCGCTCCTCGGTCGACGCTCACGAGGCCCTCGTGCTCCGCACCGAGGCGATGGCGCACTGGCGCACGATCATGCCGACCGACCCCCGCCTGCCTCCGGACCTGCTCCCCCGCCCCTGGCCCGGCTGGCCGGCCCGTCGCCTGTTCGCCAAGGTCTACGACCGGCTCGGACCGGTCGCCGCGGCACACGTGCGCGAGGTCGTGGCCGCCCACTCGAACGAGGCCGCCGCCGCGGTCCACCACAACTCGGTGTCCGCCAGCCGCTAGGAGCGCGCGCGGCCCCGTCGACCATCGACGGATCAGCGGACTACTGTCGCCCGAAGCGTCATCCATGCCGATCTCACGTCGGTGTCACGTGGTCGACGGAGAGCTCACGAGGGGGGTGCCGGGTGCAGAGCGAGCGGCAGGTGCATCGGGCCGTGCACCGGGAACGGTGCGAGCACCGGCGCACCCGCGAGCTCGATGCGGCTCGTGCGGTCGAGCAGCTCGCCGAGCGCCAGGCGGGTCTGGAGCCGCCCGATGTGCGAACCGGGGCACACGTGCACGCCGAACCCGAACGCCACATGGCGCTCCGGCCGGCCGAGCACCACCTCGTCGGGTCGGTCGAAGACCTCATCGTCGCGGTTGGCCGACGTGTAGGGGATGGTCACGAGCGAACCCTGCGGGATGGTGCGACCGCCCACCTCCAGGTCGCGCATCGCCGTGCGGGCGAAGCCCTGGTTGGGGGTGTGCAGGCGCAGCATCTCCTCCACCGCGTCGGCCAGCAGGTGCGGCTCGGCGCGGAGGCGGTCCTGGAGGGCGACGTCCTCGGCCAGGTGACCGATGGCGCTCGCGAGCACCAGCGCCGGCGCGCCGTGGCCGGCGATCAGGATCTGGCGGAAGCTGCCGGCGACGATCTCGTCGTCGAGCGGCACGCCGTCGACCGCGCCGGCCAGCAGCCCGCTGACGATGTCCTCGTCAGGGTCGAGCGGCTCGGCCTTGCGGTGCGCGACGAGCTGGCGGGCCAGGTCGTAGAGCACGACGTTCTCGACTTCGACGGCCTCGGCGTCGAAGCGGAACTGGGCGTGCTCGAACGCCGTGCCGTGCTGCACCATCGGACCGGCCAGGTGGTCGGGGACGTTCATCAGCGCGATCACCGACCGGGCGCACAACGGCGATGTGAGGTCGACGAAGCCGTCGACCTCGCCGACGTCGACGGCAGCCCCGACCAGCTCCTCGGCGGCGGCGCGCAGCGCAGGCTCGAGGCGTGCCAGGCGGTCCTTGCGGAACGCCGGGTTGATCGCCTTGCGGTACGCCGTGTGCTCGGGCGGGTCGTAGTGCAGCGGCGGCCGCCGACCCGATGCCGGGTTCCGGGGCACGATGATCCCGAACTGGCTGCTGTAGTCCTCGGGCGTGGTGACCGCGACCTCGATGTCCGCCCAGCGGGTCAACGTCCAGAACCCTCCGTAGGCATCGCTGTGCGCCACCGGGCACTCGCGCCGCAGCGTGCGGTACATCGCCTGGGGATCCGCCAGGTTCGCCGGCGCGGTCGGGTCGAAGTCGCTCGCCACCCCGGCGACGGTACCTCTCCGAAAGGACGACGCAACCAGCGATGAGCGTCACGCCACCTGTCAACGACCTCGACCCCATGGCGCCCGAGACCTTCACGAGCGCGCACGAGGAGTTCGCCGAGATGCGCGGCACCTGCCCCGTCGCGCACAGCGACAGCTTCGACGGCTTCTGGGCGCTGCTGACCTACGAGGACGTCACCGCCGTGCTCCGCAGCCCGTCGACGTTCGTCACCTCGGTGCAGAACGTGGTTCCCAAGGTGGCCTACACGGGCCGCCGTCCTCCACTGCACCTCGACCCGCCCGAGCACACCCCGTACCGCCAGGCGCTCAACGCGTTCTTCACCGAGGAGGCCACCCGGCGACGCGAGCCGATGGTGCGACGCGTCACCTCCGACCTGCTCGCGCCGTTCGTCGAGGCGGGCGGTGGCGACCTCTGCGCCGAGTTCACCCACCACTACTCCGGCCACGTGTTCGCCGAGGTGTTCAACCTCTCGCCGACGCTCGCGATGGAGATCAAGGAGGTGACGGTCCGCTACAACCGCGCCCTCCAAGAGGCCGACGATCCGCAGGTGAAGGCCACCAGCCTGGAGCTCTACGAGATCGCCGCGACGGTGATCGAGATGCGCAAGGCCGAACCTCTCGACGACGACATCACCACGGCGCTGCTCGCCAAGACCTACGAGGGCGAGCCGCTCCCCGACCAGATGATCCTCGGCACGATCCGCCAGCTGCTGGTGGTCGGGATGATCGCCCCGTCGGTGTTCATCGGCTCGATGGTCGTGCACCTCTCCGAGAACCCTGCCCTCCAGGCGCAGCTTCGCGACGACCTGTCGCTCGTGCCCGCGGCGGTCGAGGAGTACCTGCGCCTGTTCACCCCGTATCGAGGCTTCGCCCGCACGGCGAACCGCGACGTCGAGATCCGTGGTCGCCTCATCCGCAAGGACGAGCCGATCGCGCTCGTCTACGCGTCGGCCAACCGAGACGAGACGGTGTTCCCCGACGGCGACACGTTCGTGCTGAACCGGCCCAACATCGGCGACCACGTCGCCTTCGGCTTCGGCCCCCACCGCTGCGCCGGCGAGTCGCTCGCCCGGCTGATGCTGCGCACCACGCTGGAGGAGCTGTTGTCGAGGACCGAGTCGATCACCGTCAGCGGCGAGGTCGTGATGACCCGCTGGCCGGAGTGGGGGACGCTGTCGTGCCCGGTGACGGTGGTGCCGCGCTCGTGACGGGCGCGCTCGAGCCCGACGGCGAACGTCCGCTCGACGGCCTCACCGTCCTCGACGCGACCGGGGCGCTCGCCGGCCCGTACGCCACGCTCCTGCTCGCGGGCCTCGGCGCCCGCGTCATCAAGATCGAGAGCCCCGACGGCACCAGCGACCCGACACGCCGGAACTCGCCGTACTTCGGCCGTGACGGCGTGTCGGTCGAGCGCGTGCACGACGACGACGTGTCGATCGGGGCGCTCGATCGCGCCCGCGGCAAGCTCGCGATCACCCTCGACCTCAAGCACCCCGACGCTCGGGAGGTCGTGGCCGACCTTCTACGAGCGTCGGACGTCTTCGTCGAGAACTGGAGCCCCGGCGTCGCGCTCCGACTCGGCCTCGACTGGGAGTCGTGCCGGGGGATCAACCCCCGCTTGGTGCACTGCTCGATCACCGGGTTCGGCTCCGATGCCGGCGCGGGCCGCCGAGCGATGGACTCGATGATCCAGGCGCTGAGCGGGCTGATGATGACCGCCGGATCCGAGGGAGACCCACCCGTGCGCATGGGCGTGCCGATGGGCGACCTCGTCGCTCCCCTCTTCGCCGTCATCGGCATCCTCTCCGCCGTGCACCAGGTCGCACGCACCGGCGAGGGCCAGCACGTCGACGTGTCGATGCTCGGCGCCCTCACCGCCCTGGTCGCCACCGAGTACTTCCAGGTGTTCGAGTCGGCCGGCATGGCGCTTCGCAGCGGCAACGTCGTGCCACGCCTCGCACCGTTCGGCGTGTTCGAGGCAGCCGACGGCTGGGTGGCGATCTGCGGCCCGACCGATCCCTTCGCCCACGGGCTGCTACGTGCGATCGGTCGCCCCGAGCTCGTCGATGACTCGCGCTTCACCACCCGGGACCGCCGCGTGGCGAACGCGACCGAACTGCACTCGATGATCGAGGCGTGGATGGCGCCGTTGCCCCGCGACGACGTGCTCGCCGCCTTCGAGGCCAACGACGTGCCGGCCGCGCCCGTGCGAGGACCGGTCGAGGCCATCACCGACCCCGAGGCCCGCGCCGCCGGTGGCACCAGCCCGGTGACCCACCCCACCTACGGCGACGTCGACGGCGTGATGGGCACCGGCGTGCCGATCGTGTTCTCGGGCGCGCACGCGGGACACGACCGCCCGGCACCGTTCGTCGGCGAGCACAACGACACCGTCTATGGCGGCCTGCTCGGGTACTCGCCCGAGCGCCTGGCCGCGCTGCGACACGACGGGGTGATCTAGGTGGGTGCGGGACCCAGCCGCTTGACCGTGGGCTACGTCGGCGCCGACGTGCCGATCGAGATCCTCGACGCCGCGGCTCTCCATGCCGTCCGGCTGCGGGGTCGGCTCGGCGCCGACACCACGCTCGCCGACGAGGTCGCCGAGGCCGCGATCGACCCGGCCGCTCGGTCGATCCTCCAGCAGCTCCTCGACGGGTCGTGCCGCGACCTCGCCGCGGTGGTGATCGGCCACGACACGGAGGCGTCGGCCCGCGTGTTCCACTACGCGGCCGAGTGCCGCCACCTCGGCATCGGCGACGTGCCCCCGGTGCGGTTCGTCGACGTCCTGCACGGCGACCGGCCGGGCGCGCGCGACTACAACCGGGCCGTCGTCGGCGACCTGCGCACCTGGGCCGGTGAGCTGGCCGGTCGGCCGGTCACCGACGACGCGCTGCGGGCCGCCATCGATCGCGCCCGCCGACCAATCGCCGGTCGCGCGTCGGTCAACGACCCATCGACCGGGCGCCGACGCCTGGTGCTCACCGGGAGCACGGTCGACGAACCGTCGTTCCTCGACGCGCTGGAGCGCGGCGGCTGGGCGGTGGTCGCCGCCGACCACGACGAGCGCAACCGTTGGTCGTCGGCCGACCTCGGCCACGGCGATCCGCTCGACGTGCTCATCCAGGTGTATGCGAACGGGAGGCCCTTCGGTGGTCGTCACCCGGTGGCGGCACGGGCCGAGGACGTGGCGGCGATCGCCCGCGATGCTCGGGCTGACGCGGTGCTCGCCGTGCTGAGGCGCGGTGACGACGGCCCGCCGTGGGACATCCCCGCCCAACGGACCGCGCTCGCCCCGCTCGGGATCCCTCTCGTCGCCGTGCACCTCGACGGGCACAGCATCGGCGACCTCGACCGCATGGTGGCGGCGGCGCACACGGCGCTCGCCACGATCGACGCCGAGCCCACACCCGCGATGCCGGTCCCCAGCACGTCGGTCCCCACCACGACCGGGACCGAGCCCGCGGTCGAGCCGGCACGCGCCCGCGGGCCCCGTGCCCAGCGCTCCGGCGGCCTCGAGGCATCGGCGGTGGCCACCGCGCACCAGCGGCAGTGGTTCGCCGACATGCGCGAGCAGGTGCTCGCCGGCACTCCCCTGGCGGTGGTCAACGCCGACGCGCCACACGAGGTCCTGCGCGCCATGGGCATCCCCTACGTCGTCAACCAGTGGTGGGCGTCGATCTGCTCCGCCAAGCAGCAGGGCGACCGGTACCTGGAGGTGCTCGCCGACCTCGGCTACCCAGACGACGTCGAGGCGTACAGCGCGATCGCCCTCGGCTCGGCGCTCGACGACGACCCCACCGACGCGCCGTGGGGCGGGCTGCCGCCGGTGAGCCTGCTCGTCGGCGAGACCACCACCGACGCCACCGCCAAGATCTTCGACGTGTGGTCCCGCACCACGGGAGCGACGTTGTCGCTGGTCGACGCCACGGTGGCGCCACTCGAGCCCCGGCGCTGGTTCGACGCGATCCACGACGAGTGGGAGTCGGTCTTCGGCACGCGCCGTCTCGACCTGATGACGACGCAGATCGACGCGCTGATCGCCGTGACCGAGGACCTCACCGGCCGTCGCTTCGACGACGACCGCTTCGCGGAGGTGATGGCGCTCGCCAACGAGCAGGCCGAGTGGAACGCGCGGACGCGCGACCTGATCGCCCGCACCCGCCCCGCGCCGGTCGCGGTGTCGGACGTGATCCCCGCGACGATGGTCCCCCAGTGGCATCGCGGGAGCGAGTGGGGCCGCGACGCGGCCCGCAGGCTGCACGACGAGGTGGCGGCAAGGGTCGAGGCGGGAGCAGGCGCTGGCGGCGAGGAGCGGGCCCGGCTGATGTGGATCGGCCGTGGCCTGTGGTTCGACATGGGGTTCTACGAGCGGATCCAGCAGCGCCACGGCGCAGTGTTCGTATGGTCGATGTACCTGGCGGTCGCGGCCGACGCCTACCTGCGTCGCGGCGGGGACCCGCGCCGGGCGCTCGCAGCGCGCTTCTGCGGGTTTGCCGACCTCTACAACACCCCGCCGTGGTCGAGCGAGTGGTACGCGAAGGAGGCGGTGCACCACCAGATCGACGGCGTCGTGCACCTCACCACCGACGCCGTGCGCGGCACGCACTTCATCACCCGCGCCATCGAGGCGGCCGGCATCCCCGTGCTCGAGATCTCCGGCAGCAACGTCGACGCACGGGCCTGGGACGGCGAAGCGGTGGAGGCATCGGTCGACCGGTTCGTCACCGAGCGAGCCCTCCCCCACGCCGCCACTGCCACCTCCAACATGTGACACTTGCTGGACGCGCGTCACATAACTGCCT
>CAZBTQ010000031.1:0-23453 GCA_964494405.1 uncultured Iamiaceae bacterium
TGGCGGTGCGCCCGCCAACGCGGTGGTAGATGAGCACGACGATGCCCGCCTGGGGTGGAGAGATGCGGTCGATAGCGGCGGCTGTGGTCTTCACCCCGCTGCCGAGCGCCCGCCGGATGCCTGCTCGGAGCGTCATGGTGTGAATGGTACTGACGACGATGTTCCTCCAGGTTGCAGCTGTGAGGAGGCCAGGGAAACACAGGTGTTCGACCCGAAGGGTCGGGTGATGTGATCAGGGCCGGGATCCACCACAGATGCGACACACCGGCCGCGTAGTAGCGTCGAGGCCATGGTTCTACGCGCGGTCGCCAGGAACGCTCTAGACCCTCGGCTCCTTCCAGAGATGGCGCGCAAGACAATGCGTCGAGTCACGGGCCGTGGTCACGCGCGACAAAGTGAAGCAGCCAAGGAGTGGGCGCACCAACAGTCCATGCCATTGGAGGATCTCACAACTTCACTCGACCCAGGTCTGTGGACAGAGACTCTCGCTTGGTCGGAGTCATTCCGGATCTCGGCAGTCAAGAAGTTGGATCGGCTGGAGGTAAACCTTGGAGGGGGTGGACACTATCCGCTCATGTACTTTTTGACGCGCTATTTGCAGCCCATAAGCGTGGTTGAAACCGGCGTTGCGGCAGGATGGACGTCGTCTGCCATTCTTTCGGCGCTTTGCAATAATGGCGCCGGGCACCTGTGGTCCAGTGACCTTCCCTATTTTCGCCTCAACCGGCCAGAGCAGTATGTCGGCGTCCTCGTGGAGCCTGACCTACGGAGTAGGTGGTCGCTATCCACTGATGGAGACCGCACAGCGCTTCCACGGTTTGCCAAGGAGATCGAGCAGATTGATCTCTTCCACTACGACTCTGACAAGACCTACGAGGGTCGGGTCTTTGCGTACGACCTACTGAGGAGTCTGTTTCCAGCCAGTGGAATCCTCATCTGGGATGATATACAAGACAACTTGCACTTCCGCGACCTATCAGCGAGAACAGACCAACCGTATCGGGTACTCGAGTTCGAGGGAAAGTATGTCGGTCTGATAGGAAGTCTCCCGCGAAACTCCTCCGAGTCAGCTTGAGTTGGGCGAGCGGAGTGGGCCGGCTTGCACAAACCCCATCCGCAATTGGCAGGCATCAGAAGAGTTCGATGTCGCCCATCGTCAGGTGCCAGTCCTCGAGCAGCGGTCGCTCGGTCGCGTTGACCGACCGCCACACCAATGTCGGGCCCTGACCAGGGAGCGGGACGGTGCGGTCCTTGACCGCACCGTCGAGCACGAGCGCGTAGTCGGCCCGCGTCGCGGCGAGCACCGAGCGGATGAGTCGGCGCCGGGTGGCAGGCACCTGGCCAGGGACCAGGAGATCGCCGATCGTCGCCTCCAACGCGTCGCCCCGCCGACGGAGGCGGAAGCAGGCCGCGCCCTCGGCAAGGTCGGAGCCGACTGTCAGCACGCGGTAGCCGAGCAGGTCTGCGTCGTAACGCCAGCGCAGGTAGGCGGGTGACCGCCTGGTCTGCAATCCGCGGACGCGTGTCGAGAGCACCAACGCCTCGGCGCCAGCGTCGTCGGCGAACACCTCGTCTGCGCGGCGTCCGGCGTCGGTGGGCTCGCCCCAGTGGCCAGCGGGGGTCCGACCTCGGACGATGCGTGGGAGGGAGGAGAGAGCGCGCGGGCGCACCCTCGGGGGGAGGCGTCCGACGAACTCCCATCCCATCTTCAGGTAGCCCGGGCGGCTCTGGTCGTTGGGGGTGTTGAAGACGAAGTCGACGCCGTCGGCGCACACCTCCTCCAGGGCGTGGAGGGTCAACAGCTTGAAGATGCCCTTGCCCTGGTGGTCCGGATGGGTCGCGGTGTCGACGGCACGGACGGCGCGGAAGGTGCGGGCACCGTCGGTGAACTCCCACCGCATGAACGCCCGGTAGCCGACGACCTCACCATCGGCCACGGCGACCCATGCCGGAGACTCGCCGAACGGATTGGCTCTGTGCTTCCACTCGAGGAGGTCAGCGAACCTGGGATCGCCACCTCTGCCCATCGCGGCCGCCAGAAGGTCGGTTACCTTCTGCTGGTGTTGCGGGCCGGACGGCAGGATCGAGAGCGGAGCGCTCACAGCGTGCCCGCCGGGTGGGCCCAATCCCTCACGTCGAGCCGCTGCGAAGGAGCTGGCGGCTCGACGCTCGTCCACCGACGCGAGCCCGCATCCACGGGAGCGATCAGGGAGCGGCACACGGGTGAGACCGTATCGGAGGGAACCACCAGGCGACTGACACGCCCGACGTGGCGGACATCGCAGCAGTCACCCTCGTCCGAGGTCGTATCGTTCGTGCTGTGAGGGTCCTTCAGGTCACTACAGATGACGACCGCCGTGGTGCCCAGGTGTTCGCCGTCCAGCTCGGGGACCGTCTCACCGAGATGGGCCACGACGTCCAGACGGTGGGTCTTGCCAAGGGCGCTGTCCGTGGCCTCGACATCGATGTCCTCGGCCCATCACGGTTCAGCCGAGCGACGCTCGGCAGGTTGCGCCGGTTGATGACCGCATCGGACGTCGTTGTGGCCCACGGTTCGTCGACGCTCCCGGCTACGGGCTTCGCGAACCTGGGCACACCCACGCCGCTGGTGTACCGCCAGATCAGCGACCCCCTGTACTGGGCTCCGTCCGCCATCAAGCGGACCCGAGTTCGCGCCTATTACCGACTGCCACAGCACGTAGTGGCGCTTTCCCCGATCACGAGAGACGTCCTCGTCGAGCGGTTTGGGGTCCCGACCGAACGCATCACGGTGATTCCCAATGCGGCGGATGAGCGGCAGTGCCCACCAGCCGATGCCTTAGCACGCAGCCGGGCGCGCACCCGGTTCGGCATCGCTGACAACCGGGCGGTGGTGGGCTACGTCGGCGCGCTTGTCGAGGAGAAGGGTGTCGCTGACCTCGTGGACGCGATGCCCGACGAAGCGCTGCTCCTAGTCGCCGGCGACGGACCCGAACGCGTCCACCTCGAGTCGCGGGCCAGCTCCCGCGGGCTTGACGCGTGCTTCCTTGGCCGCGTCGAGGAGCCGTACGACATCTTCGCTGCATCCGATGTGGCAACGCTGCCGAGCCGCGGGGGCGATACCCAACCGGCAGCCCTGATCGAGGCTGCGTTGGTCGGCACTCCGTGTGTGAGCACGCCAGTCGGCGCCATCGGCGACATCATCCAGCACGGCCGGAACGGCATGCTCGTCCCGATTGGAGATGTCGCGGCGCTCTCGGCTGCTCTGAGAGAACTGATCGGCGACCAAGCACTCCGGACTCGGCTCAACGCGCAGGCTCGGCGAGACGCGCACGAGCGGTTCTCGATGGATGCGGTGTCCCGTAGGTGGGCGGCCCTCCTTGAGCGCGCAGTGGCCTGAAAACGCGCGTCCGGGCCGCTTGAGGGCGATCTCGCGGAACACTAGAACAACCAACGTCCGCCACCACACGGCCAATTCCCTTCTCGTGGACACCGTGCCCGTCCGAGGGGGATCTCCCGGGCTCAACGCAGTACTCCATATGATGACCGGGTGAGCACTCCCTCAGCTGCGATCGTCATTTCAACGCGCATTGGTGTCGGGGCGGTCGAGCCCTACGTCAGCGAGCTAACCCGGCTGGGCTACCACGTACGGATCTACTGCCTCGGTGGCTTCGAGGATACGGCGCGAACGATCGGCCCCGAGGGCCTGCACCAGGTCTTCGGGCCGGAGGACTTGCCGGAGCCATGGTGGGCACGCCCGTACTCACGCGCTATCTCGTTGCTTTCGAAGCTTCAACCGGGGCTCAATCCAGATCAGCGCCAAGTCTGGTCGCACCGATCCAGACCAGGGCGAAGTGTGCGTAGGTCCACTCGCTGGCTACTCGCCCGCTTCGAGGCACGCACGGTCAATAGGTGGTTGAGTGCCGCAGCCGCCCTGGCGAGAACTAGGTTCAGTGAAGACGTCGTCGTCGTCGTCACCACCAGCTCTAGACCATGGATCCATGCTGCGGGTCGACCTCCCACGATCTCGATCATCGAGAGTTGGGACCACCCAATCCGCAAAACGGCAGGCTACCGAACTGACGTAGTCATCGCCTGGAACGAGGCTATCAAGCGAGACTGGATGCGGTATCAGGGTGCCGGAAAAGCGCTCGTTGGAGGACCTTGGAAGCTATCCTATGCGATTGATGCGTTTCCGCTGGCGAAGGCCACGATTCATGGCCGACGCCGCCGACTTCTCTACGCGGTCGGAGCATCGAGCAGCAATCTATATTGGTACGAGGCGGAGTGTCGGCTCGTAGAACTCGTGGCGCAGGCCGCAGAAGATGCTGGCTGGGACGTGACTTTGAAACTGAAGCCCAACGGAGGACCGATGGACTTCGTAGAAGTGGCTGCCCGTTTCCCCCACGTACGTCTCACCAACGAGAGATCGTCTCCGAATCCCATGGACTATCACCTATCGGATATCTACAACCAACAACGTCTCGGTGAACTGGGGAATGTCGACCTCGTCGTCAATGCTGTCACGACATTTGCCCTGGATGCTGCCTGCGCGGGTGTTCCTGTGCTGCAGTTGTCCGGCTTCGAGGGCGCCGCATTGGCAGGAATCCGGAGCGCATCTAGCAACTACCATATCCAGACCTATCTGATGAACGAGCCGCGACAGGTGCTGACGGCTGACAGCTCAAACCTTCGCGACGAACTGAGTGCCTGGCTTGGCGAGCCGGATTGCCGTGCCGTTGAGTTTTCGACGCGCCTGCGGAATTGGTTGGTCCCCGAGGAAGGATTGGCCCCAGCTATGCGCCATGCCATCTCTGAAGCGTTGAGGGAACTCGGGCTTCCTGCCGATCCCCATGGCGCTGCAGGCGGTCCGGCGTGATGGCGCCGGTGGGCGGAGCATGAAGCGAAAGTGCTCTTCACAGGCAGGATATCGTCCGGCTTGTGGTCGGCGAGAGCGTTCGGGTCATACCTCGAATCCAAGGCGACACGCTGTCGGACGCCGATAGCCGAATCCGCCCATTGCACTGCCGAGGAGGAATCTATGCTGAAGCGAAGAGTCCGTTCGATCATTGCTAGCGTCGTCGAATCGCGCACAGGCTATCAGTCCGTTGGTGGGGTGACGTTCGGACGGGATATACGCGGAATTGACTCCGTGTCATTCGGAGGAAATAACTTGATCCACAGCGGCACGATATTTTCTGGTGCTGTAACCATAGGTTACGCTTCGACGGTGGGCGCCAATTGTCGAATCTCAGGACCAGTGGTCGTTGGAAACTGGTGCCAGCTCGCACCGAATGTATCACTCATTGGGTCCAATCATCCCACCACGCTTATCTCAACCTACGTGAACAGTCGGCTCCTGGAAGGAGTTGTGGGTTCTCTGTCCAAGCAGGAACCTGTCTCCATCGGCAACGATGTCTGGCTCGGTGACGGGTCGATTGTGCTCCCGGGGACTCATATCGGCACCGGTGCAGTCATAGGAGCAGGCGCCGTGGTCGCCAAGGACGTACCACCGTACGCGATCGCAGTGGGTAACCCCGCTCGCACCGTCCGGTTGCGGTTGCCGGACGAGATCGTGGAGCTTGTGCTCGCCACCAGGTGGTGGGAACTGACAAGCGAGGAGCTCCGCCAACACAGCGACATCTTCGAGTTGGACCTCGCGAATCTCACCGACACGGAGAGGGCGCAACTTGAGGAGTTCGCAGACCAACGAAACGAGCCAACTATGCGGCTCTAGTCACCACGCCGTCCACCCGCCATCGATGGGGAGGTTGATGCCCGTGACGTAACTTGACAGGTCGCTCGCCAGAAAGCCAAGAGCACCGATGAGGTCCTCCTCAGTAGCCATCCGTCGAAGTGGGGTTCTCTCGATGTAGCGCTGCTGGAACAGGTCAGGCTGAGCGCGGGCGATGCCGCCGGGCGAGATTGAGTTCACCCGGATGTTGGGCGCGAGCACAGTGGCCAAGTGGCGGCACAGCTGGATGAGTCCACCTTTGCTTGCTGCGTAGGCGGCCGGGTTCGCCATGTCGAGGCCCTCGTAGAGGCGCATATCGGGACCGACCATCCCGTAGATAGACGAAATCGCGACAACGCTCGCATGGCCGCTTGCATGGAGGAGCCCAGCGAGTTCGCGCACCATCGTGAAGAAGGACGTTACGTTGACATCCATGGCGTTCTGCCACGCCTCGTTCGTCTGCTCGCTGAAGGGCACAGCCCAGCCATCCATCTGGCTCGTTCCCACGAACGCGGCGCTGTGGACGATGACGTCCAACCTCCCTACCGCATCGGTGATCGCGGCCGGGGCTGCCTGCCAATATTTGACATCGGCAACATCACCAGGCAGGGCAACTGCCCCTGAACCACCGAGGCCCGCGAGTTCGGATCGGAGTTCCTCACACTTCGCGGGGTCTAGGTCGACGAGTACGATCATGGCTCCCAGCTCGCTGAGCGCCCGCGCGGCGGTTCGCCCGACGTGCCCGCACGCTCCGGTTACGAGGGCCGCACGTCCATTCAGCCGTGAGAGATCGGAAAAGGAGCTCAGGGTAGACCGTCCCTAGAGCGGACAATGAGGTCGGCGAGGTCTAGGTCCCACTGGGTGTCAATGTCGAGAGCGCGCTCCTCGGGCACGACTACCACTCCGACCCGACCATCAAATATCCCTTCCGATCCGAGCACGTAGTCCGGAGTCGTGGCGTACGCGATCGTGGTGAGATCGAACATCTCTGGAACGTCCTGACGACGCGACACCCCGACACCAGGGATGGCCAGATGTGCTTGGCCATCTATGAGTTCGACCATGTTGAAGTATGGATTTCGTTTGCTTGGTGTCACGGTTACCACTATGTCGACGTCACCCTCCGCAAGCCGTTCACAAACGTGATCAATATCAATAGGCTCACGAAGTGGCGACGTAGGCGGGATCGAGACGAAGGTCTCAAATCCTTCGAACCCTGGGATCATTGGTGCCAGCACCTCAATGGCGTGTCGCCAGGCCCCCCACTCGGCCGCGATATCAGTAGCGAGTTCCTTCGGGCGGAGGGCAGGTACTTGCGCACCCGCAGATGTGGCAATCTCGGCAATGTCTTCATCGTCGGTCGACACAACCACCGTTTGGATATACGACGAAGCAAGAGCACTCGCTATACTTCGTGCAACGAGTGGGATCCCACCGACCGGTAGAATGTTCTTGCCGGGTACCCCTTTGGACCCACTACGAGCGAAGACAAAGCCTATTATAGTTTCGGGTGCAGGTGCCATCATAGTACCATCCTGGACCCGGTGTCGGCTGCCGTGCGTGCGGCGGCGACCACGTCGACAACGACTCGCGCCGTGTTCGCAGCTGGGTCGAGTGCTCGGTCACGGCGCGTTGCTCGACCCCTGGCGAACATCTCCAGGAACCGCTCTTGCTGCCGCAGGTACATGTCATTTACTGCGGTCTTCTCGTACATGCGGACGTCGGTGCCTGCAGCGTCGGTGACGGTCAGTTCGTGTGACAGCAGGTCTAGTTCGGCGGTACCCCGGGTCCCGACAACTCGACAGCAACGGTGAGCAGAACGGTCCACGAGATCGAGATGGATGTTCGCGGTGGCCCCATCGGCGAACTCGAGCTGGAGGTCGACAACGTCCTCGACATCGACATCGAGGACGCCGCTGTGGTGCAACGACGCGCTAAGCGAGACAGGACTCCCCAGCAACCAAACGCAGTAGTCGATCTCATGACTTAGCTCGAGCAGGGCTCCACCGCCGAGTTCGCGCTGCGCCGTCACCGATGCCCTGTAGTCGCTGCCCGGCCGCCAGCTCTCGAGGTGGCTCCCCACGCTGGCCCACACGTGCACCGGACGTCCGATGCCTCCCCCATGGACAAGCCTGATCAGGTCTTGGAGCGGTTGGTAGCACCGGAGTGTGTAGCCAACCATTAGCGGAACCCCTGTCCGCGATGCTGCATCGACGATTGCACCGGCTCTCGTCGGCTCGTCGGCGAGCGGCTTTTCGACGAGCAAGGGCACGCCTCCGTCAATGAGTGGAATGGCGAACTCGTGGTGGAACGGTGCAGGGTTGGCGATGACAGCACCGCTAAGAGCGGACAGATCAACAGACTCGAAGTTGGTGGTCCGATCGCGGGCCGCCAGCCAATCAGGAGTTTCAGATTCGGGCCGTGACAGCACGACGATCCGATGCTCCGGCTTGGCGAGCCGCAGGTTCTGATAGTGACGGCGCCCCATGCTGCCGGACCCAACCACCAGGATCGTTGGATTCTCACCGTCCACCATCACCTGTCCACGAACTCCTTGGACGGCCGGGGTACATAGAGGAGGTCGAGCACGGCCCGCACTACGCGCGAGGCGGCACGACCGTCGCCGTATGGATTGACCAGGCCTGCGAGCCCCTCGCGGAATCGAGGTTCGAGCGCCGCGTCGATGGCCATGGCGACCTGTCCGACGTCCTGGTCACAGTGCAGGACATTGCGCGGCCGGAGCCGTCCTGACTGGCGCGCGCCCACGTCGACGACCGGTAGCTCGAACGACGCTGCCTCCCACAAGCCGCTGGAGCTGTTGCCGATCATCACATCGGCACCCGCGAGGACGGAGCTGTACCCCCACCCCAAATGTGGTCGTACGACGACGTTCGGGTAGTGCTCGGCGACGGCGTGGATCGTCTCGATGACTGCTTCGGCCCCCGGATCGACCCCTGGGTAGGTGACGACCATGGTGCCGAGGCGTTCGGCGGCCGCGACGAGCACCGCACGGGCGCGGACAGCGACATCTCTGCGATCCACCGTCTCGGGGTGGTAGGTCACCAACCCCAAAGGTCGCACCACTGGGACGTTCAGGATCGCCGCTAGCAGATCGTCACTCGGGCGTTCGACCTCGGCATGACGATCGAGTCCCGGCGCCCCGGTCACGACGATCCGATCGTCGGGCTCGCCGATCTGGCGGAGCCGTCGCGCGCTGTCCTCCGTGGCACAACAGTGCAGGTCGCTGAGCTTGGTGACAGCATGGCGGACACGATCGTCGATAGCACCCGCGGTGAGCTCACCACCGTGCAGGTGGACGATCGGGGTCGCCGACACGAGTGCTGCCGAGGCCACCGGTAGAAGCTCCCAGCGATCTCCGAGCACGACGACGACATCGACGCCGCGCCGAGTGAGGACGTCTGCGACGCCCACGGCGATGGGACCGAACGCCGCGATGATTGTGCTTGGTTCCGCGTCGGGCAGGTCGACGTCTACGCGCTCGAGTTGAGCTGGGTCGACGCCGACTGCGTCGACCGTGTTGCCGCGGCTTGCCAGCAAATGGGCGCCAGTGGCGATCACGACGAGCTCGATGCCGGGCACCGCGTCGAGCGCGTCGATCACAGGGCCGAGCGGCCCGAGGTCAGATCGCGCCGACGTGAACACCGCGATAGTGACGGCAGCGTGGACTTCAGGCAAGGTCATCCCACTCGATCGGGGAACCCGTCGAGATCGTGCGTGCAGCCGTACGTCCGGTTATGCGCTCAGACGCGGGGATACCCCTCACGGGACGAAGAACTGCAACGTTTTCGGCCGTTACGGCCTCGCCGGCATCGATGGCGCGGCTGGCGTAGTAGCTGCGACGCGCGACCCCGCGATTCTCTAGCTCAACCTCTGCCGGCTCCTTGCGTCCCGTGCCGAGCGCGGCCTCGCAGACTCTGATTGCTTGCACGAACTCTGTGAGACCGGTGGGATCGGCCGAAGCGGCGTGGTCGGGGCCTGGCATCGTTCTGTCGAGGGTCAGATGCTTCTCGAATATCGTTGCGCCAAGGGCGCGCGCGGCGACAGCCGTGAGCCAGCCATTGGTATGGTCGGACCAGCCGACCGGGATGTCGTGACGCTCGCGTAGCGTGGCGATGGCCCTGAGGTTTGAGGCTTCGATCGGGGTGGGGTACGCGGACACGCAGTGGAACAGGGCCAAGCCCGCTCCTGACCTCGACAGGATCTGCACCGCCCAATCGACCTCCCCCATCGTCGCCATGCCGGTGCTGGCCAAGATAGGGAGACCACACTCAGCGTGGAGCTCGAGGTAGTTGAGGTTGGTCAGCTCGCCTGATGGCACCTTTACAGCATCCACTCCCAGGTCGACCAGCAGTCGGAGGCTCGCCGGATCGAAGGCGGTCGAGAGAAACACGAGACCGAGCTGAGTAGCGTGTTCGCGCAGGTCGGACCACGAGTCGGCGGGAAGCTCGAGACGTGCAAGCATGGCGAGCTGATCGACTCCTCCGCCCGCTACTCGCTGGTAGCGCGCCGTCTCCCCGCCGCGCACCACGACCTCTGGTGCCGAGAAGGTCTGGAACTTCACCGCGTCGGCCCCCGCCTCAGCAGCAGCGTCGACCAACTCATGCGCTAGCGATAGCTCTCCGTTGTGGTTCACACCGGCTTCGGCGATCAGCATCGCAGGACGGTAAGGATCGCCGATCTCGTGAGGACCAACCTTGATGACTCTCACATCGATGACGGTAGTTGAAGTTGATCCTGCCAGTGGCACTGCGACGGATGCGCATGGGCGGGCGCGACCCAGGCACCGCTGCGCGTGCGCTCGGCCTGGGCGGGCCAGCAGCCGTCACGGTCTCCGTTGGCGGTCACCTCCCGGGCGATCGTGGCCGGGTGACGGGCGACCCGCCGGGCGAGCTGCGCCCACGACACGTCGGGTTCGGCGATCAGCTGGACACTGATCTCTCTTTGCGTTCGGGCAACGACAACGGAGCCCCTGGCATTCCGGAGTCTCGATCGGTCGGCGGCGTTCAACAGCACCGGGTCATCATGAACGGGACCGTGCACCGACCGATGGAACAGGCCACCTCCGACCAAATCGAGACTGTCAAACTGGCCTACATAGACCCCACCAACCCAATGATACGCACACAGTCCGCCCTCTCAGGCGCCATATGGATCCCGCAAGTCATAGGAGCTTACGCGCCTTGCCCAACTGTCTAAGAGTAGAGGGTGGGGCCGAAGCAATGAATCGCGCCCAGAATGGAGCATGCCCAGGTGCATTCATCACAGATTCGGCGCATCTCGCGGCCTCCTGGGCAAGCCCTGCCGTCAAGTATACTGAGGCGGCATTGCGGTAGAGGCTTCTGGAAATTGCTTGGAGCTCGCAAATCGGAAAATGTTGATGAGCGTATGCAGGTGCGAGATCGGGCGAATACATAGAGGCTAGCAGTTCAAGCGCCCTAGCGTTCTCCGCGGGATATGAGGAGCTACGCCTGGATGCACGTTCGCGAACAAATAACGGATGGTCCCCGGTTCCTGAATAAATGCTATAGCCAAGACCGAGAACCCGTATCAGGAATTCATAGTCTTGAAAGCGTCGAAAGCGGGGATCGAATCCTCCTGCTTCCTGGAAAACGCTCGCTCTGAACATCCAAGCTGAACAACCCTTCCCGCCGGTCAGAGTCGCTAGAGTCGACCTGAACTGAAGTGGTGTAAGCCCGAAGTCCTTTTCGGAGGTGCTTCCGACCTCCTCCGCCAAAATCCCCGCCGCTCCAGGAACATCTGCGAGCCTGCCGGCCTGAGTCGCAACGAAGTCACCTACCCAAAGATCGTCATCATCGAGAAAGCCCACCAACTCACCTCTGGCTTCGGCTACCCCACGATTCCTGGCCACCGCCGCTCCAGCATTGGCCCCCTCGACTACTATGACACTTGGAAACTCAGAGACGACGCGTTCGACGGTCTCGTCGGTTGAGCCATCGTCGGAGACGATGCACTCGATCTCACCCGAGTAGTCTTGTGCAAGGACCGAGTTCAGAGCTTCCTGAACCTTTGGCCAGGCATTGTATGTAGGAACCACTACCGAAACCCGAGGGGAGGCTAGTCTCATCGGAGGATCCAGCGTTGCGTAAGTCGCTGCCGTAGTGAACTGAATGCTGGGGGAATTCCAGATACATTTGATGCGATCGTCGAAAGCAGATCGATGCGCCACTCCTGTGACGGAAGCTCCTTGAGTTTGAGGTAGCTGTAGCGAGCTAGTGAGTGTCGGACGCGCTTATACAACATCCGCTCGATCGCTTCGCTGGCACTGCGATGACGCAACATCACGTCGAGGCTTCCAGAGGCCGAGTCCAGCCAGAACTGACTCGATGCTGATGAGACAGAAGTCGAGTCCAGATTCTTTACGTATGTATACATCGGCTCTGGAACCAGAACGGCTATGCCAGCGCACAGCGCTGACTCGAACAGAAAGGCAAAGTCCTCTGTCGACCGACCTCGAAAGCGGAGGTGGCCTTGTTCGACCACCGATCGCCGAACAACGAGCTTTAACAAGCCCAAGTCGTAGCGGACCACGTCTTCGTGTGTAAAGGTCGAGGGCGCGTCAAGGGTTATGCCTCTCGAAGCTAGGAAGGAGGACTGATGTACTAGCGAACCACCTCGAACATAGGTGATTCGAAGGTCGTCAGCGATTAGGTCAGCTCCAAGAAGCTCCGCGGTTGCCGTGAGTTGATCAAGGCGTCCGGCGTCCCAAGAATCGTCAGCATCGAGAAACGCGATCCACCGACCTCTTGCGGCGTCAAGTGCGATATTTCGAGCGTTACCGCTCCCGCTTCGGCGACTTTGGGTCGTAAGGACTCTCACTCGTTCGCTGTCCACGGCTTGGGCCAACCGGGGCCCGTCGTCCGAGGAGCCGTCATCAACGACGATGACCTCAACCTTCGTGTGTAGTTGGTTGAGAGCAGACTCAATCGCTCGCTGTATTGTCTCGGCTCCATCGAGGACGGGAATGATGACGCTCACGTCTGGTGCAGTTGCAGTCACCGCGGCGTGGTCCCTTCGTTCGAAGTATCATCGGGCTGTGGGTTTATTGAGGCCAACCTCGGCGCGCTCGTCTTGGCCTTTATGATACTTTGGGATTTCGAATACACGCTCAATGGATCTCGGCTTTTACACGTGTGGGCGGCGATTGTATAGATATCACTCATCCACCCCAAAGCTCACGCTCATTTGTCCGCGTCGTGGTAACGGTATGCACGCAGCTAGGATAAACGCGAGTGGAAGCAACAGGCTTCTTTGCCGCACGAGGATCCCGAAGTTGCCGACGGCGGCGAACGCCGAGCCGAAGGCGAGCGTATAGCCCAGCCCGAGGCGCGCGTAGCGCTGGCGGAAGCCTTCGATGAGCGCATTTCGCCGACGCCAAATCGCGACGCTGCATACGGTAGCGATCATAGCGATCTCTACCGACGAGATGAGACCTTGGAGCCCTGACGCCTCCCAAGGGAACGGCCGGAAGAACACGGTGCCAGTCCCTACGGTGAGCCCGGCAGGCGTGAACGGGTCGACCGTCGAATACTCCGAGCCTCCCTGGGCCGTGCGGCGGGTCACCTCAACGGCCACATCCTCAGCGGTGTCGGCGTCAAGCTTGTCGAGGCCGAAGAACTCCTCCATCGTGCCGATCGCCGCTGGCAACAACAGGAGCATCAGCAAGGGGGCCAGGCGCACTGCCCACGGCCGCGCTGCACGCTCCTCCCGCCGGCTGAAGGAGGGCAGAGCGAACAGCAGGCCAACCATGAACACCATCGTCATGTGGGGCCGGACGACCATCGTGCCCCAGAGGCCGACCCCTCCGATGACCGCGCCCGAGAGGTGGCCGCCGAACAGTCGGGCCGCGCCGAACGCTGCTGCGCCAAGGCACAGGAGCATGAACGCCTCCTTGCCGATGCTGCTCGGCCAGTACCACATGGTCGGGGTCAGGAAGAGGAGCAAACGGTAGAGGCGCCGATCACCGTTCGGCAACGCCTCGCAGAAGGCGACGTAGAACAGGACCATCCCCACGAAGCCCAAGAAGCTGAACACCAGGAAGTTGCCCATGCGGGTCTCGCCGATCACCGCCTGGATGACCCCGCTCAGCACCTCGATGAACCGGGTCCCCGAGATCTTGCCCAGGTCGGTGAAGATCCCTTGGCGGAAGAGATCCATCAGCTCGCTGCCGGCGTTGTCGTAGCGGGCCGCGTCGGCCAGGCCGCCGTAGAACGCCTGCGCCGTCGTGTAGCGGAGCACGCTGCCGATGACGATCTTCAAGGAGGCGGCACAAAGTAGGAACGGGACGACGCCGGGCTCCCCCGTCCGCCGAGCCACCCACCTGACCAAGGGGAGGCACAGGGCCATGAGCACAGGCCCCCACACGAAGACGCCCCAGATGTCGTACCCGTAGCGATCGATGGTCACCGCCAAGCCGAGGGGAACGGCCACGACCAGGGCCACGATCACCGCTGGGGCGAGCAGCGGTCCGCTCGTCCTGACTCGGCTGGCACGCGCCTCCCGGACCGGAAGCGCCACGTCAGTCCTCGAAGGACAGGGCCAAGGCGGACGGAGCGATCATGGCCGGCCGACCGTCGCGTTCGCCGGTCTGCGCACGGCGCCCCGTCCGGGTTGGCTGTTCTGAACGCTCCCCACGCCCGCGATTTGCATCGCGTCCTTGGTCGTCGGCGTCGTCGCTGTAGTAGCGATACGTGTAGTAGCGGTACGCGGCCGGGGTGTCGGTCGCGCCGATCAGCACGACACCCAGAACTGGGGCCTCGACCCGGTGCAGGACCTCCATCGCACGACGCGCCGCGTCCTGGGTGGTGCGACGAGCGCGCGAGGTCACGACGACGAAGTCGGCCACCCCGGCGAGCTCTGTGGCGTCGTTGGCGACCAACAGCGGCGCTGTGTCGATGACGACGTAATCGAACATCTTGCGGGCCGAGGCGATGAGCTGTGCCGTCTCGCGCAGGAACGGCGCCGGGTTCGTCACGGGTCGACCCGAGGCCAGCAGCCGCACGCCGGGCACCGCAGACCTTGTCGGCAGATCCTTCAATGCCATCGTCGACTGGTTCGTCAAGACGTCGGCCAGGCCGGGTTCGCGCTCGGCACCCAGCAGCTCGTGGATGCGGGGGCGGCGGAAGTCGGCGCTGACCACGAGCACCTTCTTGCCGACCTCGGCCAGCAACGCCGCAAGGTGCGCCGCGGTGGTGGTCTTGCCCTCGCCTGCGGTCGGGGAGGTGACGAGCACTACCTGGCCGGCGTGCTCGGCGTGCTGGGCGGCGCCCTGTTCACGCGCGCTGGCGTCAACGCCAGCCTCACCGCGGTGCTGGGCGGTGGCAGCCGCATACAGCAGCACCGTGCGCAACGTGCGGTACGACTCGGTGAACGGCGACGACGGCTGGGTCACCGCCAACAGCTCCGACTTTGCCTTGCGGCCGCCAGGAAGTGGCGGGATCTCGGCGATGACCTCGACACCGAACGCGGCCTCGGCCTCTTCCTTCCCGCGGATACGGGTGTCGAACTTGTCGACGGCGAAGGCGCCGGCCACACCGACGGCCAGGCCGAACATGCCCAACAGCGCGGCCCGCTGGGGTTTGCTGTCCGGTGCCCGCACGCCCTTGGTGGTCACCGTCGACGCCGTGCCGCGCTCGATGACCGTCATCGCCGGCTCGGGTGGACCCCCAGCCTCGAGGGCGGTGTAGGCCCGGGTGGCCTGGTCGAGCATCTCCTCGGCGACGGCGACCTGGGACTCTGCCCGCGGTCGCTCTGGGTCATCCTCGTCCAGCCCCACCAGCGTGAGCTCGGCGTCGTCCAACTCCTTGGTGGCCGTCTCGACATCGTCGGCCGCGCGCGCGAGCTCGGCCTCGTATGCCGCTTCGTCGACCGCGGCGTAGCTCGCGACCAGCGCGTCGGCGAAGGCGCCCGAGAGCTGCTCGGCACGCTCTGGGGTGGATGCGGTGGCGGTGACCGTCAGGCTGGCGGTGGGTTGGTCTGCCTTCGCGGACACCGCGCCGACGGCCTGGGAGCGCGTCGTCCCGTCGTCGAGCTGCACGACGGCGAGGTCGGGCACCTCGCCGGTGGTGACCAGCAGGGCTGCCTGCTCGAGGTTGATGCTCGCGCCGGTCGATGTCGGCGAGCGCAACAGGGTGGTCTCGGCCTGGTAGGCCACGGGCCGCGTCCCGGCACCGGGGGCGGTGATCCACCCGGCCAGGAGGCCGACGACCAGACCCAGGACCACGAACGCCCAACGGCGTCGCAGGACGCTCAGAAACTCGAACGGTTGCACGGGACCTCGTACTGATCGGACCGCCGACAGCAATGGACGTCACGCAGGGAAACGAGTGCTGCCGTCGTCACCTTCGTGCTCACCTTCACTCCGTCGGAAGCCGGCCGTCGCATGTGAGGCCGGGCCGGCATTGGGCCCGAGAAGTGTGTCACACGGCCCAGCCGAAGCAGCGGCACCCGCTTGCCCAGGGGCGGATCTACAGATGCTCGATGCCAGGTCCGGCCGGTACGCACCGGCGGGTATCGAGCACGTGCGGCGCACCAGCAAGGAGGGCAGGCAGGTCGAAGCGGTCGTGGTCCACGAGCACGACCACCAGATCGGCGGACGACACCTCGTCGGCAGTGGCATCGACCAGGACGGCACCCTCGACGACGTGACGGGGATCGACGTGGGGATCGGCGACGCGCACGTCCGCTCCGAGGGACAGCAGCCCCTCGCAGATGCTCTCGCTTGGGCTCTCCCGGGCATCGCCGGTGTTGCGCTTGTAGGCCAGGCCGAGGACGAGGATGCGCCGGTCGCGCACCGCCAGCGACCGGTCGTTGAAGTGGGCGACGACTCGCCGCACCACGTAGTCGGGCATGTGATCGTTGACGTCGTTGGCCAACTCGACGAAGCGGAAGCTCGACCCGAGCCGCTGGCGCACCTGCCACGACAAGTAGGTGGGGTCGACGGGTAGGCAGTGACCGCCGACACCGGGACCCGGCGTGAACCGCATGTAGCCGAACGGCTTGGTGGACGCGGCGTCGATCGCTGCCCACACGTCGATGTCGAGGTCGTGGGCGAACATGGCGAGCTCGTTCACCAGCGCGATGTTGACGTGCCGGAACGTGTTCTCCAGAAGCTTCGTGAGCTCCGCCTCCTTCGGCGTCGGCACCCGCACCGTGGTCTCGACGAGTTGGCTGTAGAACCAGTCGATGACGTCCAGCGATGCCGCGTCTACGCCCGACACCACCTTGGGCGTGTTCTCGAACCGCCAGACCGCGTTGCCCGGGTCGATGCGCTCCGGCGAGTAGCCGAGGTGGAAATCGCGCCCGATGACCAGCCCAGAGGCTGACTCGAGGATCGGCCCCACCATCTCCTCGGTTGTGCCCGGGTAGGTCGTGGACTCGAGCACGACCGTGGCCCCCAAACGCAGGTGGGCGCCGAGTGCTCGCGCGGCATCCTGCATGTACGACAGATCGGGCGCCCCCTCGTGCAAGGGGGTTGGCACCGAGATCACCCCGACGTCGAAGTCAGCCAGGTCCGCCGGATCCGATGTGGGTCTGTAGCGCCCCGTCTCGAGTGCCGCAGCGAGTCGTGCCCGCCCGATGTCTTCAACGTGGCTGTGCCCATCGGCCAGGCCTTCGACGCGGGAGTGGTCGACATCGAAGCCCACGACGTCAAAGCCCACCTCCACGGCGCGCACCGCCACGGGCAGACCGACGTACCCCTGACCTATCACCACGACCTTCGTCCCAGCCTCCTCGCAGCTCCCGTCCACCTCTCCCCCTTCTTGTTCTTGCGACAGCCTCAATGTCCCGACGGATTCTGCAAAACAGCCCACGAAACCCGCGTCAGCGTTTGGCACTGCTCAGAACTGCAATCGCCCAACGAGTCGACTGCTGGGTGCCGTCCCTTGGTTCGACCATCTGACGGATTCGAGATCATGGCTCGATCGTTCTTCCCATACGACCGCGAATTCCATCGGCAGCGCCCTGCCATCCATAGGTCAAGGTCCTCCACCGCCCGCGCCTAATGTCCACGACTGTCAGAGCGAGCAACCTCCACAAGTATCCAACGGCCCAGCGAATGGACCTTCTCTCGATGGCCACACGAAGATGATTACGCGATTGGTAATACCGTCTCCAGGCCGACGACGCCCCAAGGTGCAACGCTTGTACCTCTGCAGGACGGACCAGCACTCGCAGCCCTGCACTCGCCAGCCTCGTCGAGTACTCGATGTCCTCGAATCCCATGAAGAAGTCCTCACGAGGATAGCCACATCGCAGGACCGCCTCCCGCGATACGAGACTTCCGTCTATCAACGAAAAGTCCGCAGGGGTTGCGACCGTCACCCGGGTGAGGTCATGCCGAACTCTCCCCCATCGGATCCGCCCTCCGCGATTGGCAACAAGTCCTACCGGCCCGAAGGCCGCTGCGGCCGCGAGAGCATTCGCGAGATCATTCGGGAGCGGAGGAGAGTCGTCATCCAGAAGCCAGTACCAGCCTGGATCATGCCGCTCAGCGGCCTGCTTCATGCCAACGGTGAGGCCGGCTCCAAATCCAATATTCTCAGGACTCAGGAGGTAGATGACATGAGGGAAGATGCGCTCGATGCGCTCCTTCTGGGCCGAGTCGCACGCATTGTCAACGACGACAACCAGGCGAGGCCGGACCGTCTGGGTCGTGACTCCTGCCAGTGTCTTCAGAAGGACGGCGGGTCGATTGAAGGTCACGACAACCGCGACCACATCAGGACGGTCGGCCTCGCAGTAACTCTCAGTGCGCCGCGAGGTCTCGGTGGGCTCACCGATGTTACAGCCACGGGTACACCTCACGTGATGCGCCCCGCAGGCACCTTGATGAACGCTCTCCGTTTCGATGGCTGCCGCACTACTCGCCCAGCGCTTCTCTGAGCGCGCCTAGCACCCGTTCGAAATCTGCATCGGAGAGCGCGTGGCCTGACGGCAGGCACAGCCCCAGGTCGAAGACCCGGTCGGCCACGCCGGTGAGACACGCGTCAGCCCCGGCGTAGAGGGGCTGGCGGTGCATGGGCTTCCAGGCCGGTCGCGCTTCGATGTTCTTGCGTTCCAGTTGATCGACCACCTCATGGGAGGTCGGCAGGCCGGCCTCGGGATCAAGCAGAACGCACGTCAGCCATCCGTTCCATCCGTCGTCGGCGGCGGGGTCGGGGAACACCACGCCCTCAATGTCGGCCAACGCATCCCTGTAGGCGTTCGAGATCGCCCGGCGGCGTTCGATCCGCCCGTCCAGCCCGGCGAGCTGGGCCCGACCCAGCGCGGCGAGCACGTTGGACAGGCGGTAGTTGAACCCGACCTCGACGTGCTCGTAGTGCACCGCGGGCTCCCGCGCCTGGGTCGCCAGGTGCCGAACCCGCAGGGCCAGGGCCTCGTCGTCGGTGACCACCGCACCTCCCCCGCTCGTGGTGATGATCTTGTTGCCGTTGAACGAGAACAGGCCGGCCACACCTGTACCGCCCGCAGGCACGCCGTCGCGGCTGGCACCGAGGCTCTCGGCCGCATCGACCAGCAGCGGCACGCCGTGCGCGGCGCAGATGGCCTCCAAGCTCCGGTCGACGCACCGCCCGTACAGGTCGACTGCCACCACTGCTCCCACTCGCCGACCGGCGGCCTGCCGACGGCCCAGCTCGGCGTCGACCAGCTCGGGGTCGATGTTCCACCACACCGGTTCGCTGTCGATCAGCACAGGGTTGGCGCCCACGTACCGGATCGGGTTCACGCTGGCCACGAACGTCAGCGTCGACACCAACACGTCGTCGCCTGGCCCGACGCCGAGGGCGACGAGCAGCGTGTGAAGCCCGGCGGTGCCTGACGAGAGGGCCACGCAGTGCGACCGTCCCGCACGCGCCGCCAGCTCGGCCTCGAAGGCGTCGAGGTCGGGACCAACCGGGGCGACCCAGCCCGACCGCAGCGCGCCGAGGACGGCAGCCTCCTCGGCAGGGCCGACAGAGGGCGGCGAGAGATAGATGCGATCGGTCACGGCCGCCAGTCTGACCCAGCCCGCCGGCGTGACGCTGAACCGCGCCAAACCGGGCGGTACCGTCCTCCACTTCAAGCCGGCACGACCGATGGTGAGACCGATGGGAACCAAGGAGACGGCACGCGAGCGGTGGGCACCGCTCCGCGCCCTGGTCTGGCCTCACCGCGGCCACCTCCTCGGCATCTCGGTCACCGGGTTCCTCGGTGGCCTCGCCGAGGCCGCCTTCCTGGTGATGGTCACCCGCATGGCCCTCGCCGTTGCCGACGGCCGGAGCACCACCGGGCTGCTGGCCGGGTGGACCCTCTCGCTCGGTCAGGCCGTGGCGGTTGCCGCCCTGCTCGTCGCGCTGCGCCTGGGCCTCGCGCTCCTCGGCGCATCGCTGTCGACCGGCCTGACTGCAACCGTGCGCGGCACCATGCGCTCTCGATTGTCCGCGGCCTACCTCCGTGCGTCGTGGGCCACCCACGAGGCCGAACCCAGTGGACGCCTCGCCCAGCTCATGACCGCGTTCACCAACGAGAGCATGAGCGCCGTCAGCTCCCTCGCTGCAGCGATCACGGCCGCCCTGAGCCTCACAGCGCTGGTGCTGGCCTCCTTGCTCGTGGACCCAATGGCGACGCTGGCAGTGGTCGTCGCGCTCGCCGGCCTCGCCGCCCTCCTGGCCCCGGTCCGACGCCGGATCCAGCTGCGATCCCGGACCGCGGCCAACACCCAGATGGAAGTGTCGAGCGCGGTGTCCGAGCTGGGCACCCTCGGGCTCGAGATGCAGACCTACGGGGCCCGCGTCCCCTTTGAGGAGCGGATCGGACAACTGGTCGAGCGCGATCAGCGCGCCCGGCGGCGCGCCGACATGCTGCGGGCCGCCCTCCCCGCCATCTACACCTCCCTTGCCTACGGCGCCCTCCTCGGAGGGCTAGCCCTCGCTGGTGTGGCTGGTACCGGCGAGCTGGCCTCAATGGGTGCGGTGATGCTGGTGATGCTCCGGTCGCTCACCTACGGCCAGCAGCTCCAGGTCACCACCGGCACCATGCTCTCCTCGCTGCCCTACGCCGAGCGCTTCGAGCGGACCGTCGCCAGTTACTTGGCTGCCCCGGCCAGCGGGGGCTCCGAGGTGCCCGACGCTCTCGGCACGGTCCAGGTCGACAGCGTGTCGTTCGCCTACGTGGCTGACCGGCCCGTGCTCGACGACGTGTCGTTCAGCATCGCCCCGGGCGAGACCGTCGGCATCATCGGTCCCTCGGGCGCCGGCAAGTCCACGCTTGTCCAGCTCCTCCTCGGTGTCCGCGATCCGAGCGAGGGCGCGGTTCGGGTCGACGGCCACGACCTGCGTCGCGTGGATCGTGGTTGGTGGAGCCACCGGGTGGCGTTCGTCGCGCAGGAGGCGCACCTGTTCACCGGCACGGTGGCCGACAACATCCGGTTCTTCCGCGAGGACCTCGACGACGCCGCGGTGCGCCGGGCTGCCGCGCTCGCCCACGTCGACGGCGAGATCGAGGCGCTGCCCGATGGCTACGAGGCCCACCTCGGCGAGCGGGGCGCCCAGCTCTCGGGTGGCCAACGCCAGCGCGTGTCGATCGCACGTGCCCTTGCGGGCGAGCCCGAGCTGTTGATCCTCGACGAGCCGACCTCGGCGCTCGACGTGAACAGCGAGGCGTTGATCCGCCGCACGATCACCGAGCTTCACGGCAGGTCCACCATCGTGATCATCGCCCACCGGCTGTCCACGCTCGAGATGTGCGACCGCCTGCTCGTCATCGAAGGCGGCCGCTTGGTCGCCGCCGGGACCCCCGAAGAGCTTCGCCAGGACAGCGAGTTCTACCGCCACGCCCTCGAGCTGTCAGGACTGAAGTGATGCGCGAGCAATCGAGCCCTACCAGGAGCGACCGCAAGTGAAGATCGTGGTCACCGGCGGGGCCGGGTTCATCGGAGCCAACCTGTGCCGGCGGCTCGCCGAGCACCTCGAGGTGAGCGAGGTCGTCGCCCTCGACGACCTCTCCACCGGCTTCGCCACCAACCTCGACGGCATCGACTGCCGGCTCGTCGTCGGTTCGTTCCTCGACGACGACTTGCTGCGCGACACCGTCGCCGGAGCGTCAGCGATCGTCCACCTCGGGGCCCGCCCCTCGGTCCCGCGGTCGATCGCCGACCCCATCGCCAGCCACGAGGCCAACGCCACCGGCACCCTCCGCGTCCTCGACGCCGCCCGCACGCTCGACGACCCGATCGTCGTCGTCGCCTCCTCCTCGTCGGTCTACGGCGCCAACCCCGAGCTGCCCAAGCACGAGCTGATGACGCCGATGCCCATGAGCCCGTACGCCGTCTCCAAGTTGGCCACCGAGCAGTACGCCCTCGCCTGGCAGCACAGCTACGGGATGCGCACGCTGGCCCTGCGGTTCTTCAACGTGTTCGGCCCGCTCCAGGCAGCGGGCCACGCGTACGCCGCGGTCGTCCCCGCCTTCGTCGACGCCGCCCTCGCCGGTCGCCCGCTCACCGTGCACGGCGACGGCCAGCAGAGCCGCGACTTCACCTACGTGGGCACCGTCTGCGACGTGCTCGTCGACGCCGTCGTCCGCGGCGTGACGAGCGAAGGACCGGTGAACCTGGCCTTCGGCACCCGCACCACCTTGCTGGAGCTGGTCGCGCTGCTCGGCGACCTGCTCGGCCACGACCTCGACGTCGACCACGTCGACCCGCGCACCGGCGATGTGCGGCACTCCCAAGCGGCCAACGACCGCCTCCGCGCCCTGTTCCCCGACGTCGAACCGGTCGACCTGCGCACCGGCCTCGCCGACACCATCACCTGGATGCAGGCTCAGGCCAACCAGGAGCGGTAGGCGGCGACGAGCTCGGTCCAGACTCGCTCCTGGGAGAACGTCGATCGGACCCAGTTGCGGCCTGCGGCGCCCATGGCAGACCGGCGGTCCTCGTCGCCGAGCAACTCCTCGACCGCCGCGGCCAGGGCGTCGACGTCGCCGACCTCGACCAGCAGCCCGGTGGAGCCGTAGACCACAGCGTCGACGGTGCCCGTCGCCGCGTAGCCCACGACGGGGACGCCCGAAGCTTGTGCCTCGAGCGGCACGTTCGGTAGCCCCTCCCGGCGCGACGGGAACACCAGCAGGTCCATCGCCGGGTACAGCTCGACCGGGTCGTCCACCCAACCGGTCGTCACGACGCGGGGGTCGGTCTCGACGAAGGCGCGGCTCCGAGCCGACGGCGGGTCGGCCTCCTCGATAGCGCCCACCAGCAGCAGTCGGACGTCGCGACCGGCGGCGCCGAGGCGTTCCACCACCGCCACCAGGTCGTCGATGCCCTTGTCGGCGGTGAGCCGGCCGACGAATCCGAGCACCGCTGCGTCGTCGTCGAGCCCGAGCCGCTCCCGCACCTCGGCCCGCGACGGCAGCCCGTCGAGGCGGCTCACATCGAGGCCATTGCCCGACCCACCCGCCAGCACGATCCCCTCGCCCGGGGCCACGATCCCCTCGTCCTCAGCCACCTTGCGGGTGCTGGCACTGTTGAACATGACGTGGGTGGCTCGTCGGGCCACGAACCGCTCGATCCCGACGTAGAGCGTTCGCTGGCGCCCCTCGGCAGTCTCGAAGCGCAACCCTCGCACCAGGTACACGCGCACTGGTCGCCGGGTCAGCCACGCTGCCAGCGTGCCGAGCAGCCCCGCCTTCGGGGTCGACGAGTGCACCAGGGCCGGACGCAACC